>DATDCV010000286.1:0-9886 GCA_036524155.1 Verrucomicrobiia bacterium
TGTTACATTCGCGGTTGGGCTGTTGGGCAAGTGGATCGTAAGTGGGTTCGACGCTCCGATGCGGACCGATCCCGCTTGGGCAGCTTGCCAAGCCTCGGTCCAGGAAGTGTAAGGACCTTCCCAGGCGACCATTTGAACCAACGCCCAGGTGCCCCAATCGGCGCCTGGGACTGCACGCGAGGGTGGGAACGTGGCGTCCGCGCGGACATATCCGGGTGTTTGACCCGGCAGCGTCCCAGTGTTAAAGGCCGCCCATGTTAACGTGGTAATTGAAGGGTTATACGTCACCTGCAAAGTCCCCGGTTGGGTGAGGCTCCAAGGCGTGGCAGTGTTCGGTCCGCCCAGCAGAGCAGCGCGATAGTTTAGGTTGGTGCCACTGAGCGGGGTACCGCCCACTTGTTCGAGATAGACGGGAGCGTCGATGGGAGGAGTCGTGAACCGGACATAATTCCGGAAAACTATCTGACCCTGAGCAAGGACAGCGAGGCACGAACAGACGAGCAGAATGAACATGGCCAGAGCCCTAATAGCACGGGCTGCTCCGTACGACCGCGGAAGCCCTAAAAATCGGCAGCAGCTTCCGGTCCGAGCACTATTGGCACATCGCCGCGTAAGCGCGCGGGCGTCCGCAACTGACTTAACAGAACCAGATGCCATATTGACCTTCATGATTCGCCCTTTTGTTCAGGTTATAGGGCAATGGGGAAGCGGTCTGCCAACTCCAAAAGGTCGCGAACGCACGAATTTCGATTGCGCCGAAGGGTCGCAGGAGTCCCTGATTGGCGGATTCCTGCATCGTGAGCTGTGCGGAGGCCAGATCGCGTCCAAAAATGAGGGTTGCCACGGCCAGGACAATCCATAATAGTTTTTTTTCATAGATCGCCTTCCGATTTCGCAAGCTGGTAAAATATTCCCAACCGCGCTTTCGCGGGGCATTGCAGCACCTCCACGGCTCAGTGTCAAGAGTCTTTTCGATGCCTTGGTGCTCCCCCCCAGTGCGTGCGGGGCATTGTGATTGGGGTGGTCCTCCCTTTTTGCTTCTGCGGCGCCCGATTTTCTTGACACCAGTCCGGAGCCGTCATCTCCTGCTTCCGAACAATCCGAGAAACACAATCCATTATGGCCGAAAAAGCGGAAAGAACCACTCCCGTCAGGAAGCTCTCCGAGAAGAGCACCAAACAGGAAATGCTCGAGGCTTACCAAGCCTTAGCCAAACAACTCGAGGAGAAGCGCGCCGCCGAGCTCGCTCCCGAGCGTCGGATCGAGGAGAGACGCACGGAGGAAGCCGTTAAGGTGGCCGCCGCCGTGCAGCCCGAAGGCATCGACCGCGAAATCGGACAGCTCAAATCCGAGATCGGCAAATTGCTGGCTGATGTCTCCGAACGCCTGGCCACCGAGTCCGCCCGTTTTCGCAACATTCAGAAAGCCGCGGAAGCCAAGGAAGGGGAGCTAAAAGAGCTTTATGGCATTGAAAAATCCGCTGTCAGCCTCGCCGCCTTGATCGAGGCGCAAAATCAAAAACGAAGCGAGTTTGAAACGCAGATGGCCCATGAACGCGAGGAGTTGCAGACCGAGATTGATTCGCAGCGAGCCGAATGGGAAGAAGAGCGAAAAGCGCACGAAGCCGAGGTGAAAGAGCGCGACGCCGTGGAGAAGAAAGCGCAGGATCGGGCGCGCGAGGACTTCAACTACGGCTTCAAACGCGAACAGCAGGCAATCAAGGACAAGCTGGCCGATGAAAAGGCGACCCTCGAGAAGGAAATAAAAATTTGCCGGGAGACCGCGGAAAAGGATCTCGCCGAACGCGAAAAAGCGGTCGCCGAGAAAGAGCGCGAACTGGCCGAGTTACGCACTAAAACCAGCGCGTTCCCTAAAGAGTTGGAGACATCCGTCAACCTGGCGGTCAAAGAAACCGGCGAGCGGCTGAAGTTGGAGGCCAAGAATCGCGAGGATTTGCTGGTGAAACAATTCGAAGGCGAGCGCAACGTCCTTGCCACCAAGAACGACGCGTTGGAGAAAGCCAATAAAGACCTGGTTGTGGCCAACAGCAAACTGGCTCAGCAGTTGGAAGCCGCCTACCAGAAGGTCCAGGAGATCGCGGAGAAAACGGTCGAGGGCACCTCTCAGGCCAAGTCTTTCGCCGATCTCCAGCGACTGATCGTTGAACAGGGGCGAAAGGCTGGCAGCGAAAAGTAGTGTTGGCCCGGCAAGTACGAGCAGCAGGTTTATGAACAGTATAACAAGACTCTCCCAACCCAGTCCGGGCGTTACCCGGCGGACCTTCATCAGCGCAACGTCCCAGGCCACGGCCCTCGCAGCCGCGGCCGCCGCCTTTCCCTTCGTTTCACGCGCCCGGGTACTGGGCGCCAACGACCGGATCGGAGTCGGTTTCATTGGCGTCGGCGGCCGCGGTTCGAGCCACCTTGGAACCGTTCAGCGGCTCGCCAAAGAGGGCGAAAAGGTGCAGGTCGTGGCCGTCAACGACGTGTTCCGGTATCGGCTGAACGAGGCGGCCAAGCCCACCGGCGCGAAGGCTTACATGAAGCATAGCGAGTTGCTGGCCGACTCGAACGTGGATGCAGTCTGCATCGCCACACCGGACCGCCTGCATGTGCCGCAAGCCATCGACGCCGTCCGGGCCGGCAAGGACATTTACTGTGAAAAGCCCATGGGCCACTGGACGCAGTTTGACCTCTCGAAGCAATTCTACGAGGAGACAATCAAATCCAAGCGCGTCGTCCAGATCGGCAACCAGGGAAATTCGAGTCCTGCGTGGCAAAAAGTGCGTGACTTGATCCAACAGGGCGCCGTCGGACGGGTCCAGCTAGTAAATGTCGGTTTCTTTCGCGCGGGCGACTGGGGCGAGCGCATGCCCATCGTCGATCCCGAGGCCAAGCCCGGACCCGACCTCGATTGGGAGGCGTTCCTTGGCGATGCGCCGAAGGTGCCGTTCACTGTCGATCGTTTCTTCAGTTGGCGGAAGTACCTTGATTATGCGGGCGGTCCATGCACGGATCTATTTCCGCATACCTTCACGCCGTTCGTCAGCAGCATCGGGCTGAAATTCCCCGCGCGCGCCGTGGCTTCCGGCGGCATTTTCAAATACACGACTTACGACCGCGAAGTGCCTGACACCTTCAACATGTGCCTCGATTACCCGGAGAAGCTGTCGGTCGTGGTGGTTTGCACGTTGGCGAATGATTACGTCACCGAGCCAGCCATTCACGGTGACGAAGGCACCCTCACTTTGCAGAATCCAGGCGAATGGAACGTCGGGTTCGACAGCATAACAGTGATCCCGCGCAAAGGGGAGCGGCGTGTTTTTCCGGCCGGCAAAATGGATCCCACACCGGCTCATTGGAAAAATTTCCTCCAATGTATCCGCACCAGGGAAAAGCCGGTGAGCGACGTTGAGTTTGGCCTCCACGTGCAGGCGGCGTTGAACATGGCGTTGCTGGCGTTCCTGAAGGAAAAGGTGGCCCGCTTCGATCTCGCGAAGAAAGAGATTGTCATTTAAACCCCACTTATCGCCCCATGAAACACCCACTCAAATCAAACGGCCTTTGCATTCCAGTTCTCTTAGCC
This sequence comes from Verrucomicrobiia bacterium, assembly GCA_036524155.1. GTDB lineage: Bacteria > Verrucomicrobiota > Verrucomicrobiia > Limisphaerales > UBA8199 > DATDCV01. Next base: position 3,586 of record DATDCV010000286.1, read on the forward strand.
TTATGCACCGTCCCAACCGCGAGAGGGGCCTCGGCGTCAGGTCTTGAATGCGCGCCGATCAGCGAAACGTCCGCCTGGAAAATTGCCTACCAGGGCAAACCCGTGCTGGTCTACGCGTTCAACCCGCAGAAGTTCAAACCTTATGTCAAAGAGCTGAGAACGATCCAGGGTGACAACATTCTTCGAGACGCACCCTTTGACCACTTGCACCATCACGCGCTGATGTACGCCATTCGAGTGAATGGCATCAATTTCTGGGAAGAAACTCCCGGTAACGGAGTCGAGAAACCGGTAGAATCTCCTGAGCCTGTGCTCGGCGTCGCGGAGATCGAGGGACAGAGATTACCGCAAGCCCGCATTGCCCAGGTGTTGCATTGGGTTGCGCCTCAGGACGCCTTTCTGCCGAACAACGCGCCAGTCGCTCTCTTGATCGAGCACCGCACCCTCATGCTGACCGTGAACCCCAAAGCTCAGGAGGTTGCACTGGAATGGAAATCCCAATTCGAAGTGGGGCCAAAGACCAACACCGTGGTTCTGGCTGGCGCCAATTACCACGGCCTGGGCATGCGCTTCTTGCAGGACCTCGACAAGCTCGCGGTGCATTCACTGGCGGGCACGCGTCCCGATCTTGCGAATAACCGGCAGGAGGTTTCGCCGGCTCCGTGGGCCGCAGTCTCTTTCGATGCGCCCGGGCATCCGGCGACGGTCGCCCTGGCGGGGCACCCGACCAATACTCGGGGCGACGCGACTTACTTCAACATGCTGACGCCGTTCGCCTACCTGGCTGCGACGCAAGGGTTGGATAAAGAACCGCTAACTTATCACAGCGGCGAAAAGTGGGAGTTGAACTACCTCGTGCTGCTTTACCCGGAACCCAAACCTTCCGACACGCTTCGCCAACGAATCGAGGCGTGGCGAGGTAGCAAACCCTGAGCAGGTTACCGGTTCCTTACGCTTCAACGCTTCAACGCCTATTAATCGTGCGACTCGCTGTGAAATCCGCCTTCGCCTTGCTGGCTGTCGTATTGTGTGCCGGCGGGCTGGCGACGGCCGGCGACCCGCCGCAATTCGAAGGCAAGTTCTTTCGTGGTCGCGGCGACCTGGAGTATCTTCGCCTTCTGGAAACGGCGCGCCGCATGTTTTCACCCGATCCGGAGTTCCAGAACCTGGCTATGCTCTACATGCCGGGCTGGAACGGGCTCGTCGAGGGGCCGACCTGGGATGCGTGGTGGATCCAAAACAGCTACGGCCCCACGTTCGCCGTGCTGCCATTCCTGGAAGAGCCGTTTGTCACGTTCCTTCAGAACTCGCAGGATCTCTGGTTCGACCAGATGGGCGATGGCAAACGCGTTGGGGCCGCCCCGCCCTTCAACTGGGTGGCGCCCGACGGGTGCCTCTGCGACGCGGCGCGTCCGGGGTGGATTGTCTATCGCCAGGGCGATGGCCGCCCGCAGATCCACGATTGGGGGATGGAATTCACGGCGGCGGGTCTGCTCCTGCAGTCCGAACTCCTGCTGATCAGCCGCGATGCGCAGGCCATCGCGAAGTACCTTCCCAAGCTTGAACGTTGCGCCAGTTTCATCGAGACCCGCCGCGATCCGACCAACAACCTGTTCCTCGCGGGCCCGGCGGGGAACCTGCTCGCGCCCAGCTTCGCCGGATGGAAAAAGCCGGATGGCACTTACGCGAAAGCCTATTTGACCGGGCTTTCGGTGACTTACATCGCGGCGCTCGACCGCTTGTCAGAGTTGGAGAAACTTTCCGGACGCACGAGCGCGGCAAAGTTGCAGGTCGGGCGACGCGACTCCGCCAGGGCGGGACTCTCACGCCTCACTACTGACGAGGGTTACCTCATCAATTCGCTGGATCCGGATGGCACGCGCCACGGTGTTTACGGCGCGGCACAGCACGGTTATTTTGAGAGCTCGCCGAACCACGACGCCATCGCCTTCGGTGTGGTCGGCCAGTCCCAGGCCGAGCAGATCTACACCAAAATCGCGTCGATTCCCGGCCTCAGGCCGCACCATTTTATTTTGCCGAATTACCCGTCCTACGACGACATGTATGAAAAGCCCGAAGGCCTCTGGGCGTTCGGCACGTGGGTGAACGGCGGCCACTGGTCTACTTGCGAAGCGCGGATGATTCTCGCCTATTACCGTCTCGGCAAGTTCGAGGATGCGCGCGCCTCGATGAACCAGTTGCTGAGCTTTGCCGAGCGTTTTCGGATGGATAACCCGCTGGTCAAATTTGGCAGCGACGTCTATCAGCCGAACCAGCCGATTAACCTGACCTATGACGCCTTTGGCCCACCCGGCGCGTTCATCCGCGGCCTGTTTGAATATGATTACGACGCTGAGGGACTGACGTTGCGACCGCACATTCCGCCTGGCCTCACACGGCTCGAACAACGGTTTCCAGTCCGTTTGGGAACAAAACGACTTTACCTGGCGACTGTCGGAACGGGACCTGTCACGGCCGTGAGGCTGAACGGCAAAAAGTGGAAGTTGTTCGACACCCGATCGGTCCGACTTCCCTATGCTTCGTTGCCGGACACGGCAGCCATCGAGATCATTATGGGCGATGCTCGGCCAGCCGGGTTTCGCGTGTTGCCTTTGAAACCTTCTGCCCCGGTGCCTCCTCCGCTGGACTCTGCGTGGAACGCTCTCACAAAGCCGAACTCAGCCGATCAAAAGCCGGGTGCCTCGCTGTCGGAGATTACGTCTCTGCTTTCGAAGGCCGAGCGCCTGCGCGCTTTCCTCGACCGCCTCCTCGCACGGCGCACCGCGGAAACGTACGAAGCCGCCCACACCCGGTTGGCTTTGGATTGCCTGGCTGTGACCCATCGACGCCTTGAATTGCTCGGCGAGGGCAGGCTGAAACCGTTGACGAACGCCGTTTCACAAGCCGCTGCCGATCAGCTCTACTTTGACACCAGCCGGAAACTGACAGACGGCCTGTTCGAGTTGATGAATTGCTACCAAAAATCCGATGACGCGCAGAAACAGAAAATCTGGCATATTTGGCAACAGACCGCAGCGGGGCGGAACTAGAGCCGAATACTCCAAGGCTATTGTCAGTGCTGACGCAAGGGCCGGCTATTATCGGTGCCGACGTAAGGAGAATCTTAACTCCACAAGACAGCGGCATAAGAGCAACGAACTAGCCCCCTCCCTCTCCTCCACCGGAGGAGAGGGCCGGGGAGAGGAGGTCGCATTCCGTTTACCTTGGTCCAGTTCGCTGGCAGCAAGGTCCTTTTCGGTTTCCACGCTCCGCCTCTGGTTATCGCTGGCGTTCCTGAGTTTGAGCGCAACTGCCGAGATTCAGTACCCCGGTGAGCCGCCCGGTCGCATGAGCGTCCGATGCGAAGGCGAGACCATCGTGCTCAGCAATAGGGCGATCTGCGCTGTTTGGCAGAGTGGCCAACCAGGACTGAAGCTGAGCCTCTTGAAGGATGTTCAGACCGAGGGCAAGCTCGCTTTCACGGGACAACTTTTCGAAATCATGCTCACAAACGGCCGCACCTATACAGCTTCGGCCTTACTCCCTGTATCGAAGCCGAAAGCGCGCAGAGTGGCACCGCAGACCAAATCGGCCCGGGCTGCGACGCGAAAGGCCAGCCGTACGGTGGAATTCCCAATGCGTTCTGCCGATGACCTTTTGCATGTAACGTGGCGTGCGATAGCCTGCGATGACGCCAACTACATCCGGCAAGAGCTCGAGCTCTCAAGCACGGGTGACCAATGCGTGGTTCAAGAGATTAAGTGGCTCGACGAGTCAATTCCTGCGGCGCGGACGATGGGGCAGGTTGATGGGTCACCCATTGTGGCTGATAGCTTCTTCCTGGGTTGCGAAGATCCGCACGCTCTAAACCTGGTCGACACCACCAACAGCGGTTCCGGGACTCGCGTATCGTGCCGGTCCGCCCACAACGCTCTCCTGGTTCGCGGTGAAAAGCTCACCCGGAGTTTCGTTTGTGGTGTCGCGCCGGAGAGCCAGATGCGGCGTGCGTTCCTCTACTATCTGGAAAAAGAACGCGCGCATCCCTACCGGCCCTTTCTGCACTATAATTCCTGGTACGATATCGCCTGGGAGCCCTTCGCGCTGAACGAGACGAATTGCCTGGAAGCGATCCGGCTGTTTGGCGAGCGCTTTGTCAAACCTTACGGCGCGGTGATGGACGCCGTGGTGTTCGACGACGGCTGGGACAATCCCCAGACGCTCTGGCAGTTTCACGGCGGCTTCCCGAACGGATTCACTCCTCTGGCTCGCCTTTGCAGACGATACGGCACGCACCTCGGCGTCTGGCTCTCGCCTTTCGGCGGCTACGGCGAATCCAGAAATCAGCGGCTTAAATTCGGCGCCGCCCAGGGCTACGAAACCAACGCGACCGGCTTTTCCCTCGCCGGCCCAAAGTACTACACGGCGTTCAAACAGGCTTGCGCGGGGATGATCCACAATTACGGCGTTAACCACTTCAAGTTCGACGGCATCGCGACCGGCATGTACGCCAAAGGCGGGGCAGGTTACTACCGCGACACCGAGGCGATGCGCCGCTTGATGCTCGAGCTTCGACAGGAGGAGCCGAGTGTTTACATAAACCTGACAACGGGGTCCTGGCCTTCTCCATTCTGGCTGCGCTACGCCGATTCCGTCTGGCGCCAGGGCGGCGATATGGGGCTCGCCGGCAAAGGCCCGCGGCAGCAGCAATGGCTGACCTATCGCGACCAGGAGGTGTATCGCAACATCGTGCAAAAAGGGCCGCTCTTCCCGCTTAACTCGCTGATGACTCAGGGGGTCGCTTACTCGCGCAAAGGCAGTGCCGGCGACCCGACGTTTGATTCCGCTGGCTTCAAGGACGACGTGCGCGCGTTTTTCGCCAGTGGCACCAGCTTGCAGGAACTCTACATTCAGCCTGGCAAGCTGACAGCCCAGGACTGGAACATCCTTGCCGAGGCCGCCAGGTGGTCGAGGGCAAACTCAGACGTCCTGGTGGATACCCACTGGATCGGCGGTGACCCGTCGCGCGGCGAGGTTTATGGGTATGCGTCCTGGAACCCGCGCAAAGGAATTGTTATGCTCCGTAACCCTGACGAACGAGAACACACCTTTTCCTTAAGCCTTGCTCAAGCCTTCGAGTTGCCGCCCGGGGCCGCAGACGACCACGCACTCTACGTACTGAAAAGTCCCTGGTTCGGAAACGGTTCAGTCCCCACAATCGCGGCGCCACCCAAAACAGTTGTTCCAATCACTTTACCGCCGTTTGCGGTCCTCGTTTACGAAGCCACACAGGCGACGCACTGACGAAACCAGCGCCTCCACATTTTGTCGTGGGGTTTCCACCGCGAGCGTGCATCCGGAGCTCAGCACAAAGCGGGTGCGTCCCGCCGATCTGACTTCCGCCATCGCTCGCTCGGCTTCCGCGCTGACCTGTTCCGTCGTTCCTTGCGCCAGCAAGCGGACCGGGTCGAGATTGCCCCAGAGCGTGATCGAGGGGTCCACCATTCGGCAAGCTTCTTGGATGCCGACCGCATGGTCGAATTCCAGCACATCCGCGCCCGAGTTCGCCATCACCGGCAAAATCGTCCTGGTATCACCGCAGATGTGAAGTGATACCGGTTTACCAGTTGCGTTTTTCAAAGCCTTGATGAGCCGCTGCTCGGAAGGAAACGCGAGTTGCCCGTAAAGCCCTGGCCCGAGCAGACCGGCCGGGGAATCGCCCCCGCTAAGCATGTCCGCTCCCGCCTCGCTGAGGGCGCGTCCGTAAGCCAACGCATACTCTTCGCAACGGTGCATCAGGGCCTGCACCAATGGCGGATCGTCCACCACTTTCAACATGATCTGATTCAGCCCCAGTAACGCCGCGGCAAGTGAAAATGGATACTGATCAAAGCAAGCGACGACAAATGCCTCATTGCCGACTGCTCGCACCACGCGGCTGAGCGCGTCTATCATGAGCGCGTAGCGTCCCTGGCGGTGAACGTCCGGCGGCGGTATGCGCTCAATGTCCGATGCGCTTTGCACCAGTGGTTCGCCTATCCCACCGAAGGGTTGGTCATCGCCGACCGCGCCGACTTCCGCGCCCATTGCTTCGGCGCTCACCCACGTGTCCGCTGAGACCCACACGGCATCCGGCCGAAAGATCTCATAGTAGCGAATAACCGACTCTGCGAGCGCGGCGGCGGTGGTGGAGTATTGGCGGAGCGAATAGCCGGCAAGGCGTGCGCAATAGTGCACCGCCAATGGCCCAACGGGGAAACGCGGAACGGGCTTGCCCTCGAGGGTTGCCTTTATCAGGTCTTTT
>DATDCV010000287.1:0-34487 GCA_036524155.1 Verrucomicrobiia bacterium
GCGGTTTCCGCGGTTTGAAGTGCGCGCGCCGCCGGTCACGAGGCAGGCGCGAGCACCTGCCGTTTGACGGCGCGCAAACCCTCGCGCTGCCGGAGCAACTCGACTCGGTCGGCTTCGGCAAGCTCGGGCTGATTTGCCCGGTGGAGCAGCTCGGCCATTTGCTGATCGACGAACTGATTGCGCAAACGCATGGCGATATCGGCGAGCTGCTGGGCGGGGTTGGGGAGCGGGCGCTGGGCTGCCGTCAGCTCGGTGATGAACTCCTGCGCGCCGGGTTCGGCGCATTCCTCCAAAAAGGCCGGCAGTTGGCGCCAGGTGCCGTTAGTGCAGGCCACGATGCGTCTGGCGACGATCTGCCTTACCATTTGATTCTGAACCCAGCCGGGATCCAGGTGCGCGGCCGCCCAGCCCGCCAGGTCGTCGTGCGTCAGCAAAATCCTGGTGAGCCAGCACTCCGGCGCAGAGGGCTGCGGGACCGCGGCCGGGCCGGCCGGCGCTTCGTCGACTTGGTCCGCAGCGGGTATTTTGGCCCCGCGTCCTTGTTTGCGAAATTCCGCCCGGACCGATTCCGGCGAGACCCCCAACCGAAGCCCGGTTTTTTGCGCGTATTTGTCGGTCAACACCGAGTTGCCGGTTTTGCGGACCGCTTCCCCCATTTCGCGCAGCACTGCCAGCCGCCCTTTGTCGGTCCCCAGGTCATTCGTCGCGCAGAGGCGGCCGAGGTAGTAGTCAAAAAACCCTTCCGCATTCGCAATCAGCTTCTTGAACTCCTCGCCGCCAAATGTCCTGATGAAACTATCCGGGTCGTGGGCCGCCGGAACCACCGCGACGCGCACCGCGAGTCCGGAAGCCAGCAGATGGTCCAGCGAGCGAACGGCTGCGTTCTGGCCTGCCTCGTCAGAATCAAAACAGAGCACCACCTCCTCGACATACCGTTTCAAGATGCGGGCGTGGTCGGCGGTGAAAGCGGTGCCCTGCGGGGCGACTATGTTCTGCACGCCGACCATAAAGCAGGCAATTAGATCGAGCTGCCCTTCGCAAACGACCGCGTAACCGGCGTCCAGAATCGAGCGCTTCGATTTATCCAAACCGAAAAACACTTTGCTCTTGATGAAAATTGGGGTCTCGGGGGAGTTGACGTATTTGGCGGTTTTCTCATCGCCGCTCAAGACCCGGCCGCTAAATCCGACCACCCGGCCCTGCTCGTCGCATATTGGAAACATCAACCGGCCGCGGAAGCGATCGTAGAAGTGGTCCGCGCCCTCCTTGCGGAGGATCAGGCCCGCTTTTTCGACCAGGCCCATTTCGTAACCCTTACTCTTCGCCCAGTTGACAGTGTCATCCCACAGGTCGGGCGCGTACCCAAGCCGGAACAACTTGACGGCTTCCGGGGAAACCGCGCGCTTCGCCAGGTAGTCGCGCGCGATTTGTCCCGCGGCATCGTTGGCCAGGGCGGTCTGCCAGCGTTGGGTGATCTGCTCGTGAATCTGGAGCAGCGTCTCCTTCAAGTGTTTCCCGGGCTGGTCTGCGGCCCCCTTTTCGTATTCGAGGGGAATGCGCGCGCGCTCTGCCATTCGCCGGACGGCTTCCGGAAAATCGATACTCTCGTATTCCTGAACAAACTTGAAGACGTCCCCGCCTTTGTGGCAGCCGAAACAATGGAAAATCTGCCGGTGCGGGTTGACGTTGAAGCTGGGGGTCTTCTCCTTGTGGAACGGGCAGAGAGCGACAAAGTTGGCACCGGCGCGTTTGAGCGGCAGGTACGAGCCGATAACATCGACGATGTCGCTGGCGGCGCGGATCTGTTCGAGGGTCGCTTGTGAAAATAGACCGGGCATCTCTCTGCCCCAAGAAAGTCCCAGCATCACGGTCTCAAATCAAGCGTGCGCACATGGATTCAAACCCGGGGACGGGCGCGCCCCGCCGCAAAAAACTGAGACCTTGCCCGCTTTCCTCCGTAGCGGGACGAAGGACAACCCCGAAATCCGTCTCGGCTCGACCCCCAGCCACCTGCGGGAGCGGTCAGGGCAACTGGGCCTCTTTTTGGTGGTACTGCTTGTTTTCGGGTTTAGTGGGCTTAATAAGGAGGAAAGCCAGGTTGTCTTTAATCCAGGCTCCCGTGAGCGATTTCTCGAAGACGACTTCCTGGGCGGTATGCCAGGTGGGGAAGAAATTGCTGCCATAGACGTCATTTTGAAAACGTTGCATGGCCACAACCTCCTCACGGCTGAAAGCTCGAGCATTCAGGACGGCGAGGGCCGCCAGGAGAATGCAGGCAAAGCGCACCAGGCCCGAGCCCATGCCCAAATAGTATTCGGAACGTCCAAAAATGTCGCTGCCGATCAGCTTGCCGCCCAACTGGTGTTTGAAGATACCGAAAAGCGCCAGAATCACCAGAGCCCCAGCGACATACACAAGCATAAATGAGAACAGAAGGCTAAACGGGCTGCTTTGCGCAAGCCACGTTCCCACAGGCTGATACAACAGCGCGCACCCAAAAACGATGGCGAGCCATTTGACCAGACTCATTAGCTCTTCAGACATCCCGTGCTTGCGCCCGCTCCAAACACCCACCGCCAGGACTGCGAGCAGCGCGAGATCAAACAGATTAACCGGTAATTGGCTAAAGCTCATGTGCGTGTCACGTGCATTGGCAAACTTGACAATGCACAATGCGTTTTTCCAGAAAGCGAATTGTGTGCCAAATTGAAATCGCGGATCCCCGCGGCGAACGGACCGAGGCGCAAGCCGCGCCTGAACCCCTCAGGAAGCGGGGAGACCAGTCGATGGGACCGTGCTTCGACCCAGGTGCCGGATGTCCTCGGCCTCGCAGAGGTAGACTACCTCTTCGGCGACATTTTTTGCGTGGTCGGCGATGCGTTCGAGGCTCTTGACGACGACCATCAGGTGCAGGCACCGGCTGATCGCGCCGGGGTCCTCCAGCATGCGAGCCGTCAGCAACCGATGCATCTCCTTGTTCAGGGCATCAACCTTTTTGTCTTCCGGAATCAGCGCGCGGGCGGAAGCAGCATCGCGGTTCACAAACGCGTCCAAGGCCGTTTTGAGCATCCGCAATGAGAGGTCGGCGATCTCGCGGACCGGCAAAGCGAGCTTAAGGGGCGGGTCCTGGATCAGGTCGCGCGCGCGCTTGGCGATCTTGGTCGCTTCGTCGCCGACGCGTTCCAGGTTTTGGGAAATCTTCATTGAGACGGCGATGAATCTCAGGTCGGTGGCCAGGGGCGCTTTGGCCAGCAGCCTGATCGAGACCTCGTCCACCTCAATTTCGTAGCGATCGATGACTTCGTCACTGTTCCTGACCTTCATGGCCAACTGCTCGTTGCGGGTAAGGACAGCCTCAACGGCGCCTTCCACGGCGGCTTCCGCGTGGCTGGCCATCGCCAGCAACAGTTCCTTCAGCGCTGTGAGCTCCTGCTGAAAATGCTCCATAAGATCAATCGGCTCAGCCGAACCGGCCCGTGACGTAATCCTCCGTCCGCTTTTTCGCCGGATGATTAAAAAGCCGGGAGGTCGTTCCATACTCGACGAGTTCGCCGAGGTAGAAAAAGGCGGTGTGATCGGAGATGCGCGCCGCCTGTTGCATGTTGTGAGTGACGATCACGATGGTGTATTTCTTTTTGAGATCGAGGATGAGGTCCTCGATTCGGGCGGTGGCGAGCGGGTCCAGAGCGGAGGCCGGCTCATCCATCAACAGCACCTCGGGTTGAACCGCCAGGGCGCGGGCGATGCACAATCGCTGCTGCTGTCCGCCCGAGAGGCTCACCGCCGGAGCATCCAAACGATCCTTTACTTCATCCCACAATGCCGCCATCGCGAGGGCCTGCTTCGTCCGGTCATGGAGAACCACGCGGTCGCGGGTGCCGTTGAGTCGCAAACCGACCGTCACATTCTCCGCGATCGACATGGTCGGAAACGGATTGGACTTCTGAAAGACCATCCCCACGCGGCGGCGGACCATCACCGGCTCGATATCACGGGCCAAAATGTTTTCCCCGAACAACAGGATCTCCCCTTGCACCCGGGCCGAGGGGACCAAATCGTGCATGCGGTTGAGCGCCCGCAGGAACGTCGATTTCCCGCAGCCGCTGGGCCCGATAATCGCCGTGACTGCCTGGTGCGGAATCTCGAGCGACACCTGTTGGAGCACCGGTTTGCCGGCAAAGGAAACCGACAGGTCGCGAACTGAGATGGCCGGAGACCCTGCGGGGCCAGGTTTGGTTCCCGACGCGGTGGTCGCGAGTGCCGCAGGAAGCCGGAGCGCGGATCCGCTGCCCCGCTGCGTGCTGTCCGGCCCGCCCGGTTGCCCGCCTGAGGTCCCAGGGCCGTCTCCCCGGCCGGGCAACTCCGGCCGTGATTGTGAATTCTGCGTCGTCACCTGCATAGCCACTAGCCTTGTTGGGCGAGCCTGTCACGCGTCAAAAACCGCACGGTGACATTCACCATGGCAACCAGCAGCAGCAGGACGAGGGCGCCCGCCCACGCCTGCCGGTGCCAGTCTTCATAAGGTGAAATCGCATAACTGAAAATGTTGAGCGGCAGCGCTGCAATCGGGTCGGACAGGTGATGGTTCCAAAAACGATTGCCGAACGCCGTGAACAGCAACGGAGCCGTTTCTCCCGCCACTCGCGCCAGCGCCAGCAGGATGCCGGTGACAATTCCTTTCATCGCGGTGCGCAGAACGATCTGGACCACCGTGCGCCAGCGCGCGATGCCCAGCGCCAGGGCCGCTTCACGGTAGCTGCCCGGGACGAGTAACAGGACTTCCTCGGTCGTCCGCATGATCAACGGTATCATCATCATGCCCAGCACAATGCCACCTGCCCAGGCCGAGAAGCCTTTCATTGGCACAACGACCAGCCCGTACACCACCATGCCCCAAATGATCGAAGGCACGCCGTTCAAAACGTCCGCGCCGAACCGAATCCACCAGCTCAGGCGCACGAAGCCGTACTCGGAAAGAAAGACTCCCCCCAACACTCCCGCGGGTACCCCGAACAGCGCCGCCAACCCGAGCAACTTGAACGTCCCGACAATCGCGTTCGCCATGCCGCCGCCAGCCTCTCCGACGGGCTTGGGCAAATTCGTCACAAAATCCCAGTTCAGCGCTCCGATACCCGACTTCAGGACATGAAAGAAAATCAACCCCAGGGGCACAATCACGAGCGCCGCGCAAGCCAGTGTCGCGGACCGCATCAATCCGTTCTTGAACTTGCGCCAGTGGAAATTCGCGGCAGGCATGGCTGGATTCCTTAATTTATCGGGCCCGCGGCCTTGCCGGCGAAGGTGCGGAGAAGCAGCCTGCCCAGGCCGTTTACGATCAAGGTCACCGCCAGCAAAACCAGGCCGAGCTCAAATAGCGCGTTGAGGTACAGATCGCTGGTGGCTTCGGCGAACTCGTTAGCCACCACACTGGCCAGCGTGTAGCCGGGCGCGAACAGCGAAGCGGCGATATCGGGACGGTTTCCGATCACCATCGTTACCGCCATCGTCTCGCCCAGGGCCCGACCCAGGCCAAGTATGGCTGCGCCGAACAATCCCGTTTTGGCATAGCCCAGCACCGCGATGCGTGTGACCTCCCACGGCGTCGCACCGAGCGCGTAGGCTGCCTCGCGCTGCACCCCCGGAACCGCACGCATCACCTCGCGGGAGACAGAGGTGATGATTGGCAGGATCATGATGGCGATTATCATCCCTCCCGCGAGCATGCTCACCCCATGTATGGGACCTTTGAAGAAGGGCAGATAACCCAGCGCGCTTTGCAGCCAGGGAAACAGGTGGACCCGGCACCAGGGGACCATCACAAACACACCCCACAACCCGAGGATCACGCTCGGCACCGCCGCCAGCAACTCGATGAACAGTGTTAGCGGCTGGCGCAACCAGTTGGGGGCGATCTCATTCAGGTAAACGGCGGTGGCGATGCTCAGCGGCACGGCGATCGCCAGCGCAATCACCGAGGACACCACGGTGCCGAAGATAAATGGCAGCGCCCCGAAACGCTCGTTGACGGGATCCCATTCCGAGCTGGTGAGGAACCGCCAGCCGAACTTCTTGAGCGCCAAATGAGATCCTTGCGCCAGCTCATAGCCAACTATGACAATCAGCGCAAACACCGTGAGCGCCATGACGAGGGTCAGGACTTTGAAAGCCCTGTCACCCAGCGTGGACGCGCCGCGGGTGGCATGCCCCTCAGCTAACGGAAAGCCTCGGACAATTTGAGTCATGAGCCAATCGTCTTAATCCGCTGCTCGCTCCCGCGGTTGACCGAGCGACGAACGGACGAAGAGCGGGAGGAAGCGCCCTTCGTCCGTCGTGCGGAACTTACTCTATGCAACTACGGTTCGGAACGAAACATCGGGTTCAGAATTTGATCGTTTGTATGCGCTCAAGGACCCGCGCCTGCAACGCTTCCGGCAGCGGAGCGTAGTCCAGTGAGGAGGCCATCCCTTCGCCATGCTTGATCGCCCAGTTAAGAAACTCGACCAGTTTCCTGCCTTTGGCGGCATCTTTCTGTTGCTCGTAAACCAGCAGCCAGGTCGCCCCTGATACCGGGTAGGCGTCTTCGCCCGGCGGATTCACCATCGAGAACCGGAAATCATCGGGGACCTTGGCGGAAGCGAGGGCCTCGGTGACGGATTCGAGCGAAGGTATGACGAACGCGCCGGCCAAATTCCTGATAGCGGCGAAGGCCAGTTTGTTTTGGTGGGCGTATGCCAGTTCGACATAGCCGATACTGCCGGGCAACTGTTTAACTTGCCCGGCCACCCCCTCGTTGCCTTTTGCTCCCAGGCCGGCTGGCCACTTGACGGACGTGTTCCGGCCGACCCGACTTTCCCAATCCTTGCTGACACTGCTCAGGTAATCGGTGAGGATATAACTGGTGCCGCTGCCATCCGACCGATGCACCACAATAAGGTCTGTCGACGGCAACGCTACTCCGGGGTTGAGCGCAGCGACGCGGGCGTCGTTCCATTGGGTTATTTTACCCAAGAAGATATCGGCTAACACGGCGCCGTCCAACTTCAACTTCGGGTTATCGGCCAGGTTGTAAACCACCACGACGGCGCCGGCGACCGTCGGGAGGTGCAGGATCTTCCGCGGCGCCTTGGCCAGGTTTTCGTCGCTCATCGGGCCATCGGAAGCGCCGAAATCAACCGTTTCGGCCAGGATCTGCTTTTGGCCCCCACCCGACCCGATCGATTGATAGTTGAAACGCACCGACGGATCCACCTTGGCGTATTCGTCGAACCATTTCGAATAAAGCGGATAGGGAAAAGTGGCACCGGCGCCGTTGATGAGCATCTGGGCGCCGGCGTCAGGCTGTGCCGCGGCGAGGGCAAGTGTGGCCGCCACCATCACGGGAATCATTGGTTTCATAACTTCAGTGAGTCGTTCCTCGAGTGGCGCCCTTGGTTCCTAGAACCTCCACGTTAGATCCAATTGCAGCAGGTGATAGTTCTGGATGGGATTGAGGCCCGGAAGGTCAGGGTTATTGCCGCCGGTGCCCAGGCTTTTGTTGATGCGATTGGCATACCCGTAGCGCACCGTGCCAATGATCGAGTCGGTAAGGCTATAGGCGAATGCGCCGTAGATCCCTTCCAGGTTGCCTCGCCCTTCAAAAAAGTCCGAATCGAGCAAATTGACATCAGCGGCGTATTGTTCGACGTGCTGGTAATAAGCCCTGGCTTCCCAGGTGTTCTTTTTCGAAGTCTGGCCGTAAACGAGGCCGAGGTTTCCGAAACCGACACCCACCTGGTAGGCCTTGTTCTCATCGGTGTATGCGCGAGGCAGCGGCGTCAATCCGGGGGTGGGTACCTGCGTAGCGGTAAAGGCGGCGCGCGCCCGATCGGCCCCTTCGAAATTATATGCGAAATCCCCAAACAGCCGCGTGCCGTACTTCCCCAGTTTCCAGTTGAGCTCAAAAGGCACTTCCAGGACCAACAGGTTGTTAATGCCGGTCTGGTTAAAGCCAGCCGCGGTACCGGTGTTGAGCCCGAGGTTGTTCCCCTGTCCCGTAAAGGACTGATTCAACCCGCCACTGGATCCTACGCCGGTGTAGTTGTAGATCACCGGCGCCACCTTAAAGGCGAGATTCGTGGCCAGGTTGACGCTGGCTCCCACCTGCCAGGCCAGTATGAATGTGTCACTGGAAGACAGCCCGTGGTCGGGATTGGAGTCCTGGTACATGAACTGACCCAGGTTCGCGAAGAGATCGAAGTCTCCGACCTTCGCCTTGAATTTCTCCACGGCGCCTTCCGGGTTGATGTCGGAATCCCAGAGCAACGGCGTGACGTACAGCGGCATCGGCATTTTGCCGACGGTCATTTCATACCAACTGGTTGGTTTCCAACCCAGATACACCTGCCCAACATTGATGCCGTCGCTGTTCTTCGCCGAAGGTGTGGCGTTGCTGTCGTCGCCGAATGTCACCCAGGGCGAGCGCGGATTGCTCGAGGTTTCCAGCCGCAGACCGTAGTAGAAGTTCTCGAATAGATCCCCGCGCAAACCCAGGCGCAACGCGTAACGGAAACGCTCGCGGTAGTAGTTGTCCTGCGTGGAACCGGATGCTCCCGGCGCCAGGTTGTCCGTATCGCGATATTCGTACCGGAATCGCATGTCCCCGTAGAGACCGATGCTCTTAATCGTTTCCGTGAGCTTCCACCTGGAAGCGCTGACTGTGTTCGTAGTCTTGGCGGTCTCAGCGAGCAATTCCTTGCCTTCTTTGTCCGTTAAGATCCCCTTTTCGACCAGCTTGTTGATCAGCGAGTCCGCAGGCGGGCTTTGCGGAGTCGAACTCTGCGCGTGGCTCATGGCTGGCAAGGCCATAGCGGCTAACACAGCGAGGACTTGCACCGGACAGGTTGTCGTTCTTTTCATTGGTTGTTTACTATTGCTTCTAATCGCCTCCCACGATGGTGCCCCCGTGTTACACGCCGATGTCAGTTTTGTTACGATCCTGTGACAGTCGGCGGGAAGTTCGGGCAGCTCGTGCTGGATTCAGCGGTATGTCCGTTTCCTCAGGCGTAGCGACCCTCGATGTATTCAGCCGTTCTGGGATGCTGGGGATTGAGAAAGAGGTCCTCGGTGCGGCGGTGTTCGATCTTCTCGCCGAGCAACATGAAAACGCACTCGTCGCTCGCGCGGCGGGCCTGGGCCATGTTGTGGGTCACGATCAGAATCGTGTAGCGGTCCTTCAAGCCGAACATCAGCTCCTCGATGCCGCGCGTGCCTTCCACGTCGAGCGCCGAACAAGGCTCGTCCATCAGGATCACGCGCGGCTTCAGCGGCAGCAACCGCGCAATGCAAAGCTTCTGCTGTTGCTCGAGCTGGAGCGTCGTCGCCCGGGCGTCGAGACGGTCCTTCAGATCAGACCACAGGCCGACTTCCGTCAGCGCTTTTTCGACCACTTCGTCCAGTACCGCGCGCTTCAGCTCTTTGCGTTCGCTGTGGATGCGAAGGCCGAAAACGACGTTCTCATAAACGGAGATCGGCAACGGATTCGGCCGCTGGAAAACCATCCCGACGGCTTTGCGAAGTTCGATCAGGGAAACGTCAGGGTCGTAGATGTTTTTGCCGAGGATTTTGATTTCTCCGGTAGTCGTCACATAGCCATAGCGCTCGTTGACTCGGTTGAAACACCGCAACAAGGTCGTTTTCCCGCAGCCGGACGGGCCGATGAGGGACGTGATGATGCCTTCCTTAATATCCAGGTGGACATCGATGAGCGCCTGGAATTTGCCGTACCAGAGGTTCAGCCCGCGCGTCGTGATGCCCAGTGAACCGGGAGTCGCCGGCGGCCGGGTTTCGGAGGAGGCTGAGGAAAGGTCGTTCATGGCGGGGGACTAACCGAAGATGCCGTTAACGTATTCGTACGTTTTCCGGTTCCCCGGCTTATCGGAAAAGATAACGTCACTCTTGTCCAGCTCCACGATCACGCCGTTCCAAAGAAACATGGTACGGTCGGCCAGCCGGCGGGCCTGCTGCGTCAGGTTCGTCACCAGGATCACCGTCATGTCCCGCCGCAATTCTTTGAGCACGTCCTCGATGCGCATGGTGGTGACCGGATCGATCGCGATCGAGAACTCGTCGAGGCAAAGGATCTCGGGTTGATGCGACAGCGCCCGCGCGATGGTCAACCGCTGCTGCTGGCCGCCCGAGAGCTTGGTTCCCAGGCTGTCCAGACGGTCTTTGACCTCATCCCAGAGCGCGGCCTGCCGCAGGCAGCGCTCGACGAGTTGATCCAGGTCCCGTTTCCGCGTCAAACCAGCGCAACGAGGTGCGAACGCAACGTTATCATAGATGCTCAGCGGAAGACCGACCGGCAGCGGCGCCACCATGCCGATCTTGCGCCGCAACCCATACACGTTCCGGCTCTCTCTCACCTCGACGCCGTCCACCTCGATCCGGCCGGACACGCGCGCTTCCGGTATGAAATCGATCGTCCGGTTCAGGCACCTCAGCAACGAGGTTTTCCCTGATTGGGCCGGGCCAATGATCCCGAAGATCTCGTTGCGCTGGATACCGAACGAAATGCCGTGCAGAACCTCCTTCGCGCCGTAGGCGAGCCGGAGATCCTCGAACGCGATCTGGGGGCGCATGCTCATGCGGCGCAGGAGAATGGGAATGTTGGGGCGTCAGTTACCATTTTTTGCGAGCCCGGAGAAATGCGCGCAGGCTGATGGCGGCGGCATTGACCAGCAGCACCGACCCGAGCAGCACGACCGCGGTGGCGAAAGGGATGGATTCCTTCACGTCCGGCACCTGGGTCGAGAGGGTGTAGAGGTGCATCGAGAGCGACATGCATTGCTCGTGCAAACCGTACGGGAAAAGGTCGCCCTTGTGCACGGCCTTGAAAAACACCGCGCCGGTGAACATGATGGGCGCGGTTTCCCCCGCGGCCCGGCTGACCTGCAAAATCACGCCGGTAAGAATGCCGGTGATCGAGTTGGGCAGAACAATGGATTTGATCGTTTGCCAGCGCGTGGCCCCCACATTCCAGCAGGCCTCACGGAAACTCCGTGGCACGCTCGCCAGCGCCTCGCGTGTGCTCGCGATGATTACCGGCAGCGTCATGATCGCCAGCGTCAGCGATGCCGATACGATTGAGTAGCCGAACCGCGCCGCGTAAACAAAAGCCCCCAGCCCAAAGAGCGCATGCACGATGCTCGGCACACCCGCCAGGTTGATCACTGCGAGGTTAATCAGACGATTCAACCAGTTGTCGCGCGCGTATTCATTCAGGTAGACCGCCGCCAGAATGCCGACCGGCGCCGAAACCGCCAGCGACAGCACGACCAGGTAGATAGTCCCAATCAACGCCGGCCAGACTCCGCCTTCTTTCATGCCCCGCACCGGCAGGTCAACCAGGAATGACAAGCTCAGCGACGGCCACGCCCGCGTAATCAGATAACCGATGATCAAGAGCAACGGCACGATCATCGAGGCCGCCATCCCGCAAAAAATCCATTTCGCGAGAGCTTCCTGCCTCTTCTTCCGGCGAACCAGTAAGGTTTCAGTAAACATCGCCCTCGAGATACCTTCTCTATCTCCGCCTGATGCCCCGCACAAAAAAGTCCGCCGCGAGGTTCACCACGAACGTCAGCAGAAACAGCAGCACTCCGGTCAGGAACAGCACCCGGTAGTGATCCGAACCCGCGGGGGCCTCGCCGAGCTCGGCCGCGATATTGGCAGTGAGCGTGCGCACGGAATCCAGCACGCTATGCGGTATGTGCACGGCGTGGCCGGTGGCCATCAGCACCGCCATGGTCTCGCCGACCGCCCGCCCGACACCCAGC
Organism: Verrucomicrobiia bacterium; assembly: GCA_036524155.1. Taxonomy (GTDB): domain Bacteria; phylum Verrucomicrobiota; class Verrucomicrobiia; order Limisphaerales; family UBA8199; genus DATDCV01. The sequence goes on from DATDCV010000287.1 coordinate 11,814, forward strand.
AGCACCGCCGCCAGCAGTCCCGTTTTTGCCGCCGGCAACAGCACCCGCCGAATTTGTTGCCAGCGCGTGGCTCCCAGGGCCAGCGCCGCTTCGCGGTACGAGTCGGGCACCGCTTTCAGCGCGTCCTCGCCGATCGACACAATGATCGGCACACTCATCAGCGCAAGGATAATGCCCCCATTCAGCACGTTCACCCCCACCGGCGCGCCAGTGTACTTCACAATCAACCGGCTCATCACCGTCAGCCCGATGAATCCCCAGACGACGCTCGGAATCGCCGCCAACAGCTCAATAATGATCTTCAGGGTTTCTTTCACCCGGGGCCCGCAGAACTCGGATATGTAAATCGCCGCCCCCAGGCCGAACGGAACCGCTATTAGCATCGCTAGAGCCGTAACGCTGAACGTGCCCGCGATCATCGCCAGAACACCGTATCGTTTGTTGATCTCCGACGTCGGGTACCACTGGTCACTGGTCAGAAACTGAGTCAGGCTGAATTTTTCGTTTCCCAGCACCGGCACCGCTTCCTTGAACACAAAGAAGAAAATCCCGAGCACAAAGATGATCGCGCTGATGCCACACAAATAAATAAGCGCTTCGAGACCCTTTTCCCCGAGTACGGCCCAGGCCGGGCGCACCGCGCGGCGCACTGCGAAGTTCGTCGCGGACGGGTCAGATTCCACGCTCGTCTTCATTCAGCTCGATTGGGGAAGCATTGACGTTTCATTCCGACTCGTTTGGAAGCAGCTTCAACGTGCCGCGCCTGGAGATCGTCCGGGACGCTGTGCCACGAGTTCCAATTCTGCCGCGCCCCCCCACGCCGCCTCGCCTCACTTGCTGACCCGCGCCTCTTTCGGCAGCGGCACGTAGCCCGTGGCTTCGACGGCCTTCTGCCCGGGATCGGACATGATCCAGTCGATGTATTTCTTAACCTCACCTTGCGGTTCGCCCAGCGTATAGATTTGTAATGACCGGGCGATGGGGTAGGCCTTGGAAAGGGTGTTCGCAACGTTCGGCTCGAACGCCGGCTCGGCCGCCGTTTTCTTGACCTTCAGCATCTTCACCGTCGGCGTCGCGTAGCCCATGCCGCTGTAACCGATCGCGGTGCGAGTCGAACCTACCAACTCGACCACTTCCTTCGACCCGTTCATATCGCGTGAACCCAGCTTAAAGTCTTTCTTGTTCAGCACGTGTTCGCGCAAAAATTCGTAGGTGCCCGAGCTGGACTGGCGGCTGACCCGCACAATCTCGTCATTCGCTGCCCCCGGAATGGTCACCCCCAGGTCCGACCATTTCGTGAGCTTGCCGCCCTCGGCATAAATCTGGGCAATTTGATCGAGTGTGATTTCGTTGAGCGGGTTCTCCTTATGGACATAGATCGCCAGCGCGTCAAAGCCAACGATGAATTCTTTGGGCTCTTTGCCGGTGTTCTTCTTCGCCTGCGCAATCTCCTCGGGCTTCATGTTACGGCTGGCATTAGCGATATCGATCGTGCCTTTCTCCAGGGCCGCAATGCCCACGCCGGAACCGCCGCCGGAAACCTCGACATCGACGCTCGGCGCCGCCTTCTTGTATTCCTCGGCCCAGGCCTGGGCGAGGTTGACCATGGTGTCGGACCCTTTGTTTTGTATAGTGGTCTTGGGGCCGGCGCTGCCTCCGGAAGATCCCGTATCTGCGCCCTTGTTACAGCCGGTTTGCAGCAGGCCCAGGCACAGGGCCAAACCGGCACTCATCGTCAGTGTTTTGGTTTTCAGTGTCGTCATATTATAGTTTGTGGTTGAGCTGTGTATCGGGTTGTTCGAGCAGCGCGCCTGTCAATTCCCGAATATTCGACTCCAGGAATTCGTAAGCGGCTTCAAAAGCTTTCTGCCGCGTCTCTGCTGTCCCCTGCGCCTCCGCCGGGTCGTCAACTTTCCAGGTGAAGGTAACGGTCTTGTTGGGGCGCGGCGGCAGATGCTCTTTCACTTTTGGGTCGAGCACAATCACCACCTGGGGGCTCTCCCAACGCGGCAGGTCCTGCAGTGCTTTGCTGGTCTGGTTCGAAATGTCGATTCCCTTGCGAGCCAGGAACTGGACAAGTTCAGGCAGCCGGGGCTGCGGGGTGATGCCCGCGCTGCTGAACGTGAAGCGCGGCAGCTTGAGGGAATTGCCGATGGCCTCCGCCATTGGGCTCAGGGATGAGTTGGCAGAATCGATAAACAGCACCCGGAAGCCTTCGGTGGCTTTGTGCTTTATAAATTCGCCCGTGCAAAGATACAGCACCTCTTCGCAAAAATTCTTCGCCTGGTCGGCCGTCCGTTCGAGCCGGCGCGCAATAGTCGTCAGCGGCCCCGCCGCCGACGGGGGTATTTGCCCGGAGTCACTCCACGCCGCCACCTCCGCATTGATGGTGTTACGGAGCGAATTGGCCCGCTCCTCCAGCTCCATCGTCTTCCGCGCCAGCGCGGCATCCTGCTCCAAAAAGGACCTGGCGGCGTCCGACACGATCTGCACGGCGATGTCGCCAAGCTCCTGGAACCGAGCGAATGACGGCTGGTTTTGAAGGGTGCTCAGCACCAGCGCCTGGCGGGCGATGCTTTCGGCGTAATCGCCGATGCGCTCTATTTCCTTTGTGGCCTGAATCGTGGTGTAAACAAAACGGAGCTGAGTTCCAGCCGGCTGGTGCCGAACCAGGAATTCGAGGCACAGACGGTCCAACTCGGTCTCCAGTTCGTCGATGCGCTGGTCCCGCAAGATGACCACGTAGGCCAGGTGGCGGTTGTGCTCAACCAACGCCTGCAAACTGGATTTCAGCGCGCCGATGCTCAGCGAAGCCATCTGCTTCACTTTGCTTTTCAGCAGGTCGATATCCCGCTGCAGGGTCTCTTCAAGGTGTAACGGATTGGTCACTTTTGGTGTGTGGGTTTAATGGCTTACACCTATGCCAGCTTGTGAACCGCATGTCACGGAGGTATGACGATTTGGTTACAGTTTGGTGACAACTATGATCGATGACATTCCGGTGGCGGCCTTCCGCGCCTGCTTTCCCGCAAATTCAACCGTCACCAGAACGTAACATTCCCGCCCTTCAATCGCCGCGGAAAGAGGCGATATTGGTAGGTATGAATACGTTGATCGCGCGGGAAAACAACGGGCAGCGAACAGAAACCAGCAAACGTTTTTGGCCGTCACAGGAGGTTCAGGCGCCTGCCCGACGGGCCGGCCTTCCCAGCGACGCGCGCGAATGGGTTGACCCGTGCACGCTGACTTTTTGGGTCTGGGACGAAGTTGAGGCCGCGGGCGCGGTGCCGACAGCTTCCGGCCTGCAGCGCCGTGAGCCGGCAACCGCAACGATGTTGACGCTGTTGACGTTCGCATACGCGAACAATGTTCTGGACAGCGGCGAGATCCACGACGCGTGCAAATCCGACCCGGCATTTCGATTCCTCTGCGGCGGGAGCCCGCCGTTCCCGGAAGAAATCACCTCGTTTCGACGACGCCACCGCCTGGAACTGCAAGGTCTCCTCGCGCGGGTCTTTGCCCGGCTCATCAGCCGGGGGAATGGAGCGGTCAATCTCACGGTGTGCCCGTGTCTCTGGCAGGAGGCCCAGGAACGCCTGGATATCGCGCGGCAGCTCGACGATGGAGATTAGTGCCCGCGCCGGCGCCTTTGTTGACGTCGTCTTGAGCCAGGCCCGGCATTCGAGCCTGTTAGACCAGCCCGCATATTATGCAGTGACGGGTTTGCGCAGGAACCGGAACCAGCGGAATCGTTGCTCGGTATTCCAGGGGGTAAAATGGCTCTCGCGCCTCTCTTCCAGCAGCCGGAATTCAGGCCCTAGTTCGGCGCCAATAGTCTCGGCGTCGTAACGCACTACCGGCAAGCCGCTGCACCGAACCGGCCCATCCGGAGCGAACGTGGCCAGGATGACGTGGCCTCCAGGCGGCACCGCTGTTTTCAACGCACGGACATATCCGCGGCGATCGACTGCCTTCGTCAGAAAATGGAATACCGCCCGGTCATGCCACAGATGGAATTGGTGCGGAGGCTCGAACCGTGTCGCGTCTGCCTCCAGCCAGGTCACACCCTTAGCACGGCTCCCCAGTCGATCCTGGGCATGCCTGATTGCCGCCCCGGAGATATCGAGCACCGTCACGTATTCAAACGCCGCTTCGAGCAGACGATCGACCAGCACCGACGCTCCACCGCCAACATCGATCAACGGCTCATTCTTGGCGATCCCGGTGGCCGAGATGAGCTCCAGCGAGTTCGCCGGATGGGCCTGGAACCAACTAACGTCGGTCACGGGATCTTTCTCCTGGTAAACCTTCTCCCAGTGTTGTTTGGCATTCATCGCGGAAAGCCGGCGCACCATCGGGTGAATGGCGGGGCCCGAATGAAGGTGCGCTTCCGTCACTCACACCGGTTCAAGTGAATATAATCTGGCCGCCGGCGGATAGCTCATAAAAATCGCCAACTGTGAGCACCCTCTCGACCTGGGGACAGAAGTCCTCTTTGGTGAGGTGGAACATATCGACTGTGGCTTTGCAGGCGTAGAGCTTGCCGCCGGCATCGTGAATCATCTCCACGAACTCGGGAATGGGAGGGATATCCAGTTTCGCCATTTCCTTGTTCATCATGGAAGTTGCAAACGCCGACATTCCGGGCAAAGCCCCCAACACGGAGGGCAGCGGGAAACCTTTCGCGTCCGGCACCCGCATCGCCGGGTTGCCTACCGTCGCGATTTTGATGCTCCCCATGTACTTCTTCAGCACCGCGTACAAGCCGAAGAAGGTGAAGAACAGGTTCGCCTCGATGCCTTCCATTCGGGCGCCGTTGGCCATAATCAATCCTGGGTACACCCCGTCCAGCGACCCGCGCGAAACAATGATGGATACCTTTTTGATTTTCTCGTCGGCCATAACCTTCTCCATTGCTTAAACGCAGCTTGCGGGTTTGGGGTATCCGGAAATCTTGGCGGCCTTCTTGATGGGCCCGTCCGGAAAGAGGGCGTAAAGGTCTTTGGTGGGAATATCGCCCACCTTGTTCATCCGGCGCATGCCTGGCACGACGCCCTTTTCCCTGAAGTCTTTGTCAATGAACTCCAGCACTTTCCAGTGGGCATCGGTCAGCGTGATGCCGAGTTCCTGCGCCAGCGCTGCTGCGATCTCGCGGTTCCATTGCGCGCGGTTGGTCAGGTAACCCTCGTCGTTGACGTCGATGGTGGCACCGTTGATGACTTTTTGAGGCATAATGTTTCTTGCTGGTTTAATGTGTTTACGCGGCCGCCTGCGCTTGCAGGACTTCCGCAGGGATTTGTTTGCCGGCGCGGCTCATCCGATGGCCAACGCCCGGCATGGGCCTGGCCTTCAGCAGCACGTTCCAGTAAATCCACTTGAAGGCCAGCTTGCCCAGGTGGTTCACCCGGCTCTCCTTCAGGAGGGAAAATGGTCCGATGCCCGGCAGCGGATAGGTGCCCTGCACGGGCTGGATAACGTAATTGAAATCGAGCAGAAACGCCTTCCCATAGCCAGACTCGATGAAACAGTTCGCGTGCCCGTCGAAGTCCTTCTCCAGCGGCTCGCCTTTCATGTGATGCAGAACGTTTTTCGTCAGCACCTCGGCTTCGAAGTGCGCGACGGAACCGGCTTTCGACGCGGGCACATCGGTCGCGTCCCCAATCAAGAAGATGTTCTGGTGGGGCTTGGACTGCAGCGTGTTTGGGTCCGTCGGCACAAAATTCAATTCGTCCCCCAGGCCTGACCGCTCGATCACCCCGTCGCCCATGTTCGTCGGAACCGTCACTAGCAGGTCGTACGGCACTTCCTTTTCATCCCACGAAACAATCCTGTGCTTTTCGTTGTCCACGCTCCCGATGTTGAAGTCGGTCACCACGTTGATTCGTTTTTCCTCCAGCATGTAGCCGAGGACCTTCGAGCAGATCGGTTTGGTGAAAGCCCCCGGCAGCGGCGTCACATACACCAGCTCGGTCTTGTCGCGCAGTCCCCGCTTCGTCAGCCACCAGTCCGCCAGGAACGCGAACTCCAGCGGCGCGACGGGACACTTGATCGGCATTTCCGAGATGTGCACCACCAGGCGCCCGCCTTTCCAATCATACAGCGCCTGGTTCAACGCCGACGCGCCTTCGAATGTGTAAAAGTCGAAGACCCGCTTCCGCCAGTCGTTCCCGAGCATGCCCTCGGTCTGGTCCGGGGCGGTCCTGGCCCCCGTGGCGATGATCAGCAGGTCATAGTCCACAGTCTGCCCGGATCCTAGGACCACGCGGTTCTTCTCAGCGTCAATCCGGTCCACCTTCGCTTCGAGATATTCAACCCCGCGCGGGATGAATTTCCGTTTTGGTTTCACCACGTCCGCCTCAGAGTAGAGGCCGAAGGGCATGAACAGAAAGCCGGGCTGGTAGTAATGCTTCGCATACTGGTCCACCACCGTTATCTTCCACTCCGTCAGGTTCGCCTTCTTCCGAAGGTGGTTGGCCATCATCGTCCCGGCCGTGCCGGCGCCTAAAATCAAGAGCTGCTTCATCTGGATGCTTCGTTCAAGAATTCTTCCTGCAAAAACTGAATCATTTTCCCCACCCGCTGGTCCTTCAAGCTGTAGAGAATTCTCTGGTTCTCGCGCCGCCGCTGTAATACTCCCGACAATGTCAGCATCTTCAAATGTTGGGAAACGTTGGACATCCGGCCCTCGCTCACCACCTCGGTGATTTCATTGACACAAAACTCACCCCGGACGGCCAGGCAGGCGATGCGGAACCGCTCCTTGTTCGAGAAGAGATGGAACAGGCCAACGACGCGGGCGCAGACAGCCTCGTTCTTTCGAAAGGCCTCTTTGAGTTCGCGGCAGGCAAGTTTCATTGTTTAAATAGATACTGAAATACTCAAGTTATTAGACCCCAAATCAGTTCCCGCGTCAATCCTCGAGGGAAAGTATCGAGCGCACTAATGTTTTTAATGCGCACCGCTTCTCCAAACCTGCGCGCCGCCGTTTGGAGGCCCCCTCCCCGCCACTAAAAGCGTGTTTGGAAAATGCCAAGCGCCGCCGCGTGAGGGCACGCGGCCTGCAAAGAACGCTCAACGTTTCAGCGACCTTTAGGCCCGGTGCCCTCACCGGGCGAATTTCCAAATACGCTCTCAGGCAGAACCAGGCGGTAGAACCGGCTGGGATAGCGGTGTCGGTCCCGGTCGATGAACCTCAACAGGCCATCGCTGTTCGTCAGAGAACCTACGTCGACCCAGTCGGCGGGATTCGTAGATGCCTCGACACGTACCCGCCCTTGATTAAATTCCGCGAGTCGCCATCTTATGCAGGATTTATGAGCACTGATTCTAAGAATTTGAGCACGCTGGCTTTGCATGCGGGACAAGCGCCCGACCCGGCCACCGGCGCCCGGGCGGTGCCGATTTACCAGACCACCTCCTTCGTCTTCAAGAGTACCGATCACGCGGCGAACCTGTTTGCGCTGAAAGAATTCGGGAACATCTACACGCGGATTATGAACCCGACGACTGACGTGTTGGAGCAGCGAGTCGCCGCGCTGGAAGGCGGCACGGGCGCGCTGGCACTCGCCTCGGGGCAGGCGGCCAGCACGTTCGCCATCCTGAACGTGACGGAGGTGGGCGACGAGGTCGTTTCCGCCAACAACCTTTATGGCGGCACTTACCAACTGTTCCATTACACGATGCTGAAGCTGGGCCGGACGGTCAAATTCGTTGATTCAAAGGATCCGGAAGCGTTTCGAAAGGCGATCACGCCCCGAACGCGCGCGCTGTACGCCGAGACGGTGGGGAACCCGAAGCTGGACGTGCCGGATTTCGAGGCGTTGTCCGCGATCGCCCGGAGCGCGGGAGTGCCACTGATCGTTGACAACACGATTGGAGTGGGACTGGTTCGCCCGCTCGAACTCGGCGCCGACATTATCGTCGCTTCGGCTACGAAGTACATCGGCGGGCACGGTACGTCGATCGGCGGCGTGATTGTTGACGGTGGGAAGTTCCAATGGAACAATGGCAAGTTTCCCGAGTTCACGGAGCCGGACCCGAGCTATCACGGGCTGAAGTTCTGGGATACATTCGGTAATTTCCCCGGGTTGGGAAACGTCGCGTTTATCATCAAGGCGCGGGTGCAGCTTTTGCGGGACCTCGGCGCGTGCCTGAGTCCGTTCAATGCGTTCCAGCTTTTGCAGGGGCTGGAGACACTGCCCCTGCGGCAACAGCGGCATTCGGAGAATGCCCTGGCGATCGCTCGGTTCCTGAAGATTCATCCGCTCGTGACCTGGGTCACTTATCCGGGACTTCCCGACGACCCGAACCACCGGCTCGCCGCCAAATACCTTAAGCGCGGCTTCGGAGGTATCATCGGCTTCGGCATCAAAGGCGGTCTCGAGGCGGGCAGGAAATTTATCAACTCGGTGAAGTTACTGTCCCACCTGGCGAACATTGGCGACGCCAAGAGCCTGGTGATCCACCCGGCCTCAACCACGCATCAGCAATTGAGCACCGAGGAACAGGTGGAAACCGGCGTCAGCCCCGATTACATCCGGCTCTCGATTGGCCTCGAGGACATCGACGATTTGAAAGCCGACATTTCGCAGGCGCTGCAGGCCTCACAACGGTGACGCCTGCGGTGCGACCGCCCGGTGTTCGGGAGCGAGGACCCAGGTCAACGCTTTGAGCCGATTGTAGGTGACGACGGGAGGAGATTCAGGGCCCCCGGACAAGCGCGGCACGAGCGGGACGAACTGTGCGGAGCGCCGACTTGCAGCCGGCTTAGAACGTCGCCGTCACAGCGCATCCATTACTCGACCAGGGTGTAAGCCGACTACAAGTCGGCGCTCCGACCTGGGGCGGTTCCCTGGCATTCGATCCAGTGCTCGCGATTGTCAGCGCACGAAGACCAGGCACACGGGTGCGCCCACTTCGACTCGCCCGCCGACCGGCTCGAGTCGCCCGCTGCCAGCATCCACACGAAAGACGAAGATATCGTTCGAGTCCTGGTTTTCGGCGAGCAGCCATTTGCCTGCAGGATCCAGCGCAAAATGCCGCGGCGTCTTGCCCCGGGTTGATTCTCGCGCCACAAAGCTCGCCCGTCCCGTCTTCGGGTCGATCGCGAACAGGGCAATACTGTCGTCTCCGCGGTTCGAGCCGTAGACATATTTTCCCGAGGGATGGACAGCGACTTCGGCGCAAGAGTTTCTTCCGGCGAACCCCTCAGGCAGGGTGGAGACGGTGGAAAGCGCCGTGAGGGTGCCGCTCCGAGGCGCATATTCGAAGGCGGACAGAGTTGAGTTGAGTTCGTTGATGACATAGACCCAGCGGCCATTGGGATGGAACGCGAGGTGGCGCGGGCCAGCGCCCGGGGCCAGAGCAATCGAAGGCGGGTTGTTGGCGTTGAGCGTGGCCTGACGTGAATCGAACCGGTAAAGCAGCACCTGATCCAAACCGAGGTCGCAAGCCAGCACGAACCGGTTCGCGGCGTCGCACGTGATATGGTGGGCGTGGGGGCCTTGCTGGCGCTGAGGGTTGACACTCGAGCCGCGATGCTGCACCTGGAACCCGGGCCCGGCCAGACGCCCGTCAGCCGCGACCTTGAAGACCGCCACGCTGCCACTGCCGTAGTTCGCCGCCAGGACACAGTTCCCCCTCTTGTCGACCTCTACATGACACGGCCCGCTTCCCCCGGACGGCTGCTGGTTCAGGAGCGTCAGCTTGCCCGTTTCCTTTTCGATGCGGTAGGCGGAGATTCCGCCCGAGGTTCCGCCGGCGAAATTCCCTATCTCGTTGGCGGCGTAGAGAAACCGTCCGTTGGGACTCACCGCGAGAAAGGTGGGGTTTTTGGCTTCCGCGGCGAGTTCCGGCGCTGACAGCTTGCCCGATGTGGCATCGAACCGTGCCGCATAAATGCCCTGGCTACGCGCCCCGGTGTACGTGCCGATGTATACCAGGGAGGGATTTGCGGCTTGAGCGACCATCGGCGAAGAATGAGACAGGATCCCGGCCAACGCAAGGACGACGGCTTGAACAGGTTTCACGCGGACTAAAGAACACGTTCCTAGGCTGAATTCAATGCTCAACTTGACCGCCGCGTCTTCGTGCCATCGCCGCTGGCAACGCCTCGTCATTTGCATCGGCCGGAGACTGGAGGTATGTAATTCCAGTGAACATAACGACGCCGCGCGGTGCTCCCGAAGGGGTAATGGGCTTCTCGAGCCGCGTCACGGCGCGAGGCAAGAGGCGAGGCGGTTCTCTACATGGCTGATACGAACCTCACTCCCACAGTTCGCCGGGTCGACCGGGTAATCTGGGTCGGGTTGGGACTGTCGTTCCCGCTGGTACTCCTGGCCCTGGTCTTGGCGGCATTGCGCTTGCAGAGCCCGGGAAGGCCCCTGCCGGTGTACGGACAGGTCGCTGAATTCACTCTCACGAATCAGTTCGGCCAGGCTGTCTCTCTGGGCGACTTGCGCGGGCATCCGTGGGTTGCCGACATTATCTTTACGCGCTGCCCCGGACCATGCCTGGCGATGACGGGCCAGATGAGGGACTTGCAGCAAGCCCCGCGGTCCGCGACCGGGGCGAGGCTGGTAACACTCACGACGGATCCGGACTTCGACACGCCGCCCATACTCAAAAGCTATGCGGAGCGTTTTGGAGCGGACACCAACCGCTGGCTGTTTCTGACGGGTACCAAGAAAGCGATTGCCAGCCTGGCAATCGATTCGTTGAAACTGACCGCGCTGCCTAAGAAGCCGGAGGAACGCGACTCCCCCAACGACCTCTTTGTCCACAGCACAATCTTCGTTCTGGTCGATAAGAATGGACGCCTGCGAGGAGTCTATGAAACCACCGGCGCGGGCACTAATCCGGCTGCGGTGAAATCGCAAATTCTCGGCGCCCTGCGCCGCCTCGAGCGTGAACGATGAACCTCGCTGATCTGCCCGCAGTCAACGCGTTACTGAACGGGCTGAGCGCGCTCTTCCTCAGCGCGGGCTATTACTTCATCCGCGGCAAGAACCAGACCGCACACCGCCGGTGCATGCTCGCCGCGTTTGGCACCTCGGTGCTCTTCCTGGTCTGCTATCTGACCTACCACACTTACCTGGCTTATGTCCTGCATCGTGGTCCCACGGTTTTCCGGGATCCGGCGTGGTTCCGCCCGATTTATCTTGCCATCCTCCTGAGCCACACTGTGTTGGCGGTGGTTATCGTTCCGCTCGTTCTCGTGACCCTCAGTCACGCCCTCAAACAACGCTTCGAGCGGCACCGCCAAATCGCCCGTTGGACCTGGCCTATATGGATGTACGTCTCTGTAACCGGCGTGCTGATCTACTTGTTTCTCTACCAGATATTTCCGCAACCGTGACGGGCCAACTGGCCGGGACCGACATGGACAAACTTTGTTTTTCAAGCCAAGTTGGTTAAATATGGGCATGCAGTTAGAGATCATCGGCCCCCACCCGTTCGCGCGGGACAACCAAGGGCAGCAAGCGACTCGCATTGGCACGGTCTTCCCCGACTACTCGGCCCTTATCACCCAACTCCCGGGTGTGCACGCCTGGCAACGGGTCAATTTCCTTGATCATCTCAACGCCCAACGCGCGGCCAAGGGCCTGCCCCAACTTACTGCCGACGAAGAACAAGCCGTTTCGTGCAACTCGGTGGACCTGGTGTTCGAACCCGACCATATCCTGATTCGGCCGGATCCGGAGCGCATGGAGCTGGCGTTTGCGGCCGATGAGTTGCTGCAGACTCTCGTATCGAAACGGCAGGTCAGGTTTCTGTCGGTTGCCGATGTACGGGTTCGGGAGGCGATCAAGCGCCGCGGCGAGTGCTGGCGTCTCAGTTCGATCCCTAAGGGGCGAGACGCCAAAGCCAGGCTGGTGTCCGGCTCGAAAGTCAGCATCAAGGGCCGGCCGATTTATTTCTACAACCGCCTGACCGGCACTCGCTGGCTGACTTTCCAGGAATTCGAGTCTTTGGGTACTCTGCCCGCACCCGATCTGGCGCGGCACTTGCAGGAGATCGCCGACCATTCTGTCCGCCGCAATCGCTTGGACCATCCGGAACTTGATTTCTTCGCCGTCGACCTCCGCCTTTTCGGCGCTCGCGACTTTGCCGACGTGGCCTACGAGCAGCTTTCACCGGACCAGCTCCGCGAAAAGTACGAGGAGCTGACACGCCATTTCCAAGCGGCCGTGCACGAAGGGTTTCGCAAGGACAACCCAGAAAGCAGGGCCTGGAGCGAGCGCATTGTGTCCACGCTGTTCCTGGAGGGCAACGAGACGCAAACCGAGCAAATCCTCAGCGGCCTGAGCCCCGAGTTTTTCCTGCAGATCGAGTGGCTGGCCGGCGGCCGCTTCGAAGAAGGCGAGTTCCTTCTCGACCCGGTCTTTGAAGAAGCCGCGCTTCATCCCGAGGAGCCCGAGCTGCAAAGACTCTGCGACCCAAGGGCGAAGGAAATCATTCTCAACTTAATCCGCGACTTTGGCGATCTCGAATACATCAACGTGGGCAGCGTGCCCGAGTCGCTTTCCCTGGACCGCCCACAGAAAGAAGGCCGCCGCGCGGTGTTCCTCACCGAATTCCGCGCGCGCAGCGAAGCGCAGCCCATTAAACGTTTTCTTCGCCTGCAAAAGTGGGGCACCTGGGAGCATCTGGACGAAGGCAAAGACCTGCTCCAGTCGATACAGGAAAGTGACGAATACGCCGACTACTGGCTGGACCGCCGCCTGGGCTGCCGGCAGTTGGGCATGAACCTTTGCCGCCGCGTGCTCATGCGTCAACTCCATGAAGTCTACAACGGAATCAACCGGAACTATCGCGGCAAGGTGATCCGCACGACTTATTTCGAGCGCGAATACCTGCCGGGAATCGCCACCGACAAGCTCCCGCTGGATCGTTACTCCCGTCCGGGGTACGCCCCCAAGCTCGCATCCTTGCTGGGCCAAGTCGCCGCGGCCGCCCTCATTGTGGGCCGCTCCTTTGACTCGACACGTCCCGCTTTTGACGATGGTGATGAGGTGGTGCGCGAAGACGACAACGGCTTGCCGTCGGAAATACTGCTCGGCGATCACAGCGGGGCTTTTACCGAGTATCAACTGCCACTGCTTACTTTCGCCCCCGATTACGCGCGCCCCATCAACCGGCGCGAGGGCATCCTGCCCAACCCCCGGGAATTTGCCCTCACCTACCTGGCGGCGCTCCGTGATCAGTTCCTGCACATCCAGGGTGATTACCGCAAGCGGCGGCGCGCCTTTGATAACCTTTTCCGACACTGCAGGTACGACCCCGGCGGCAGCTTCGGCTATCGCTGGGAATGTGTCCTGCGGCGCCTGGACCAGACGGACGCGGACGCCCTTATCCAGGGGATCCGCCAGCACATCCGCGCCCTGAAGGACGTCACCGCCCTGCCGCCGGCGGCGGCGCAAAGTGTCGAAGCGGTGAAGCGCTAGATGACCGCTACTTGAGCACCTGCAACAAGCTGGTAAAGTCGTCGGTCCAGAGCACTTTCTTCCTGCGTGTACTCAAGGGGCTGGCAGCGGCGCAAATCGCGGGCGTCTGCAGCAGTTCTTTATCCCGGGTCAACAGGACCCACGTTGATGAATAAAGCCACCACTCCTCGGTGGTTTCGTCATAATCGATCACTGCGGCGCCGTAATTAAACTGGCGGGCCATCGCAAGCACCACGGGTTCGAGGTCCAGGAAATGGTTCGAGATGTGCACGGCGATAACGCCGTTGGTTTTCAGGTGCCGTCCGTAAAGCTCGAAAGCCTCGCGCGTCAGCAAATGGGCTGGAATGGCATCCCCGCTGAACGCGTCCAGCGCCAACAAGTCGAACTGCTGCGCCGGCTCTCGTTCCATCGATAAACGGGCGTCGCCAACCTTTATCTCTACTTTCCCGGCACAGCGCCGGAGATAGCTGAACCGCGAAGTCGCCAGCGTGATCACTTGCGGGTTGATTTCGTAAATGCGCAAGTAGTCCCCGGCTTTGGCGTAAACCGCCAGGCTGCCGGTGCCCAACCCGACCAGCCCGATCCGGCGCCCCCCGGCCGATAACGCATCCAGCGCCAGTCCCACCCCGCTTTCCGCGGCGTAATAGCTCGTGGGCCAGGTCGCCTGCTCCTCATCGACAAACTGCAGCCCGTGTGTGATCCGCCCGTGCTGGAGCACGACGTGACGGCTCTTCGGGTCCTCCTTATGGTGCTCATACACCGTCAACACCCCGTAGAAATTCCTTGAGGTCAGGATTTTGTCCGGTTCATACACATGCGCCCGGCTCCACAGGGTCCCGCCCAGCAACCCCAGGCCGAGGAACAACCACAGACAGGCCAGCAACCGCCAGTGCGCGAACTTCCGCGGCCTTTGCCGGACGATCCACGACAACACGAGGACACCTAGAACGGCCCACATCCCAATCCTCAGCCCTGTCATATACGGACGGGCCAGGAATTTACCGGTGGTCCCCAGGTAGGCGAGGCACCGGTCCAGGCCCAGAAACGCCAGCAGCGGCAAGAGGCTGGCCAGCCAGAGCCACACACCATCAGGTGTTTTTCGTGGCAGCCAGCGGCTTCCCTCCGCGACGCAGATCAGCCATAGCAGGCCGGCGCAGGCAAACAGACCCCAATGCAGTTCATAGTAATTGGCGAACAGTAACGGGGCCCCAACCGCCACAAACAAACCTCCCAGCGCACCACCCGTCGCGATTCCAAGGTAAAAACCCGTCAGCTTTTCCGGCGCCGGCCGGAGCCGGTAAACCTCGCCGTGACAGACCATGCAGCAGATGAACAGACCGGAACAATAAACCGAAAGCTGCTTCCAGACCGGCCAGTTCCCGCCGCGGTACAGCGCCCAGCAGATGCCCGTCAAAGCCACTACCAGCATCAAGGTGAATGGCGCCCGCCGATACCAACGCTCGCTATCGAAACAAAGAATGAAACTCAACAAATAAAGCGATAGCGGCACAATCCAGAGGAAGGGAATTACCGCCACATCCTGGCAGATCTTATTCGTGGTCGCCAGCAACAGCACCGAGGCGGTCGCCGGCAGCAGCACCCATAGAATCTTTTGCAGGAAGGCCAGCCCCTCCGCCAGGCTGGGTATCGTGTGCGCTCCGGGTCGATCGGGATCCGGCGAAATCGCCAACGCTTGCTCCGACCCGACAGCTTGCACTCCGCCGAGATTCCGCAGGGCGCACCAGGCGCACCCCGCCACAAACAACACAAGCCCTATTCCCCAAACCGAGGCCTGTGTCTTGCGTGTCAATAGCGGTTCCACCGCGAACGGATAGGAAATCAGGGCCAGCAGGGAGCCAAGGTTGGAAAGGGCGTAAAGGCGGTAGGGTGACCGACCGGTGAATTGCCGGTGAAACCAATGCTGGATCAACGGCCCGGTGGAGGACAGCACGAAGTAGGGCAACCCGATGCAGGCGGCGAGAAGAGCCAGGATCTGGAGAACAGGATTCCCATCGCCCGGCGGTTTCCATTGTTCCCCGGGTCTGACGGGCAACGCCGCCACTGCCAGCACCAACAACGCGACATGGAGCCAGGCCTGGGCTTTGGGTTTCAGCCGTTGCGTGAGCCAATGGGCGTACGCATAGCCCCCCAGCAGCAACACCTGAAAGAAAAGCATGCACGTCGTCCAGACGCCCGGCCCGCCTCCAAACCATGGCAAAATGAATTTCCCCATGAGCGGTTGGACCTGGAACAGCAAGAAGGCGCCCAGAAATATGGTGACCGCGTACGGCAGCATTCCGCCCATGCTGTCAGCCAACGCTCCGCAAAGCCAGCGACTTCGTATTTCCTAACCAAGGCCTCAGATTTTTGCGGTTGGCGCTTCCGCCCTTGCATTTCACGCGGCCGGCTTCATCTTACGTCGGGTTTTGAGCCTGAGACTGGCCGTCAGGCCCCAACCTGACCAAAGCTATTGAATCCGACAAAACAAACACATTTATGGCGTTGAAGAATGCTCCCGACCTGACCCGGAATCCCCCCCGAAGCCCGCGCGTGCGCCTGGGCGGCTACGTCATCCTGCCTCGCATGCTGGACAAGTGCCGCGCGCTAATCGCCGGCCAGAACGGCGAATACGATTACGCATGCCCAATGGACCAGCGGTTCCTGGAATTCGCCGGGATCGATCCCAAAGCGCTGAAGCAGCAAGTCGCGTCCGGCAAAAGCGATAGTGCCGTGTTGGAGTGGATTCGGAAGCACGCGAAAAACAGGCCCACGGACGCCCAAATTGCCTCCTGGTCCGCTTTCCAGGACCAACGGGCGCCCTCGGAAACGGATGGGCGCGAGTTCTTCCAGGAAGTCCACAGCAAGCTCGCTCCCCAGCGCGAAGACATTTCAACCTGGTTTGATTTGCTCGATTTGGACGATTACGTTTCGTTTGGAGGTAAGGCGTAGCGCAAAGCCGCGCAACCGAGCCTGTTCAGGTCAATTCGAACCGGGTTGGAACCGCCATCCGCGGGGGAGTGCGGCCGGCCGGACTCTCTGCCCTCGCAACTGCCCCTCACCACGGCCGGTTGCCCCCCTTGCGCCCGTTGGACTTTGCACCCAGAATGAAAGGTCGAATGCAGGAGCTGATTCAGAAGATTGAAGCCGATGCGGCAGCGCGACTGCCCTTGCCAGCCGGGCGCGCGGCCACGCAGGAGTTGTCCAGGTACAAAGGCTTTCTGAAGCTGGAGACGCACCGGCTCAAGATGCTCCACCGGGCCGGCGGCGGCGGGCTCGAGATCTGCCGGGCGCGGGCGGCGATCCTCGACCTGCTGCTGCGGTACCTGTGGGAAGCAGCAAAGCATTCCCTGTCCGAGCAGGGACAGAAGGAGTTTCCGGCGCTGGCGCTGGTGGCACTCGGCGGCTATGGCCGGGCGGAATTGAATCCCCACAGCGACATCGACTTCATGTTTCTGCACGACCGCCAGATCGCCGCGGCGCGGCCGTTGCCGTATCTAAGACACCTTATCGATGGTGTTCTATACCCGCTGTGGGACATCGGCCAAAAGGTCGGCCATTCGGTTCGGACGGTGGATGAAGCGGTGAACCAGGCCAACAGCGACATGCAGTCCAAGACCGCGCTGATCGAAGCGCGGTTGATCGCCGGCGACGAGGGTCTGTTTCACAAGCTGCAAAAAACGTTGCTGGCAAAATGCGTCAGCGGCCACGAGCAGGAATACATTGCGATGCGCGTTGACGACCAGAACGCGCGGCGCAGCAAGTTTGGCAATTCGGCCTGTATGCAGGAACCGAACATCAAAGGCGGGTGCGGCGGGCTGCGGGATTATCAGAACCTGCTGTGGATGGCGTTTTTCAAGTACCGCACCCGGTCGCTGAAGGACCTCCAGGCCCATGAAATGATCAGCGACACGGAGCGCAAGCAGCTCGAGGCGGCTTACGATTTCCTGCTCCGCGTTCGCACGGAGATGCACTACCACGTCAACCGCGCGATGGACGTCCTGAGCAAAAGCCTGCAACCGGCGGTGGCCCATAACCTCGGTTACAAGGAACGCTCGCCCAGCCAGCGCATCGAGCGGTTCATGCGCGACGTTTACACGCACTCCCGCAACATCTTCCTCATCACGCGCACCCTCGAACGGCGGCTGGCGCTGCTGGCCCCGCCACGAAGGCTCTCGCTCCGCGCGCTGCTGCCTCAGGCCGGCAAGCGCAAGACCGAGCACATCGATGGCTTCAGAATCGTCGGCGGCGAGATCCTCGCTTCCTCGGCACGCGTGTTCCGCGAGCAACCGCGCCGGCTCATGCGGGTATTTCTGTACGGGCAGCAGCGCGCCGCCACCCTCCACCCCGACCTGGCCCAGTCCATTCGCAACCAACTGGGGCTGGTGGACCGCGCGTTCCTGGCCGACGAACATGTGCGGGAGACCTTCCTGACGATTCTCAATCAGCGCGGCGTCGTCGCCCCGGCGCTGCGCGCCATGCACGAAGTGGACCTGCTCGGCAAATACCTCCCTGAGTTTGGCAAGCTGACCTGCCTGGTGCAGCACGAGTTCTACCACCAGTACACGGCGGACGAGCACACGCTGGTGTGCCTCGAGCAGTTGGACCGGGTATGGGAGGCCAAAGAACCTCTCTACCGCACCTATACGCCCCTCTTCCAGGGCCTTGAGCGCCCGTTCATTTTGTATCTCGGCTTGCTGTTGCATGATATCGGAAAACCCGAAGGCCACGGCCACCACTCGGAGGTCAGCGCGGAGCTGGCACTGCGCGCCGCCAAACGGCTCGCCCTGGATAACGTGGCAACCCAGACGCTGCGGCTGCTCATCGAGAACCACCTGCTGATGGCGAGCGTCTCGCAGCGCCGGGACCTTGACGATCCGGCGGTAATCCGCAGTTTCGCCAAGCACGTCCAAAACCCGGAAGTGGTCGGCCTGCTCACGCTGCATACTTTTGTGGACGCGCAAGCCACGAGCGACAAGCTTTGGAACGGGTTCAAAGACTCCCTGTTGTGGTCGCTCCACTTCAAAACCATGCGCCTGATGGATGGGGGAGCGGAGTTTGTTCGGGTCGAGGAAAAGCAGCGCGAATTGCTGCTCTCCGAAGTGCAGCGCCAGTTGCCGGCCGAAATCACCGCCGAAGAACTGCAGGCGCACTTTGCGAACCTGCCGTCCCGCTATTTTCAAATCCATACCGCGCGCGAGGTCCTCGAGGACCTGACCCTCGCGCACCAGTTCATGCGACTGCAGATCGCCGAGGAGGAAAACCCGCTGCGGCCCATCATTAACTGGCGCGACGACCCGGACCGCGGCTGCAACGCGGTCAAGCTTTGCACCTGGGACCGGGCGGGCATGTTCCGGAAGATTGCCGGCTCACTGAGCGCCGCGGGGCTGAATATTCTGGGGGCGCAAATCTTCTCGCGCGCCGATGGCCTCGTGCTGGACACCTTTTTCGTCACCGATGCCCGGACCGGCAACCCGGCCGGACGTGAGCAGCGCGAAATGTTCGAGTTTGTGATTAACAAAGCGCTAACAGGGGAGGAGGTGCATTTCCAGTCGTTGATTGCCCGGCAGAAATCCTCGCGTCCGGCTTACCAGGCTTACGCCGGCGAGCGGCTCCCCACGCGCGTGCGGTTTGACAATGAGTCCTCGGACACGCGCACGCTGGTCGAAGTGGAAACCGAGGATCGAATCGGGTTGCTCTACGCCGTCTCGGAGGCGCTGGCGGCACTCCAACTGGACATCTCGGCGGCGCGGATCAGCACCGAACGCGGGGCGGCGATCGACAGTTTTTACGTCAAGGAACTGGATGGCGGCAAGGTGCGATCGGCGGAACGGCAGCAGGAAATCGAGCAGGTACTCCGCGGAGCCGTCGGCCGCCTCGATCAGTCTTGAGCGCGGCTGGCAGGGCTATAATGGCTGGACGGGCAGGGAGGCGAGACGCGTCTGGCCCGTGTCGCCGGCCCGCCATCGGGAGGGCTGATGGCCGAAGCGCTGCTGGAGATCTGCCGGCAAATCGGAAAACCGGATTCGGGCAAGGCCCAAACCGCCGGGCTCGGGCTCGAAGGCCACCGTAATGGCTTCCGGTTCGACCTTCACCACCGTTACCGCCGGATAGACCCTGCCTTTGGACTCAACTCGAAGGCTTTTGCCCGATCGTGCTGCCGATGTGAGCATCAGGTTCTGCCGGGCTGTCTGCGACCCCTGGTCGGCCGCCTGGTTAAAAAACTTTAGCGCCACATTCAGATCACGCTGCACGCCCCTGCCCTGCGCGTAAAGAACCCCCAACTGGTTCTGGGCGAGAACGGATCCCTGGGCTGCAGCCTTGCCATACCAATCGGCAGCCCGCTGGTAGTCCTGTCGCACGCCCAGTCCTTTGGCGTACATCAACGCCAGTCCCGCCTGCGCCTTGAGATGACCCTGGGCAGCCGCCTTGGCCAGCCAAGCGACCGCCATCCGGTTATCCTTCCCGACCACGTATCCATCGAAATACGCCTTTCCGAGCCGGTATTGCGCCTCGGGTTGTCCCTTTGCGGCCCGATGCTCCAATCGAGCCGGGTCAAACCGCCAGCTCACTACGTAAAACGCTACAAGGCTCGCCACCACAGCCACCAGCGTTATCACGGGGCGTAAGTACTTCTTCTTCATACACCCCCTTCTTAAACCCTCGACCTGCGATGTCGCAATCGGAGCGACTACGAAACGTAGTCCCGGGGTTTCCCCGGTTCAAAGATGGGTCAACAAGGAGCACTGGTCTTTCCCACGACTGAGAGGTCTGGCCACTCCGACGCGTCCAGGCGTCCAGGCAGTCCGGCCCCCGGTATCGGCTCTCGGGCTTACTTTTCTTTCCGGTCGGGTTCCCGCACGAACTCGAGGTCATGCTCGAAGACCTTGCCCGCCCGCTCGTAGGTCAGTTTCAGGCGCGCCCTTCCCGTCTTCCAAACCCAATCATAAGGCGTGATGACCTCGGCATACGCCACTGGTGGCGGGCCCCACCAACCCGGGCCGCACCAGGCACCCCACATCGGGTCGGGCCAAAAGCCGGCGTAACCCCAGCCCCACCCGGGACCGTAGGCCCAGTAGTCCGGATACGCATAAGAAAATGGAATCGGTGGCAGTAGAAAACGGGTAAAGCTGTGCGGTCCGATTACTCTCTGGCGGACCGGATGGCTCTCGCCGCCGGGATCCGTCACGAAACTACGATTCGCCAACAGCACGATCCGGTCGTCGGTCGGATTGCTCACTTGCATCGCCAGGTGGTCGCGATCGCGATAGAGCCGATAATCCAACGGCTCGTAATGAAGGGTGACGCTCTGGGCCGCCACGGGTGGCGCGCCCGAAGCAGGTTGGAGGATGCGATACCGATAGGTCGTGCAGCCACTCGCGCACAGCGCGAGACCGAGCACTAAAGCCAAATCCGACGTCTTCATAAACCGATCGCTTTCCCGCACCGGAAACTTACGCGTTCGCCGATGCGGCAGCAACCAATAGCGGACCGAAGAGTAACCGCCCCCCTCCTGTCGCTCGACCGTCCGACCCGCCTGGCTCGCCGATTGGGCCTCCAGCTTTCCTTGACGGGCGCGCCCGATGTGATTGGCTTTGCCGCGGGTCATATGACGGACCTGTCAGCCAAAGAGAACCAGGTGATGCTCCTGCCGGACGGGCGGCGGTTAGGTTTCGCCGAATACGGCGCTTCGGGCGGGGCTCCTGTGTTTTACTTCCACGGCTGGCCCAGCTCGCGGTTCGAGGCGCGCGCGGCGGATCCTGTCGTGGCGGATTTGGGAGTCCGGCTCATCGCGCCGGATCGTCCCGGCTACGGATTGTCGGATTTCCAACCCGGCCGGGCCATCGTGGACTGGCCCGTCCAGGTTGCCGCGCTGGCGGACCACTTGGGGCTCGAGGAGTTTGGTGTCCTCGGGGTTTCGGGTGGCGGACCTTATGCCGCTGCGTGCGCGTCGGTCATCCCGCAACGGCTGACCTCGGTTTCGCTGGTGTGCAGTGCGGGGCCGTTCGATGTGCCCGGCGCGCTCGAGGGTATGGTTCCGCTCATGCGCTGGCTGCTCAACTTCTTCCGCACGAACCCATGGCTGGCCCAAAAGACCGCCGGGGTTTACTTGCGGGCCATCTGGGGCAAGGGAGAGCGGGCGGTTCCAAGGCAAATCGAAGAGCGTCTCCCCGCCTCCGACAAAAAAGCCCTCGAGAATCCGGACCTGCGCGCGGCTTTGATTGCCAGCTCGAAAGAGGCCATGCGCCACGGCCTCGCCGCCGCCGGCTGGGATGGATTTCTCCTCGCCGGCCCGTGGGGGTTTCGACTCGAAAACATTCGGACTCGAGTGCGGCTGTGGCACGGCGAGAAGGACATCGTGGTGCCGCCCACATTGGGACGTTACCTCGCTCAGACCATTCCCAAGTGTGAGGGCAGGTTCTACCCGGAGGAGGGTCACTTTTCACTGCCGTTCACCCGGCTGCAGGAGATTATTCGCGCGGCCCGCTCCGGGTGAAGAAACGCGAGGATCCTCCGGGTTGCCAGAGGTCAGCGAGGCTGCGGCCTGAGAAGGTGGCTGCGCGGCGGCCGGCGCGCCGCAGTCCCGCAGATCAGGCGGGTACCCGGTCGAAACTCGCCTTGAGGTCGCGCTTGCTGCGCAGACCGACGAGCTGCTCGGCCACCTGCCCTTTGCTAAACAGCAGCAGAGTGGGAATCGAGTGAATGTTGAACTTCGCGGCCAGTTCCTGGTAATCGTCGATGTTTACCTTAGCGATTTTGACGCGGCCCGCGTATTCCTCGGACAGTTCGTCCAAAACCGGGGCCAGCGCTTTGCAGGGCCCGCACCATTCGGCCCAGAAATCCACCAAGACGGGTTGCGCTGACTGGAGAACCTCTTTGTCGAAATTCTCCTTCGTCAAGTTGATGATGTTGCCAGATGCCATAAAAAACACTCCGATGGGTGGGAAACCAGCTAATCAGAAATAGCCTTGAACGTTGCCCTGCGCCCGACAAGCCTGACGCCCTAGTTCGGGAGCATCCAAATGACGTAGGCGGTGGTGCCAACGGCGGCCAGGCCGATGACGGCCGCCGCCAACGCGAGGATCTTATCCAGCGTGCTGACGGTAGGAGCGGCTACGTATGGCGCGGGGGCCGGGCGGGGTGCGCCCGCAGGTGCAGCGGCCCGAGGCGCGGCTGCGGGTGCCGGCATCGCACGAGGCGCGGCGGGCGCGTGCGCGAGATTGGGCGCGGC
>DATDCV010000288.1:0-5162 GCA_036524155.1 Verrucomicrobiia bacterium
ATTGCATTTACGTTGATTTTTTTGGCGCTGGCGATCTCGGCGTACGCGATTTTCCAGTTCCTGAAGGACTCTGATTACGTATGGGGTTTTATCAAGCCCTACCGGCACCGCGGGTCGGGTACCTACATATGTCCGAACCACCTGGGCGGTTTTCTGGAGCTGCTGCTGCCGCTGGCTATGGCTTACGCCATGACCGGCCGCCTTAAACCGGTGACGCGGGTGCTGGTGGGTTACGCGGCTCTAGTGATCCTGGCGGGGATCGCGGTGACGCTCTCCCGCGGTGCCTGGGTTTCCACGACGCTTGCGCTGGCGCTGTTTTTTGGCGCCCTGATGTTTCGGCGGCAACATCGCTTTCCGGCACTGGCCCTGGCCGCAGTGGTGGTGTTCGCCGGGGTTTTTGCCGTCGCCAGAAGCGATTACATCGACGAGCGGTTGAAGCAGTTGGTGAGTCCTCAAGGCCGGCCGGGGGAGGACATGCGGGTGGCCCTGTGGGGGCCGGCGTGGCAGATGTGGCGGGACCACCTTTTCTGGGGCGTCGGCCCGGCCCACTACGACACTCGATTCCGTGGCTATCGACCGGAAGCTGTGCAACTGACTCCCGACCGGGCGCACAATGATTATTTGAACACGCTCGCCGATTGGGGCCTGGTCGGGACCGTCCTGGTGGTGTCGGCGTGGGTGTTGCTGGGCGTGGGGGTTGCGCAAACGTGGCGTTCGCGTCGACTGGCTCCGAGCGATATCGGTGGCAAAACCACCAGCAACAAGTATGCGTTCCTCCTGGGTGCTACCCTGGGTTTAGTCGCCCTGCTGGCACATTCGTTTGTGGATTTCAATATGCATGTGCCGGCCAACGCTATTCTCGTTGTAACCTTGATGGCTTTGCTTAGCGCGCATTTGCGTTTTGCCACCGAGCGGTTTTGGTTTCGCGCACGGCTTTGGACCAATCTGGCAGTGAGCCTGGCTGCCGTCGGTGCCGCGGTGTACCTCGGGCCCCGAGCGTTCCGTCAGGCGGCGGAATTCGTCTGGCTGGACCGCGCCGAAAAAGCGCCCAGCTTTTCCACCAAACAAATTGCCCTGCTCAAACGGGCCTTTGCACTCGATCCGGGCAACCCGTTCACGGCATACAAGATCGGTGAAGCTTTGCGGCGCCAAAGCCAGGAGGGAGGGGAACATTATGAAGGCCAGGAAGGGATGGATTACCGGAAGCTGGCGTCCGAGGCGATGCGCTGGTTCCGCATCGGAATGCAGTTGAATCCTTGGGACAGCCGCAACTACGCCCAATATGGGTGGTGTCTGGATTGGCTGGACCGGCCTGGCGAGGCGGCGGCCTACTTTCAGCGTGCCGAAGAGCTGGACCCAAATAACTACTACAACCTCGACAACATCGGCTTGCACTACGTCAGCCTCGGAGAGTATGCCGCTGCTCGCCCCTGGTTTGAACGGTCGGCGAGATTGGAGTGGGTCGGCAACGACATCGCCACAGCATACCTGAAAATCATCCGGGGCAGGTTGCTCGAAAGCGCCACCAACTCGGCGAATCCTGCTCCAAGTCCTGGGCCGAAATGAGGATTCGGCCTGAAAAAAGCGGGAAAACATTGCTTCCCGATGGATTCTTTTCGGCCTCAGAACGCCAAAAAAAAAATCTACAATACCCGTTGACAAGACGTGGCTTCCGCCTAGAATGCGGGAAACAGATGCAGTCATTTTTTGAGCAGGAGCAATTATGAAACAAACTCAACGCCTAACTAACAGCCTCATAGCCTCTGCAATCGCCCTCGCCATGATCTCGTCGCTCGCGGCGCAAACAGCGATGGAAGGGACAGCAAAAGTTATCCGTGTCAAAGGCCCCGCTCGCTACACCACGGGGAACAATGTTTGGCTGACGCTCAAACCGGGCGCCGTGCTTAAGCCCGGCACTATCGTCCAAACCAGCACCGAGCAAGGGTCGTTCGTTGACTTGGTTTTGAGCGACGGTGGCGGTGCTGTCGCCATGCCCTCACCGGTCAAGTATACTCCTTACATCCCCAACTCGATGAGCTCTGCGGGCGCCACCTATGCGCCCTCCGCCGAACAAAACGTGGTTCGCATCTGGGAGAACACCGCGCTGGGCATCGACAAGATCGCCTGCATGAGGACCGGGGCGGACGAGGTGAGCGACATTCAGTTGGATCTCAAGGCCGGGCATGTCACGGGGAACGTCAAGAAGATGTCCGCTGCTTCGAAGTATGAAATCAAGCTGCCCAATGGCGTTGCCGGGATCCGCGGCACCACCTACGATATCACTTCTGAGGGCGTAGTGAGCGTAATGGTCGGCTCGGTCGTCCTGGCATGGGTGAACCCCAAGACTGGAGAAGTCACTACCCAGGTAGTGACCGGCGGCAATCGATACGACGCGCGCACTGCGCAGATGGGGCCGATTCCCCCGACTGAAATGGGCTATTTTTCTCAACTCGCGGCCGCGACGCAGGTCACAGCCGGGGGTGAGCAAACGACTTTCACTCCTGACAAGACCGTTATCTTCATATCCCCGGTCACAGGTGGCGCAGCCAATGGTTCCGGAGGAGAGTAACACCTCCGCCTCTTTCGAAGACCAGAGCAGCCTTGTGTTGCTCTGGTTTTTTGTTTTTCCTCGTCAGCGTGAAGCTGAAGCCGATCAAAGGTGTTCCGGTGCTGGTTGCTTCGGCTGTGATCGCGCTGGTCTGCGGCTTGCGCGTTCTGGATTGGCAGTGGTGCGAGCGCCTGGAGCGGATGACTTTCGATATGCGCGCCCGCCAGGCGCTTCGTTTTTCTCGGACGGCAACAACCAATCTCGGCTTTGTCTATATCGATGAAGACAGCCTCCGGCGAGTCGCCAACGGCTCGCTGGGCTTCAGATTCGGTCGCGAATGGCCTCGCCAGGTGTACGGTCGGCTGGTGCACGAACTGGCAGAGCAGGGCGCCAGGGCGATAGCGATCGATATCATCTTCGCGGAACGACGCCCCGATCACCCTCCCGTCCTGATGGCCGACGGAAGCGTCGGTCCCGAATCCGACGAGTTTTTCGCCGCGGAAATGCGGCGGGCCGGAAACGTGATCCTCGCCCTGACCCCGCAGACGACGCTTCCAAGGCTGTTCCTGACCAATGCCGCCGCCCTGGGTGACATCCTTACAGATAAAGATGAGCCCGAAGGTGTTCTTCGTCGGGCCAAGGCCTTCAGGATGTATCGCCGATGGCATCCCGCATTTCAGCAGATGGAAGCCGATCCGGAGTTTGGCGTGGACCTGCGCCGAGCCCGGGTTGAGCCGGGGCGGATCGTCCTCCCGCGCAGGGGCCTTGAGCCGATTACGATCCCGCTGGACGGCAGTGGGAATTTCGACCTGGCGGATTTCGGAGGCGACCGGCTGCCCGCCGGGGTGGCACGGAAAGCCAAACCTTTCACGGAGGAGAGGATCTGGCACATGGGGCTGCAATTGGCAGCTCGCGAACTCAAGCTGGATCTGAATCAAACTGTTGTCGATTTGCCCGGGAGGCAAATTGTCCTGGGTGGAGAGGGCGGGCTCCGACGAATTATCCCGGTGGATAGAGACGGGAGCTTCTACGTGGATTGGTCACTGACGGAGGACGATCCGCGATTGACGCTCGAAAGTATTCAGGACCTGCTCGCCGAGTACCGCGTGCGCCTTACGGGCCATACGAACGACTTGGATAACCGCTGGCGCGACAAGCTGGTGTTGGTGGGTTCCAGCGCTGTGGTCGGCAACAACCTGACGGACCGCGGCGCGACGCCCGTGCGGGCTGACACGCTGTTAGTGAGCGAGCATTGGAATGTGGCGAACTCAATCATCCTTGGACGGTTTATCACCCGTTCTTCGCTCTGGTTCGACGTGGCGCTGATTGCTCTGCTCGGGGTCCTGAGCGGGTTCGTAACGTGGCGCTTGCGTGTGCTGGTGGCGTCGGGCGTTGTTATCGTCCTGCTGGTAGCTTATGTCGCGAGCGCGGTGGCAATTTACACTCAGACCCGCCACTGGCTCCCCGTCATCCTGCCGGTATTCGGCGCGTTGCTAATGACTCATATCACGCTGGTGACCTGGCGGGTCGTCTTTGAGCAGGCGCAACGCCGGCGCGTCAAATCGATCTTTTCGACCATCGTGTCCCCGAAAATCGTCAACGAGTTGCTCCAAGCCGAAACTCTTTCCCTCGAGGGCGCACGGCGCGAGGTGACAGTGTTTTTTGCCGACGTTCGCGGGTTCACCGAGTTGACGGATTCGAGCCAGGAGCGCATCGCGGAGTTGGTTCGCAACCAACACCTGACCGATGCGGCCGCGAAGTCTTGTTTCGATGACCAGGCGCGCGACACGCTGGCAACCGTAAACCTCTATCTCGGGTTGGTGGCGGACAAGGTGGTCGCAGAAGATGGAACGCTCGACAAGTTCATCGGCGATTGTGTTATGGCATTTTGGGGGGCGCCCACGGTCAATCCAAGGCACGCTGTGGCCTGCGTGCGGGCCGCGCTGCAGGCCCAGCGCGCCATTTACGAGTTGAATCGCCAACGCGCCGCGGAAAACAGGCTCCGAGAAGTCGAGAACCGCGCCCGCGTTACCGCTGGCCTTCCCGCGCTGCCGCTATTTCCGATTCTTTTTCTTGGAACCGGCATCAACACGGGAGTCGCCACCGTCGGTCTCATGGGGTCCGCGGCGAAGACCGTCGTGCGGCAAGTCAACTACACCGTTTTCGGGCGCGAAGTAAACCTGGCGAGCCGCCTGGAAAGCGCGTCGGGGCGGGGGCGGATCTATATCGGCGAGAACACCTACCGGCACCTCTTGCGCGACGATCCGGAACTCGCGGCGGCCTGTGTGGCTTTGCCGGCTCAGCGGCTGAAAGGCATCAGCAGCGCGGTGACGGCGTATGAGGTGGCCTGGCGGGCGCCCGGCTCGCTGCCTCTGGACCTGGAGTTCGCGACCACGAGCGGGCTGGGAAACACGTCACTGACTGCGTTTGTCCGGCGCGGGTGACCACCAAGGGGAGTATCAAGGGCCAACGAGCGCTTTGACACTGGTCCTTTCCTTGAGCCAATCGAAGTCGGTGGGCGGTGAGGCTGGACAGCCATCGATGCGTGTTCTTTGGACCAGCCGAGCCGTCGCCGCGACAGCCCAGTGACGATATTCCACGTGCCCGTCGGCAA
>DATDCV010000289.1:0-1701 GCA_036524155.1 Verrucomicrobiia bacterium
GGGTGGTCGGACCGCCAGAAGAAGCGGCGCCTGCCCTTGGTGGTCAATAACAGCCGGTTTTTCATCCCTGAGCCTTATCACATTCCCAACTTGGCCAGCAAAGTCATGAAACTGGTGCTCAAACGGCTCAGTGAGGACTGGCGGGCGGCCTACGGGCACGGGGTTTTGATTGCCGAGACGTTCGTCGATCCGAGCCGATTTCAGGGCACGGCCTACAAAGCCAGCGGGTGGACATTACTGGGAAAAACCAAGGGCTTTGAGCGTTCGCGCAAAGACTTTTATGAGGCGCATGACCGGCCGAAGCAACTTTGGGTGCGTGAACTGCAGGAAGGGGCGCGCACGATTTTGCGTGGGCCCAATCTGCCCCAGCAATGCCAGGGCTGCGAACAGGACCGTCCGCCGGACTGTCCTGAGAGCTCGGAGCAACTGAGCCGGATGCGCAGCTTCTTTAGCGGTTTGCCCGACTGGCGCAAGCGCCGGCGCGCGTGTCGGCATTCGGTCGGTAGCCTAGTGGCGGTGACAGTGTGCGCGATGATATGCAAAGTGTGCTTGGGCCAAAGAGATCTGGCCGCCTTTGCGCGCAATCTCACCACCGAGCAGAAGAAAGCGCTGGGCTTTCCCCGAGATCGATCCAAACGCATTCACACCTACCTTGCCCCCAGCGAGGCGACCTTTGCTCGTCTGCTGCGCCATCTCGACAACCAGGCCCTGCAGCGGGAGCTGCTGCGCTGGCTCGATCAATTGCTGGGCAAACGTGATCCCACAGGCGACCAAGTCTCGCTCGACGGCAAGGAACTGCGCAACAGTCAGGGAGCCGCCGTGGTGAGCGCTTACTCCGTCCAGACGGGGCGGTGGCTGGGTTCGGAATCGGTGGCCCGCAAGTCCAACGAAATCCCCGCCGCCCAGAATCTGCTCCGGCGGGTGGATTTGGACGGCTCCCTGGTCACCGCCGATGCGATGCATACGCAAACTGAGACGGGCCGCATCGTGGTACAGGAAAGAGGCGGTGATTATCTCTTCACCGTCAAAGGCAATCAGCAGGGGGTTGCCGACAACGCGCGCGAGCTCTACCAGAACCTCTCGGGCGATTTTTCCCCCTCAGCGCCTTGCACAGACCTGCGAGCTCAATCGTGGACGCACTGAAGCCCGCTGCGTGGTCGCTTTCGATACCACAGCCACGCGCATCGATTTTCCGTTTGTCGAGCAAGCCGCCCGGCTGACCCGTTGCATTGATAGCCGGCGAAAACCAGCCGAGGGGATCGAAACCGAATACCTGATCACTTCCCGACCAGCCGCACAGATGAGCGTCGAGCAGATGCTCCGGCAGGATCGCGCCTACTGGGGGATTGAAAACGGTCTGCACCTGCGGCTCGACGTCATCGCAGGGGAGGACCGCAGTCGTGTGCGCCAGCCCAACGCGGTAATCAATCTAGCGGTGATTCGGCGCGCGCTCGTCACCCTCGCCGTAAACTGGGCCAGCCGTCAACAGAACTGCCGCCTGCGAACCATGAGCGCCTTCTATGACTCCATGTCCGCCGGAAACTCCAAAATAGCGTTCAAACTCGTAACCGCCTCAAAACACCTCAGTTTGTCGAACTTGTGATTCAGCCATACCGCAGCCTCAAGGGCCGTCTTTCCGCCTTGTTGCCAGCGCGGTGGTGAAGTATCGTAAAGCCATGAACCTCCTGGAACGGATTACCG
>DATDCV010000290.1:0-4452 GCA_036524155.1 Verrucomicrobiia bacterium
TGTTACATTCGCGGTTGGGCTGTTGGGCAAGTGGATCGTAAGTGGGTTCGACGCTCCGATGCGGACCGATCCCGCTTGGGCAGCTTGCCAAGCCTCGGTCCAGGAAGTGTAAGGACCTTCCCAGGCGACCATTTGAACCAAAGCCAAGGTCGCCCAATCAGCACCCGGAATCTCGCGCTCGCCTGCTGTGACATACCCAGGCGTTCTCCCCGGCGAGCTCTCGTTGTGGAAACCAACCCATGTTAACGTCGTAGTTGAAGGGTTATACGTCATCTGCAAAGTCCCCGGTTGGGTGAGGCTCCAAGGCGTGGCAGTGTTCGGTCCGCCCAGCAGAGCAGCGCGATAGTTTGGGTTGCTGCCACTGAGCGGGGTACCGCCCACTTGATCGAGATACACGGGAGCGTCGACGGGAGGAGTCGAGAACCAGACATAATTCCGGAAAACTATCTGACCCTGAGCAAGAACAGCGAGGCACGAACAGACGAACACAATGAAAATGGCCAGAGCCCTAATAGCACGGGCGGCCCCATACGACCACGGAAGCCCTAAAAATCGGTGGCAGCTCCCGGTCCGAGCGCTATTAGCACATCGCCGCGTAAGCGCGCGAGCGCTCGCAGCCCTGAACCACTGCACCGCAGAACGGTCAACCTGGATGCCACTGCCAGGGCCGGTGTAGGTTCCAGTTGGCCCGCTCAGACCGACAGCGTGGCAAAACCAGAGAACACCGCCTCCGATCATCGCGCGCGGCATCGGGTCACTTCCGACCGTACTAATTTTGATGGAGCCGTTGCTGCGAAGGGCGGAGTCGGGACTGTCAGTTAAGTCAAAGTAATCCCGGTAATCGTGTGGCCCGCTTGCGAGCTGAGTCCAGCCCTCATCCACGAGTCCTGCAATAAAGCCATCCCTATAAAGCCTGTGGTAAAGAATGGCGCCACCGCAGTAAGGGGGCCCACTCGGAGCCCCTTTGGCCAGCAGGAACGTGCAGCTGCCAGTGCCAACCGAGTCGAGATTGCAGGAACCGGCGAGCCCGGAGAACTTGCTCCTAGACGATTTCATCTTCGTGGCGAGCGTCGCCACCTTGAGCGGCCCAAAATGAACACTGCCACGGAAATCACAGTCAATGCGGCCGTGCTCGGCTCCGGGACAAACTGAATCGCGAACGGCTGCAAGCCCCAGAGATCAGGGTGAAGGCCGGCGGGGCTTTGCGCCAGCTGCAATGTCAGAGGATTGGAAACGCCGATACGAACCGATCCCCCTTGAGCGGCTTCCCAAGCGTCTATCCAGGAGGTGTAGGGCCCTTCCCAAGCGACCATCTGAACCAAAGCCAAGGTGCCCCAATCGGCACCAGGGATTACGCGCTCCGACTCAGTGCCCACCCTGATGTAGCCAGGACTTTGCCCAGGCAAGGTTCCGCTTTGGAAACCCACCCAGGTTAGTGTCGTATTGATAGGGCTATAGCTCATCTGCAGCATCCCGGCCTGAGTAAGGCCCCAGGGTAAAGCCGTGCTCGGTCCCCCCAGCAGAGCAGCGCGGTAGTTCGGGTTCGCCCCGCTCAGCGGAGTGCCACCAACATAATCCAAGTACACCGGGGCATCGATTGGTGGAGTCGTCAGCGGCAGGAAATTGCGAAAAACTACCCTCCCCTGGGCTAGAATCACAGAGGAGGAGCAAAGGAACAGAGTGGCGATGAGGAGAGCGTTGAGATTGTGGAACAAGAGGGTGCTCTTCTTGCGCTCATTGTGCGGCACCCAGGGCCGTAACATTATGAGGACCAAACGGACCAAACCAGCACCTGTAGGGATTCTGTGGCAATGAGGTTTCATATCGACTCCACTCAAGGAATTCGCTCACGGCTGGGCCCTTACCTGTGCTATGACCGTCCTCCATGAGTTAGGGTTTAGTGGGTTTGGGTAGTCTGCATATTCCTGGACCGTCCAAAAGCTCCAATTATCGGTCGGATCAGTGACTACAACGGAATAGTCACCCCACCGACTATCTTCGTAGGCTCCAAGCCCGTTTCGGATCAGGCGGTAAGCGCTGGGCAATCCTCCAATCGGTCGCCACGAGTAATATGCCCCGACGTAACTGTTGGCGTTGGAGGCTGAGAAACCGGCGACAATGTCTCCAGCGCAGTTCACGGCAATTGAAGGGAAATGGTACCAAAGAGGACTAGCTACTGCCGTATCATAGATCCGGCCGTGCTCCAGGTAGGCCAGCGAGCCATGGACGGTGTCGGCGCTGGCCCGGAACCACTGCACGCCTGAGCGGTCAACGGCCGCGCCTGTAGCATCACCGGTGTAGGTTCCGCTGGGCCCGCTCAGGCCAACGAGGTGACAAAAGCAGAGAACGCCGTTCTTTATCCCCGCCCGCGGCATCAGATCGCTTCCAACCGCACGGACATCCATAGTGCCGATGCCGCCTGGTATGTAGTGCGGAGCGGAAACGGGACTATCTGTCAAGTCGTAATAATTTCGATACTCGCGCGGGCCGCTAGTGAGCTGGATCCAGGCCTCGTTTTGCGGTAACCGTGCGGCCGAACCGTCCCAGTAAAGCCTGTGGTAGAAGATCGCCGCGCCACGGTACGGAGTGCCGGAGCTCGGCGCTCCTTTTGCCAGGAGGAATGTGTACCCAGCAGGCCCAAGCGAGTCGAAGTTGCAAGCCGGTTGCAGATAGTGAACCGGTACGGTAGGGTCGCTCGGAATTAACACCGAATTGTAGGTAAGAGTGCGGCTGTAAAGGTCGGACTTCCTGATGGCGAGGATCGCGTGGCTGGGCTGGTTCGTGCCCAGGTACGTCACTCGGTCCAGGTAGATTCCGTAGGCGTCCATACCCGCAGCGGAGAGCGCGCCACCGACAGGGACCAAATATCGCAGCCAACCATCAGTGAGATCATCGGGGCTGGAGCCGGTGCTCACGGCCAGCAAAACGTATTGTGACCCGTTTTCATCCACGGAACAGGCGACCCACCTGTGTGGAGTGACGCTGACGTCATAGAAGATGCGCGAATCGGTCGCGCCACTCGTCGGATAGTCGGTGCTGCCTTGGCGGATGTGGAAGAAGCTGTCCGTTATGTCCTGCGTTACCAGGATTCCCCCCTTCGTGTAAACTTGAATCATCCCGTTGATCAGCTCCACAAAGCGATCGGTGCCGACTGCTCCCATCGAATCGGGACACGCCATGCCGGGAACGTTAGTAGCGCTCACACCGTCGAATCTGGTTTGGATCGCATAGTCTCGCACTTCAGACGCCCGGAAGAATAGGGTGGGCGGTCGCCCCTGCAGTTGGACGGGAATAACGATTGGGTCGCTGCTGCTGGCCGTTCTCGTTGTTTCGAAAGCCCAGCTCGCGACTGGGACCGTCAGATCGGATGAACTCCAGAGGTTGTACGTGCGTCCCGGGACAACATTATTAAGCGTGACCTGCGCGACGGACGCGACGATATGCAACTCCAGCCAGAGACCACAGCCGTAATCAGGAGGGGGATTATCCAAGAGGCCGTTGCCTGAAAGTTGCGAGCCAGCCGGCCTCCCGAAAACCGGGTACAACACCTCCCGATCATCAACCAGCACGCCGGTGCCATCGGGCAAAGCGTAGGCGGTGCAGTCTGGGCACGGGTCATAGGGCAGGGGGCAAGAGGTCTGCCAGCTCCAAAAGGTCGCGGACGTGGGGATTTCAATTGGGCGCAAGGGCCGCAGGAGTCCCTGACTGGCGGCTTCCTGCATCGTGAGCTGTGCGGAGGCCAGTTCGCGTCCAAGAATGAGGGATGCCACGGCCATAACAATCCATAATAGCTGTTTTTTCATAGGTCTCCATTCTGATTGGGGGGGCAACGACCCTTGTCATCGCTATTTATTCTTGGACATTGCAGCACCTCTGCAGCTTAGTGTCAAGAGTCTTTTTGGTGCCGCGGTGCCCCCAGTGCGTGCGGGTCGGTTTGACTGGGTCGGTTTCCCCCCCAGAGAGTAACGCAGAAGCGCGAAGCTTGGCTCAACATTGTTCGCAGCAATGCGCCGAGCGGATGGGTAGAAGCTAAGCTAACCGTGCGTCAGCAGGCGAATGAAAACCAGCTACCCGTGGGCGGTTCAAAGCAGCCACTCTCAGGGAACGGGGTTCATACCAGTTCTTAGTTTTGGCCCTCTGGGAATCGAGGATGGCAGACGCGGGCGCTCCGTTCCATCGCGCGGCCTTCGCCGTCACCCGCCTCTGCGCTCGGCGCGGAGAAAACCGGCGCTGGCGCGTCTTCAGTCCTCACTTGGCCACTGCCGGCTCGGCTTCGGGTAGTAGTGCGGGTTGCTCGCGTCTGGCGCGGCGCCGGAAGTTGAAGAATCTGCCGGCGCCCCAATCATCGAAAATCGAGTAAGTGATGGGGGTCACCAGCAGCGTCAACAACAGGCAGAGCAGTTGCCCGCCAATGATTACCTTGGCCATCGACGCGCGGCCACCGGAGCCGGG
>DATDCV010000291.1:0-2480 GCA_036524155.1 Verrucomicrobiia bacterium
GTTGTGGGAGACCCAGCCGGCGTAGTCGCTGTTGGGGCTCGAGTCAACGCCCCGCAGAAAGGCCCAGTCGAGCTTGCCCAAGAACGACCACCCGCGCGCGGTTTCGCCCGAGTGGAAGGCGAGCGAATAGCCGCAGAACCACCAGGCGATGGTGACGAAGCCGGCGATCCCGAGGCATTGACCGAGGACCGAGAGCACATTCTTGCGCCGGACCAAGCCGCCGTAGAAGAGCGCCAGTCCGGGCAGCGTCATGAACAGCACCAGCGCGGAGCTGGTCATCATCCAGCCGTTATGGCCGGGGCCGGGGCCAGGAAGTTTGCAGGTGGTGTTCGTGTTGGCGTTCCGCGAGCCGTTGTTGATGTAGGCTTCGAGGTCGTCGAGCCGCTCCTGGATGGAACGTTCCGGAGCGGGCGCGGAGTCGGCCGCGCGGGCAACTGGAGTGAAGGGGCCGGCCAAAAACACGGCACCGGCCAGTATCAGCATGAGATGCAAGAGTTTTTTCATCAGTATTGAGCGGGTGGAGGTTAAACAGCGGCGGCGCCTTTTTCTTCAGTGCGGATGCGGACGGCTTCTTCGACGTTGCTGACGAAAACTTTGCCGTCGCCGATCTTGCCGGTGCGGGCGGCTTTGAGGATGGCGGACATGGCGTCGTGCAGTTTGTCGTCGGAAATCACCAGTTCGATTTTAATTTTAGGGAGGAAATCGACAGTATATTCGCTGCCGCGGTAGATTTCGGTGTGACCTTTCTGGCGGCCGAAGCCTTTGACCTCGGTGACGGTCATGCCTTCGACGCCGACCTCGCCGAGGGCGTCTTTGACCTCTTCGAGTTTGAACGGTTTGATAATGGCTTCGATTTTTTTCATCTGTGAATTTCAGTTGGGTAAGCGTGCTTTGCAGCCCGACCGGGTGGCCGGTTGGGAACTGCGGGACGCCTGCGAGGCGAGGGGCGATGCACGGGGCATGCCAAGATAAACCAACTCGCCGAAGGCGCTTCCAATAAACGGCTTGAGCTGATTATGCGAGCAGCCAAGAAGTTGCCCCGCTGTTGGTTTTTGCCCAGCGTGGGCGAAGTCCACCAACGGGCCAGAGAGCCGAAGATAGCGAAGCGGCCTGGCTAGGCCACCGCCGCCCCAGCGGTCCTGGTGGCTGTCGCGAGCAGGTAGCAGAGGATTGGATTTGAGGATTTCGGGCTGGGAGCCGCCAGTGGGGGCCACCGCCACCGCCAATTCGCTGGTGGCGGGCTAGTCCTGTGACAAAGAGATTTCGAGACAAAGAGTCTCAGCTCCCTGGCCCTCTCCTCCCGAGGAGGAGAGGGAGGCGCCGCCGGCGGGCTCAGGGGTTCAAAGGGCGAGGCTGCGGCTCGGGGGACTCTCTCCCTAACCCTCCCCGCCAATCCGCGGATTGGCGGGGGAGAGGGAATCTCGGCAGACGCATGGCAAGGGAACGTCTTTGCCGGCGGGCTAGCGGCGGCGGAGGCGGCAGTGCGAGGGGAAGGCCCAACCGAACGCCAGTGAGGTTGGTCCTTCCTGGCCTGCCATGGTGCTTTATCAAGTATCATTCCATATAAGGGGATTGATAATTGATAAAGCTGGTGCTCCGGCAGCCAGTGAGGCCCTTCGGTAGAGGTGATTGCGCCGATTTCGGAGAGCGTTTTGAAAAGATGGTCGACTGTGGTAGAGGAGATACCGAATTGGGCTGCCGTTTTGATGATAGAAGCCCTGGAGGCCGGTGTCGTGGTGATGAACGGGTAGATGAATTCGGTGTTGGTGATGAATTCTTCCTGGGTTGGGGCGAGCGGCGCCGACACCAGGAGGCCGCTCTGAGGGCGGCCGAGTTGCTGGTCGATGGCGTTGTTGATGCTGGGCAAAAAATCGGTCTGTTGCCTTCGCATTCAGTTGCGCGCGGCGCGTCTGGTCCTGCGCACGCGCTGGTTATAGACCCGGTTTTGGTGCGCGGCGGCAGGCGGCGGGAGGGAGTTCGCGCGGGTTCGCTTCGGTTCGCCTCCGGGGCGCTTTATTTCGCGGAGGAAAATGGCCGAAAATTGTTGACAGGTT
Organism: Verrucomicrobiia bacterium; assembly: GCA_036524155.1. Classification (GTDB taxonomy): domain Bacteria; phylum Verrucomicrobiota; class Verrucomicrobiia; order Limisphaerales; family UBA8199; genus DATDCV01. Next base: position 2,055 of record DATDCV010000291.1, read on the forward strand.
TTTGGTCGATAGCAGCGAAGCCTGTTTCAACGGTTTCTGCCCGCCGCCAGTTCAGAACCTGGCCGCTCCGCCGCAAATGTCCGCCCTCGCGCTTATGCAGGCAGCGACGGAAGCGAGCCTTTTCTGCGCGAGTGTGTTTCCTCCCCGGGTGGCGGGCGGCGGATCGTTTCCCCGGTGAATGGAGTGGAGTCGTAGGGGAAGGGGTAACGACCCGGCTCAGGCAGGCCGGGCCCTTGAGGTCCGATTGCTAATAGGCGCGCAATCCCGGCCTTGCCTGCAGCCGAATGGTGTGCGCCTGACATGGGCGTGAACTGATGGGGTGAAAGTCCCCTGTGCAGGAACACAGTCAGGCTGCCTCTCATAGCGAGGGGCAGCATGACGCAAAGCACTAGACCGAGGCAACTGCGGAATCGCGAGGTTCCGTGG
>DATDCV010000292.1:0-28185 GCA_036524155.1 Verrucomicrobiia bacterium
GCCCCGAACCAGCCGACTCCGTCTCCCTCTCCCCCGCCAATCCGCGGATTGGCGGGGAGGGCCGGGGAGAGGAGGCCCCTTCTTTGTTCCGCCGACGGATTCGGGGGGACTAGGACCTATTCCGGCGCGCAGCAAGGTTCACCAGCCCAGAGCCGGTCCGACCGCGCGCCCGCCGTTCCCCGACGCCGGCTGCGCCAGGTGCTGATCCTCGATCCGGCGCGTTTCCAGCACATCGTCGAGGACCACCGGTTGATCGGCTGGCGCTACACCGGGTTTGGTCCCCGGGCGCCCCTGGCCAGCCAGGTCTTCCTGCCCGAGGAAGTCTGGTTCGAGCGGCTCCCCAACCCGTTCGATTTCTGGCGCGGCTTCCCGCCGTTGCAGGCCGCCGAAATGGCCGCGCGGACGGATTACGCCGCCGGGCTTTTCATGCGCGGCATCATCGAGAACAACGCCGACACCGGCGTCATCGTCCGCACCGACAAATGGCTCAGCGACGAGCAGCGGACGCAGATCCTCGCCGCGCTGCGAGACCGCAAACGCGGCGCGGGCATCGCGGACCGGCCGGTGTTGCTGCTCGGCAGCACCGAGGTGATCAAGCCGCAGCTCTCGAGCACCGACCTGCAGTTCCTCGAAAACCGGAAGTTCTCCCGCGCCGAAATCTGCGCGGCCTTCGGCGTGCCCGAGGAAGTGGTGACGAGCACCGACCACGCGAAGTATGACGTGATGGCGGGCGCGCGGTTGAACTTCATCGAGAACCGCGTCGCGCCGCTGTGCAGCCGGCTCGAGGCGGCCGAAGACGCGACGGTGAAGAGCATCGATCCCGCCGCCAGCGGGTGGTTTGACCTGGACAGCCTGCCGATTATGCAGGAGTCGCGGCGGAACCGGCTCGCGGCGGCGCGCACCGGGTTCGACATGGGCGTGCCCTTCAACGAACTCAACCGCGTCCTCGACCTCGGGTTCAAACCGCTGCCGTGGGGCGACCAGGGCTTCGTCAGTGGGAGTTTGAGGAAGCTCGGGGAGGGGTTGAAATCCGAGGGCCGAAATCCGAAATCCGAAAGAAATCCGAAAACCGAAATCCGAAGTGAGGCGAACGAGAGTGTGTTTGGAGTCGGATGCATTCCTGGCGAATCGATTGAAATCGAGAGGGACCAGGACGATGTGTTCGCGCGGGCGCAATGGCTGCTGGAGCAGGTTGAAGGCGCCGGCCTGCCGAAGGCGGATCCGGCAGCGCTGAGCAAGCTGCGCCGTTTTCTTTTCGACCAGCGTGGACGCATGCTTGAAGGGCTTGCCGCCGCGACCAAAAGCGGTTGGGCTGCTGCGTCGGGCGGGGGTTCGCCCGGCAGCGAGGCACCGGGCGTCGAGCAATTGATCGATTCGGTCTTTGTGCTGCCGCGGGAAAATGCCGAGCTGGCTCGGATGCTCGGGCCGGTTTTCATCTCCGCCGATGGTCCAGCCGACCCGGAACGAGATCGAGCGATGGACTGCATCGCCAGGTTCAACGAAGCCGTGCGCGACGCTCTCCATGAGGCTGTGCGACCCGCCTGCGGCGGAGGTGAGCTCCCCTCCGACTTGGCCGCGCGCGTGAAGGATTTCTACAACCGCCACAGCAGCCAGATCGTCGCGGCAGCCGCAGTCGAGTTCGGCCGCCTCCTTTCCCTGCCACAGACCAAACAACAATGAACCATTCCAGTCCTATGACCATTCCATCAACGATTGTTCAGCCCGCCGCGATCTCGTTTCCCCGGCTGGTTGACTTGTTCGACGGCCGCCGGGGAATCCGCGGCACCCTCGAAGTTGAAATCCGCGAGCCGGATTCGGCCTCGGGCACACTGGATCCGGCCCCCACGCCGCTGGCGGCTGGCCCGGCGGTGCTGGATTTTATCTCCAGCAACGAGTCGCTCGACCGCTACGGCGAGATCATTTCGGCGCGCGGGTGGCGGCTCGAGAACTACCGGCGCAACCCGGTATTCCAAAATGCGCACCAGTATGGCGACGTGATCTTCACGCTCGGCAAGGCGCTGGTCACCGAAGTGCGCGGCGCGGAAGGCCCGGCGACGGCTCCTTACCTCTACCAACGGATTCAGTTTGCGGTCGACGTCAACCCGATGGCCCGGATCGCCTACGGGCTTTACCGGGGCAAGTTCCTCAACGCGGTCAGCGTCGGGTTCATTCCGCTGCGATGGGAGAACCCCGCGGACCCGGAAAAAGCGGGGTACCGGCGCAAATATCTCGAGCAGGAATTGCTCGAGGTTTCGGCCGTCGGCATTCCGGCCAACCCGGAAGCCCTTCAGCTCGGCCTCGAGGCGGGCGCGATCGAAAAGGCCGACCTCCGGCGGCTGTTCGACCTGATTTACAGGGAAGAATTTCGCAGTGAGATGGCGGCGCCGAACACCGATGCCAGCGCTTCAGGTGGGCGGAGCAACGAAGCGCAATTGCTGCAGCTCGCACGCGCGCTCAGGGAAATCCTGAGGCGCACCTAACCGGAATCGTTCGCGGGCGCGATTCACAGCAAAACGACAGTTAAGAAAGAGAGAAACGGAATCAGTATGAACAAAATCACAATGAAACGGATCGGCGCCGGTGTGTGCCTGGCCGTCGGGGCCGCGCTGGCCTATTCGGTGTACGGGAACTGGCCGTCGGTAATGAGCTGGTGCCAGGAGGTCATCGCCTGGGTAAGCGGGTGGACCTCGGTGACGGGCGGTGCGTGCCTGGCGGCGATCGCGCCGCTGGCGCTGACCGAGGAACAGGTGCGGGAGTTCCACGGGATCCTGGGGGAGCTCAAAGGCGGCTGGGCCGAACTGAAACTGCTGCCGGCGACACTCAGGACCGTGCAGGGCGACGCGGCCGAGTTGAGGCAGCAGCTCAACGAAGTTCGCCGGGTCGTGGCGGCGCGCGGCGGGCGCGGCGGCAGCCGGAACCGGGGCCAGGGTCTGGTGAGCGATGATTGCGCGCGGCACCTGGCCGCCCAGTTCATCGCCCATTGTGAGCGCAGCGACAAGCTGCAGGCGCTGTGCTCGGCGCCCGCCCAGCGGGACGCGCTGATCGACTTCGCCCGCAACGCGCTCAACCTCACCACGCGCAACGCGCTAACCACGAACGACATCCCCCTGCCGAGCGAATTCGGCAACGAAATGCGTGAGCTGATCTCGGAGTTCGGCGTCGTGCGGCGGCGGATGTCGCCTTACCCGATCGGGATGGGCACCGCGCGGCCGGCGCGGATGGGAACGCGTCCCGCGTTCGGGTCGGTGGCGATGTCCGCGGCGTTCACGGAGAAATCGCCAACGATCACGTTCGCGTCGCTCGAGTCGCACAAGATCGGCGGGATCGTGCGGCTGCCTCGGGAGATCGACGAGCAGAGCGTGGTGGCGATGGGCCAGTTCCTGGCGCGCTACGGCGCGGTGGAGTTCGCGCGGGCGGAGGACACCTGGGGGTTCCTGGCCGATGGCAACACCAACTATGAATCCGTCAAAGGCATCGTCCAGATCGCGCGCGACAACGCCAAATCCCTCGCGCTGGCCAGCACCAAAACCAAGCCGAGCGACGCCACCCTGGACGACTTCCGGGCGTTGCGCCGCCTGGTGAACAAGGCCGCGCTCAACGGCCGGATCTCGGCCTATTACCTCGACAGCACCTGGGAAACCCGGCTCCCCGGATTCCGCACCGCTTCCGAGCCGAATGTCTACCAGCGGCTGCCCGACGGCACCGCGATGCTCGACGGTTACCCAATCGTCTGGACCGATGTGCTCGAACCCTACGGCACCGCCGCCTCGCCCGACAAACCGATCGCCGTGTTTGGCGCGCTCTCGTTCTGGTGGCTCGGCGAGCACGGCAACCCCCGCATCGACCCCTCCGAGCACGTCTGGTTCGCCAACGACCAACTCGCGATTCGCTTCATCGAGGAGATCGACTTCGACTACGCCGCGGTGGACGCGACAGCGGCGCTGCTGACGGCGGCGAGTTGAGCGTTGAAGCGTTGAAGCGGAGTGGCGGTGAGGCACGGGGGGCCGGCGCGGGTGATGCTGCGCCGGGCCCCCCAAGAAGAAATCCGAAGGCCGAAATCCGAGATCCGAAAGAAGGCCGAAACCCGAAGGCCGAAGGCTGAGCCGCCAGAAGGCGCAAAATGCGCATGAGCACTCTTCTACACGAAACGCCAAAAGTCTCGGCAGACGTAACGCCGACCGGCAGTCGGCTGTATTGCCGATTGGTAATCGGCCCCGGGCTCGTACTTCTGGCGTCGTGTATATTTTGCGACTCTTGCGCCTTTTCGCGGCTGTGCTCTGTGTTTCGGATTTCGGCCTTCGGTCTTCGGATTTCTTTCGGATTTCGGATTTCGGATTTCGGATTTCCTTCCCCCTCCCGCCCACTCACCAGTTCACTAACTCACTCATTCACTCATTCACTAACTCCCCAATTGTTCCCATGCTTACTCAACTTTCCACCATCAAGGCCCGTTTGGGCATACTGGACACGGACCTGCAATACGACACGCTGCTGACCAACGCCATCCAGGCCGCCAGCGAGCGATTTGACCGCGAATGCAACCGGCAGCTCGCGCGCGCCGAGGGTGTCACACAGGAGTTTTCTGCCGATATAACGGAGCTGTGCGCGCATTGTTACCCGATCGAGACCGTCAGCAAGTTCGAGGTGAAGGACAGCGAAAGCGGCGGGTGGGTCGAACAGGCGGGCGTTGAGTACCTGGTCCGCCAGCGCTGCGTGATCTCGCTGGCCGCGCCGCTGGGCAGTTGCCGGCAGCAGGGACGCATCACGTATACGGGCGGCTATGTGCTGCCGGGTACGCCGCCGGCCGAGGGGCAGACGCCGCTGCCGCGCGACCTCGAGCAGGCGGCGATTGAACAGGTGGCGTATTGGTTTCAGAATCGGGACCGGCTCGGCCTGCTGCGGATCTGGGAATACAACGGCACGTATCGCCACTATGCCGACCTGGACTTGCTGCGCAGCGTTCGAGCGGTTTTGTTCCAATACACCCGCTGGGATTATTAGGAGCGTGTTTGGAAAATGCCGAAAGCCGCCGCGTGAGGGCACGCGGCCTACAAAAAACGCCCAGTATTCCATCAACCTGTAGGCCGCGTGCCCTCACGCGGCGCGAATTTCCAAACACGCTCTAAGGGAAACGGCCGCGATGCCCTTTCTACCCGCCGAGCGCGGCGGGGTCGGACACATTGCCTTTGTTGAACTCGACGTAATCCTCGGTGAGGTCGGCCGCGTAGATCACGGCGGCGGCGCGGCCGAGGTTAAGGTTGATGTGCAGGTCAAACGCCGGCGCGGCGACGGCGGTGCAAAGCTGCGCGAAAGTCGCTTTCGTGGGCTGGCCACGCTTGAGGCTCCAGAGGATCTTCGCCGAGCCGGGCGCGCTGTAACCGATATCGATCTTTTCCTCCACCACCGTCGCGGGGCTATAACCGATTGCGTCCATGATGCGCCCCCAGTTGGGATCGCCCCCGTGCCAGCTCGTTTTAACCAGCGCGCTGTTGGCGACGGCCCGCGCGGCGGCATCGGCATCGGCGAAGCTCCTGGCGCGGGTGACACGGACCGTGACGAACCGCGAAACGCCTTCGCCATCGTGGACGATCATCTTCGCCAACTCCAAACAAACGCGGGTCAAAGCGGCCTGGAACACGTCGAAGCCCCTCGATTTCGGGGTCCGGATTGGGGACTTCGGCCCCGCGGCGCCGTTGGCGAGGACCAGCACGGTGTCGTTGGTGCTCATGTCGCCGTCTACGGTGATGCGGTTGAAGCTATGGGCGACGGCTTCGGTGAGGGCGGCCTGGAGGGCGGGAGCGCGAATCGCAGCGTCGGTGGTGACGAAGCAAAGCATCGTCGCGTGCAGGGGCACGGCCGCGGGACGCCGGCCGCTGGCGCTCATGCCGGGCTGGATCATGCCGGCGCCTTTGCAGATGCCGCCGATCCGGACGCTCTGCCCGCCGAGCTTGAATTCGACGGCGACCTGCTTGGCGGTGGTGTCGCTGGTCAAGATCGCTTCGGCGGCCTGGTCGGCGTGCTGCGGGGTGGCGCCCAGCTCCGTGGCGGCCTCGATGATGCCGGCGCGGACCTGGTCCATCGGCAACCGGAGGCCGATCCGGCCCGTGGAAGCGACGAGCGACGAGCCTACCGGCAGCGCCAGCGTCAGGTCGGTAAAATTCGCCATGCCGAGCGCGCCGGCGAATCCCTGTTTGCCGGTGCAGGCATTGGCATTGCCCGAGTTGGCGACGATCGCCTGGGCAATGCCGCGCTTGACGCGCGCCTGGCAGACCTTCACCGGCGCAGCGCAAACCTGGTTGGTGGTGAACATGCCCGCGACAACCGCCGGCCGGTCCGACACGATCAGCGCCAGGTCGCGCTTCCGGCCCTTGTCGGAGCCTTTGCCTGTCCCCAGCCGTTTGATGTCGCAAAACACGCCGGCGGCTTTGAATCCCCGCGGCGCGACGATCGAACCGGCAACGTCCTTAAACTGTCCTTTCATTTCGCGGGAGCATGGAGATTTTTATCGGCGAAGTCCATAAACACTCGCCAATCGGCGGCGGTCATCGAATGTTTGCCCTCGCGAATGTAATAACCGAGGCGGCTGTTGACGAGGCGGCCAAACGGCGGCATCCGGGTGGCCCCGAGGCCTTCGACACCCAGCAACCGGTAAACAGGGTCCGCCGCTTTCAGAACCTCGAACTGGCCGGCGGGGTTGGCCCATTGGTCGCCGTCGGCGGCGGAGAATAACACCGGGCGCGGCGCGCAGAGCGCGACGAGGCCGTTCTGGTCAAAAGGCAGGCGTTCGGGCGAGTCGTTGAACTTTTTGAACTCGGCGTTGAACCAGTGCGGGAAGTGATCGTTGATCGCTTTTACCGACTCACCGATTTTGCCGCGGCTGGGTGCGGTGCCGCCGCAGCCGGCCTGGTGGGGGAAAGCCATCGCGATGCGCTGGTCGAACGCGGCGGCCAGCAGGGCGGTTTTGCCGTTGCGCGAATGACCGAGGGAGGCGATGCGCCGGGAGTCGAGGTCGGGGTCGGTGACGAGGTAATCGACGCAGCGGTGAAAGCCCCAGGCCCAGGCGGCGAGCGTGCCGCGATTGGCGGGATTATTGCGGGCGGGGTCGCCCTGGGCGAGCCACTCGTAGAGGCCCTGGCTGACGTCGCCGCGGTCGGGGTCCAGGTCGCCGCTGTAGAACGACGCCAGCGCATAGCCGCGTCGCACAATCTCAGCCAGCGGCCAGTCCACCGCCTGTGCGCCTCGCGACGACTCCGTGGCGGTGTTATCCTTCGTGCCGCCGCACCCGCCCGGGACCCAGTTGCGCGGCAGGGGCAGGCGCGGGTCGGGCGTCAGCGCCTGGTTGCCGCAGAAGTTCATCGCCAGGAACACCGGCGCGGGGCCGGAGCGTTGGTTGGGAACCACGACCATCAAGTCAATCTGCGGCGCTTTCCCCGGTCCGGTTATGAGCCGCAGCACTTTCAGGGTTGCCTGGCCGTCGAGGAAGTCAGGGTAATGGCCCAGCGTTTGCACGTCGACGCGCCCCGGCGCGGCGGGAATCTTTCCGTACATGTAATGCTCGAAGAGCGCGGCCAACTCCGGCCGGCGTTTCTTGTACCATTGCGCGGGAGAACTGACCCGCTCGCCGTCCAGCATAACGAGCGGATCGGGCAGCGCCGCCTGCGGCGGCAGCGCGACCGGGGCGGGGAATTCCGCTCGGGGCGCTTGGGTCGCGCACCCGGCCAGCAAGACCGCCGGGAGCAGCGACCGGGCCAGCGGTAGAGTCCGTGAAGCAGCCAGAGCCAAAGAGTGAGCAGTTGTGGAGGTTTTCATGATTTGCATGCTTGCGAGATTGTCATCAGGTGCCGCGCGGTTGAACGGCGGCCACGGTAGCCTGAACCGGCCGGTTCAGGCCAGAATTCTTTCGCGCCGGGAACAAATCCGGAGATGCCGCATCTCACGTTTGGTGGGTCGACCGCCTCAGGGATCACCCTCACCCGGCGCTCGGAAGTCTCTGAAGCCTTGGACCCAGGGTAAGAGCTGCTGGGTGAGGGGCTCCGGGGGCCAAGAAAGCCGCAGCGAAACAAACCCACAGTTGCAGCTCTCAGATTACGCCGCGGGCAATCCCCAGGAGAACGCCCGAACCAAGCACGCACTCCCCCCACTTTGTTCCTTATGTGGAACTCCACATAAGGGACAAAGTGGAACCTGTCGTCCTCACGCTGCGGTCGGTTTGGCGGCGGTGGTCACGGCCGGGAAAACTTGTTGCTATGCACAAGGTTCGATTGCTAGAGTCGATGCATTCCCGGTCGCCACGGTTGGCGAGAATGAAAGATTTACGAAGTCAGATCGACCGCCGGTTTGTAGCCGGCCCGGAAGCATTCCCTAACGTTCGGCTATCAGTCGCAGTGCCAGTGATTCACCCTTAACCCTGAGATAAGATGCAAGAGAGCCACTTTTCGTCGTCAGTCCTGTTCTTCCGGTCACCGGCGCCCGGTCGCGCTGGTGGCAAATCTGCGCGTCGGCAGTTGGCCTGGATGTGCCGGGTCGGAGCGCCGACATCTTGTCGGCTTATGCCGCTCGGACCGCAGCAGCCGCCAGCATATCGGCGTTCGGGTCCATCGCGATCTAAGCCGACTACAAGTCGGCGTTCCGATTCGTCGGCAGGTAAGCCGACTATAAGTCGGCGCTCCGGGCTGGCGGCATCCGGTGGCAGGTATGAAGGCCTCGGGTTAGTCAGGTCATTTCGGGGGATAGTCGGGCTGGTGCTGGGGCTGGCGTGGGCGGCGGCGTTGGTGACGGTGCCGCAGCGGGTGTGCGCGCAGCTCCCGACGGGCTGGACCAACCGCGACATCGGGCTTCCGGGCGTGAGCGGGTCCGCGTCGTCCACCGCCGGCAACTGGACGGTGAGCGGGGGTGGCAGCGATATCTGGGGCACCTTCGACTCGTTTCATTTTGCCTACCGCAAATCGACCAACAACGCGGTCATTCTCGGGCGGATCAATAGTCTCGACCCGACCGACCCCTGGACCAAGGGCGGGGTGATGTTCCGCCACGACGCCGACCCGTCGGCCACGTTCGCGATGGTGGGGGCAACCCCGGAAAACGGGATCATTTTTCAGTGGCGCAACTCTTACGGCGGCGACGCGGCCTCTTCGAGTGTCAGCGGGATTTACCCGCCGGTCTGGTTGAAGCTGGTGCGGGCCACCACAAGTTTCAGCGGCTTTTACAGCCTGGATGGAACGGCCTGGACACCGATTGGGCCGAGCCAAATCGTGCCGATGACCAACCAGCCGCTGGCGGGACTGGCAGTGACCGCTCACAACGACGCGCTGCTCGCGACGGCGACGTTCAGCAGCGTGGTGGTTTCGAATGCGCCTGGTTCGCCACCGGCGGCACCGACTGTTTTCGGCGTTTATCGTCAGCTCTGGACCGGCATCGGGGGCGACCTGTTCTCACTCACCAACAACGTGAACTGGCCGGACTCCCCCAACGCCGCCTACACCAAGGTGTTCACCAATTTCGAAACCGAGGTGGATATGCGTGACAATTACGGCCAGCGGCTCCGGGCCTTCGTGGTGCCGCCGACAAACGGCAACTACGTGTTCTGGATCGCGAGCGACGACAACTCCGAGTTGTACCTTGGCGCGGGCGAATATGCGGACACTAACGTCACGCGGGTGGCGTTGGTCCCCGGCTGGACAGCTTCGCGGGAGTGGACAAAATATCCGGAGCAGCAAAGCGCGCCGATTTATCTCGAAAGCGGCCGTCGCTATTACGTGGAGGCCCGGATGGCTGAGGGCAGCGGCGGGGACAACCTGGCGGTGCGCTGGCAGTTGCCCGACGGCACGCTGGAAGAGCCGATGACGGCGGCCAGCGTGGCCGGCACGCGGCTGGTCCCTTGCGACGGGGTCGCCCTCCGGCCGGGCATCTATCAGCAGTCCACCAACCTGACTCTGGTGGAGGGACAAAGCGCGCGGCTGTCTGTGCTGGTGACCAACCGGTCGCCCGTGGGCTATCAGTGGAGCCTGGGCGCGAGCGTTCTGCCGGGGGCAACGAACCCCGTGTATGCCATATCGAACGTCACCGTAGCGTTGAACAACGGGCAGATCTACCGGTGCGTGGTGTCCAACAGCGCCGGCCTGAACACCAACACCCCGATCACGCTCGCCGTGGTTCCCGACACGACCCCGCCGACTGTCGTCCGCATCGCGAATATCGGGACGACGAGCGTGCAGGTCTTTTATTCGGAGCCGGTCGAGGCGGCGAGCGCGACCAGCACCGGCAATTATGTGTTCACCGACGGGTTGGGCGTTACGCGCGCCGTGCTCGCAGCCGACAATTCTTCCGTCACACTCACCACACCGCCGCTGGTCTATGGCAGCAATTATACTGTCGTCATCAGCGGCGTGCGCGACCGCGCGCCGGTTCCGAACACCATCGCCGCCAACACGCTCGCCAGCTTCACGGCGCTGCCCTACTCGCCCGTGGCCATCGGCAACCCGCCGAATGCCGCCACCGTCATGATGGCCGGCAACGGCGTCGATGTCAGCGGTTCCGGCAATGACATCGGCGGCACGGTTGACCAGTTCGGCTTCGGCTTTACCGTGCGGTCGGGCGACTTCGATGTCGCCGCGCGCCTGGCGGGGCTGAGCCTGGCGGACGTGTGGGCCAAGGCCGGGCTGATGGCCCGCGAGACCTGGGAAGCGAGCAGCCGGTTTGCGGCGGTATTCGCGACGCCGGCGATCAACGGCTGTTTCTTCGAAGCACGGTCCGCGGCCGCCGCGGGCAGCGCCACCACCGGCAATTTCCCGATCAATTACCCGTACACCTGGCTGCGGCTCAAACGGTCGGGGAACACCTTCACCGGCTATGCCGGTTATGACGGGTCGAACTGGATGCAGCTTGGCTCGGCGGTGATCAGCCTGCCGGCCCAAATCTATTTCGGGCTGGCAGTCAGCAGCCACAACGCGGCGTTGGCCGCCACCGGGCAGTTCCGGGATATCCTTGACGTCACGAACGCCGTGGTGGGAACGGTCAGCAGCCCGCACGAACCGCCGGGTGTTTCGAGCCGCAAGACCCCGATTGTAATCACCGAGATTATGTACAAACCGGCGGCGAGAACGGACACGAACAACGTCGAGTTCATTGAGATTTACAATTCGAATCCGTGGTTCCACGACATCGGCGGTTACCAGTTGGCGGGCGACAACCTGGCTTATACCTTCCCGGCGGGGACGCGCATCCCGGGCGGAGGTTACCTGGTGGTCGCGGCCTCGCCGCAAAGCATGCTGAACGTGTACGGGCTGGCCAACGCGATGGGGCCCTACACCGGCAGCTTGAAGAATCCGGACACGCTCAAACTCCTCGACGAACAAGGAGCGGTGTTGCTGAGCATTCCGTATAACGATGAATACCCGTGGCCGGTGGCGGCGTCCGGGACGGGCCATTCGCTGGTGCTGGCCAACCGGACCTACGGCGAGGCGGATGGTCGAGCCTGGGATGTTAGCGACGCGGTTGGCGGGTCGCCCGGCCGGATGGATCCCTATCGGCCGAGCCCCTTGCGTAGTGTGGTCATCAACGAGTTCCTGGCCCACACCGATCCGCCGGATTGGGACTACATCGAGCTCTACAACCACGCCAACCAGCCGGTGGACATCTCGGGGTGCATCCTGACCGATAATGCCGCGACGAACAAATTTGTCATTCCGCCAGGGACGATCATTCCGGCGCGCGGGTTCGCGTGGTTCACCGAACCCAACCTTCATTTTGCGCTGAGCGCGGCGGGCGAAACGATCTACTTCAGGAGCGCCGACCAGACCCGCTTTCTCGACGCGGTGCATTTTGGCGGGCAGGAAAACGGCGTCGCCACGGGCCGCTGGCCGGACGGCGCGAACGATTGGTACCGGTTGAGCGCCAAAACCCCGGGCACCAACAACGCGAGCATCCGGCTGAGCCAGGTCGTGATCAACGAGCTGATGTACCACCCCATCAGCGGCGACGACGATGACCAGTACGTGGAGCTGTTCAACCGCGGCGCGACTCCCGTCAACCTCGCCGGCTGGGTGCTGGGCGACGGCATCGACTTCACGTTCCCCAGCAACACGGTGATCGCGGCCGACAACTACCTGGTGGTCGCGCGCAACGCGACCCGGCTCCGCACCAATTATGCAAATCTGAACCCGAACAACTGCCTGGGAGATTTTACCGGGCGCCTGGCCCACAACGGCGAACGGGTCACTTTGCGGATGCCGGATACGATCTTGGACACGAACAGCCTGGGCGTGGTGACGACTAACCTCATTCACATCACGGTGAATGACGTGACCTATGGGAACGGCGGGCGCTGGGGCGAATGGTCGGACGGGGGGGGCAGCAGCCTCGAGGTAATTAACCCAAATAATAATAATCGCCTCGCCGCCAATTGGGGCGACAGCGACGAGACGCAGAAGGCGGCCTGGGCGACGGTTGAGGCCAGCGGCGTGCTGGACAACGGCAACAATTACGGCTTTGCCAGCACGATCGATTACGCGCAGCTCGGCTTGCTGGACCCGGGCGAATGCCTGGTGGATGACGTCGAGGTGCTGCCGGACGGCTGGGGCGCCAATGTGGTCGCCAACCCCGGTTTCGAGGGCGGCCTGGGCGACTGGTCGCTTCAAGGTTGTTTCGCCCGGTCGTTCCTCGACAGCCCGGGCTACGGTGGCAGCCTGCGCGCGCTGCACGTGCGCGGCAGCAGCCGGCTGTTCACGGGCGCCAATTCCTGCCAGATGGCGTTGACTTCCAACCCGCTCGGCGACGGTTCGGCGGCAACCATCCGGTTCAAAGCCCGGTGGCTGCGCGGCTGGCCGGAGGTGCTGCTGCGCCTCAACGGCAATTGGCTCGAGGCGTCCAGCCGTTTGCCCGTGCCCGCCAACCTCGGCACACCCGGCGCACGCAACAGCCGGTTTTTCGGCAACGCCGGTCCCGCCATCTATGAAGTCACCCACAGTCCGACGGTGCCCGCCGCACTCCAGCCGGTCGTGGTCACGGCCAAAGCCCAGGCCGCCGGCGGCCTCAGGAACATGCAGGTGTACTACCGGGTTGACCCCGCAATCGCCTACACCCCGGTCCAGATGAAGGACGACGGCTCGGGCGGCGACGCCATCGCGAATGACGGCGTTTACAGCGCGATCATTCCCGGCCAGTTCGACGGCAGCATCGTCGCTTTCTACGTGGGGGCGACCGACGCGGGGCTCGGGGTGGCCCGGTTCCCGGCGTTGCGCAACGATGGCGCGCCCGACCCCGAATGCGTCGTGAGATTCGGCGACGAGGAACCGGGGGGGAGCTTCGCCGTTTATCATCTCTGGATCACGGCCACCAACGTGGCGCGCTGGAGCGAATTGTCCGACCTGAGCAATGAGGAGCACGATTGCACGATGGTCTGCGGCAGCCGCGTTATTTATAACGTCAAAGCGCGCTGGGCCGGCAGCCCCTACCACCAGGGTTTTGACACTCCGGACGGGGCGCTGTGCCATTACAAGTGGACGTTCCCGACCGACGACAAGTTCCTCGGCGCCACTTCCTTCAACAAGCTGCATCAGCCCGGCAACGGGGCCGGCGACGACGGTAGCATCCAGCGCGAACAATTGGCCAACACGTTCCTCCGTACGCTGGGCGTGCCTTGGCTCAACCGCCGTCACGTGGTGGTGTACGTCAACGGCAACCGCCGCGGCACGCTCATGGAAGACGCCCAGACTCCGGACAACGACGTCGTCGAGCAGTACTTCCCCAACGACCAGGACGGCTGGCTCTACAAGATGCAGCCCTGGTTCGAGTTCGGGCCGTTCCCGGAAGGGATCTCGATCCCGTTCGACAACAAGTCCTGGTGCAATCTCATGCCCTACACGACTACCGGCGGGGAGAAGAAAACCGCCCGCTACCGGTACATGTTCCTGGTGCGCCGGACGCCCGCCTCGGCCAACGATTACACGAATGTCTTTTCGCTCGTGGACGCCGCCAGCTCCTTCGGGACGCCCAACTACGTCGCCAACATGGAACGCCTGGCCGACATGGAGAATTGGATGCGGGTCTTCGCCGCCAACCACGCCGCGGGCAATTGGGACGCCTTTGGAGCGCAGAACTCGCAGAACCTTTACGGCTACATGGGAACCCAAGGCACGCGGTATTCGCTGCTGATGTTTGATTTCAACATCGTCATCGGCAACAGCGGCTCGTGGGGGCCCGGACAAAACCTCTTTGTTGTCAACGACCAGGACGCGAACACGAAAAACATCTACAACGAGCCGACCTTCCGGCGCATGTACTGGCGCGCGCTGCAGGAACTGGTCAACGGGCCGCTCAACCCCACCGTGAGCGAGCCGCTGCTGGATGCCAAGTACAGCGCGTTTGTGATGAACGGGCTCAACGTGGAAAACCCGAACGCCGCGATTAAAACGTGGCTCGGCCAGGCCCGGGACAGCATCGCGGTCCAGTTGGGGAGCGTGAACGCGGCGGGCTTCGCGCTGAATTCCGCCTATACGCTCAGCAACAACGTCGCCTTCCTCACCGGCACTGCGCCAGTCAACATCCGCAGCATTTGGGTCAACGGCGCGGAGTATCCGCTGAGATGGACAAGCCTGACGGGCTTCCGGGTGGCCGTGCCGCTGCAACCCGGCACCAATACCCTCAGCGTCGTTGGCGTCGATGCCCATAACCAGCCGTTCCCCGGCGCCAGCAACACCCTCACGGCGGTCTTTTCGGGGACCGTTCCTTCGCCGGCGGGCCAGGTGGTATTCAACGAAATCTGTTACCAGCCACCGTTGCCCGGCGCTCAGTATGTGGAACTGTTCAACAAATCCACCACGGCGACTTATGACCTCTCGAACTGGCGTTTGCAGGGGCTTGCCTATACGTTCCCGCCCGGGGCGGCGATCGGCCCGCAGTCCTACCTCGTTCTGGCTGCCAATGCCGCCGCTTTTTCCGCCGCCTACGGCGTGAGCACGCCGCTGTTCGACACGTTCGGTGGCGTGCTGCAGACCGACGGCGAGACACTGACGCTGATCAAACCGGGCACCAACACCCAAGCCGACCTGGTAGTGGACAAAATCCGGTACGGCAGCGCGGCGCCGTGGCCAGCGGCGGCGAACACGCCCGGCACTTCGCTGCAACTGGTGGACCTGGCGCAGGATACCTGGCGGGTCGGCAATTGGGCCGGCGCCACCACCAACATGACCGTCGAGCCGCAGTGGCTGTATGCGACGCGGAGCGGCAATGCCAACAGCTCAACGCTGACGATTTGGCTGGAATCGGCGGGCGACATCTACCTCGACGACATGAAGCTGGTGAGCGGCAATGTGGCTGAAGCGGGGCCCAACCTGCTGGCGAACGGCAGTTTCGAAACTGCCTTCCCCGGGCCGTGGAATGTTACGCCCAATGTGGCGAATTCGGCACTCAACACGACCGTCAAGCACGGCGGCGCGGCCTCCCTCCACCTGGCGTGCGCCGCGGCTGGCAGCGGCCAGTCCAGTTCCCTCTGGCAGACCATTACACCTGCACTGGTGCTCAACCAGCCTTACACTTTGAGCTTCTGGTATCTGCAGAGTCCTAACGGCGGCCCGCTGACGGTCCGCGTCGGCTCTGGCATTGCCTTGAGCATCAATCCCGCGCCGGCCACGGTGACCCGTGCCGTGGCGACTCCCGCGGCGGCGAACAGCGTCGCCGCGACGCTGCCGGCTTTCCCGCCGCTGTGGATCAACGAAATCCAGGCCGACAACCTGACCGGCATCACCAACCGGGCCGGGCAGCGGGCACCATGGATCGAGGTGTTCAATCCGACGGCGAACCCCGTTCCGCTTAATGGCGTTTATCTCGCCAACAACTTCACCAACCCGATGCAATGGCCCTTCCCGGCCAACGCGGTGATTAACCCGCGCGAGTTCAAGGTCATCTTTGCCGATGGCCAAACCGCGCTTTCGACCGCCACCGAGTTGCACACCAGCTTCCAGCTTTCGAGCGGCGCCGGTGTGTTGGCCCTCACCCGCCAGACCACCAACGCTCAGCTCCATGTTCTGGATTACCTCTCCTATACCAACCTGACGCCCAATCACTCGTTTGGATCTTTCCCGGACGCGCAGGTGTTCGAGCGCCAGGAATTCTACTTTGTGACTCCGGCCGCGACCAACATCGGGTCGCCGGAGCCTATCACCGTGAGAATCAACGAATGGATGGCTTCCAACACCAATACGATTCTGGATCCGGTCACCGGAAAATATGCGGATTGGTTCGAGCTGTACAACTACGGCACCAACGCGGCCAATCTCGACGGGTTTTACCTGAGCGACACGATCACCAATGCCGACAAGTTCCGGATCCCGCCGGGGTATATCATCCCGCCGCACGGCTTCCTGCTGGTTTGGGCCGATAATAAAGAAACCAACGGCACTCCCGACCTGCACGTCACCTTCAAGATGGACAAAACCGGTGAGGCGCTGGGCTTGTTCGGCGCCAGCGGCCAGCCGATTGATTATGTCACTTACGGGCCCCAGGTGGAGAACGTCAGCATGGGCCGGTACCCCGACGGCGGCGCCGCCATCAATTCGATGGTCGTCCCGACTCCGCGCACGAATAACATCTATAACACCGCGCCGGTGCTGGCCCCCATTGCCGACCGGACGGTTTATCCTGGTCAAACGGTCTCGGTGTTTGCCGAGGCCCACGATTATGATGTCCCGGCGCAGACCCTGACCTACAGCCTGGGTCCGGGCGCGCCTGCCGGCGCCAGCATCAATCCGTCCACGGGCCAGTTCACCTGGACGACCCCTCCGGGATCCAGCACCAACCAGGTCACGATTGTTGTGTCCGACAACGGCGTGCCCAATCTCAGCGCTTCACAGACCTTCATCATCATTGTGAATATTGCCCCGGCGTTGACTGGGGTCGGCCTGAGCGGCAATCAATTCAGCTTCGGGTTCGCGACGGCTGTCGGCCGCACCTACCAGGTCGAATACAGCGACACGCTGGCGCCGGCAGGCTGGCTGGCTCTGGGCAGTCCGATCCTGGGCACTGGCGACGTGGTCCCGATCACGGTCGATATCCGGCTCTCGGCCCACCGGTTCTACCGTGTCCGAGTGACACAATAACGCCGCGCAAAAACTGGGCGTGAATTGCCGCCAGCGCCAGCGGAGGCACTTTGTCTCCGCGTTCCGCGAGATGAAGCAAAGACAAAGTGAGGGACGGAGTGGCTGGTGATTTTGCCTGGCCGGCCGCGCCTCGGCAGTTGACCGGGGCGGCGCGAGCGGGTATTTCTCGCAGCGGTGGCAAGGCCTTTCACATGCGTGGCGGCTCGTGCTTCCGCCGCGGTTTTGGCGCTGGCGCTCTCGGGGTTGGGTTGCTCCGGGCGGGGCGAGGGCGAACGGCCGACGGCGGCGAATGGGAAAACGCAACCGCCGCCCACCAACGCCTCTCCGCAGCGTGTCCGCCCCCCTGCGGTCGCCGGGCTGTTTTATCCGGGTGAACCCAGGCAACTGTCAAAGGTGCTGGAGGGTCTGCTGGAGCATGCGCCGTCGCACTACATCCCCCGGCTTCGGGCGCTCATCTGCCCGCACGCCGGGTATCCCTACTCGGGAGCGACCGCCGCCGCCGCGTACGCGACGCTCGCGGGGCGGGACGTTCAAACCGCCATCATTCTTGCCCCCAGCCATTATGCGGCGTTCAGCGGGGCTTGCGTGTCGAGCACCGATGCGTACAGCACGCCGCTGGGCCTGGCGCTGATTTCCGACAAAGCGAAAACGCTCGGCTCCACCCGGCCGTTCGTGACCGACCCGAAATGCTATGTGGAGCGGCCGGCCTGGTGGCGCCAGGCACCCGGACCGGCGCCCGAGCCGGGACGCGACACGCCGGAGACCTGGGAGCATTCGGCCGAGGTGCAAGTGCCGTTCCTGCAGAAAGTCGCCAAAGGGTGCCGGATTCTGCCGGTCATCTTTGGCGAAACCGACCCGGAAGCAGTCGCCCAGGCGCTGGCTCCCATCATCGATGAGAAAACAATCGTTGTCGCCAGCTCCGATTTGAGCCATTATCATTCATACGCTGCCGCGAGAGAATTGGACAGCCGTTGCCTCAGCGCAATCCTCGCTCTAGACATGGCGAAAATGAAAGACCAGGAAGCTTGCGGAAAATCGCCGATCCTGGCGTTGCTGCATCTGGCCAGGTTGAAAGGGTGGAAGGCCCAGTTGCTGGACGCGCGCAACAGCGGCGATGCCACCGGTGAAAAAGAGCGCGTGGTGGGCTACGCCGGCGTCGCCTTTTATTCGCCCGGAAAGGACGAGTTCGCCGCTTCCGACCGCCAGTTCATGCTGGAGCTGGCCCGCAAGACCGTTGCGAGCGCCGTCACCACCAATCTGGAGCCCGAGGTAAAGAATCCCCCGGAAAAGACCACCCGGAAAGGCGCCTGCTTTGTGACGTTGACCAAGGCGGGGACCTTGCGCGGGTGCATCGGGAATCTCATCGCGCAGGGCCCGCTTTACCAGGCCATTATCGACAACGCGCGGGGCGCGGCGCTGCGCGACCCGAGGTTCCCGCCGGTGTCGCCCGGCGAGGTCAACGAGGTCAAAATTGAGGTCAGCGTTCTGAGCGAACCGCAGCCGCTGCCGTTCAAATCTCCCGACGATCTGCTCGGCAAGCTAAAGCCCTTTGAAGACGGTGTGCTGCTGCGCATCGGCGGCCGGACAGCCACCTTCCTCCCGCAAGTTTGGGCGCAACTCCCCGATAAAGTGGATTTTCTCGACCATCTCGCCCAAAAAGCCGGGTGCGAGCGCGGCGCGTGGCGCGGCAAGGAAACTTCCGTTTCGATCTACCACGTCGAATGCTTCGAGGAAGACGCAGAAGCGGCGGCGAAGAATTGAGCAGTGAAGGCGAATGGACGTCAGCTCCACGGCTGGCGCTGGCGGCGCTGGGTTTCTCCTGCATCATCACGCAACTGGCGTTAATCCGCGAGTTGCTGGCCGCGTTTTCCGGGAACGAGATGCTGCTGGGGATAATTCTCGGTTTCTGGCTGCTGCTGATGGGGGTGGGCTCGTGGTCCGGACGCGGTTGCGGGAAGCTCGCCGACCCGTTGCCGGCGCTGGCGGCGCTCCAGCTCTGGCTGGCCGTCGTTCCCTTCGCGCAGGTCTTTCTCCTCCGCGCGTTGCGCAATGTCGTGTTCAGCCGCGGCGCGGACGTTGGGCTCGCGGAAACGATGTGGGGCTGCGGCCTGCTGCTCCTGCCGTATTGCGTGCCGGCCGGATTCGCGCTGGCGCTCGGGTGCGTCCTGCTGGCGCGCAGCCGTGGGCCGGCGGGCATCGGCGCCGGCTACGTTCTCGACAGCCTCGGCACCATCCTGGGCGGCCTGCTGTTCAGCCTTGTTTTCGTTCATTTCTTCGACCATTTCCGCGCGCTGATCTTCCCGGCGGCGGTGAACTGTCTCGCGGCGGCGGTCCTGGTTCAGCCTTTGCCTGCCAACGAACGGCGCGCGGACTTCAGTCCGCAGCAATCCCCGACCGCGGGCCGGGCCGGAATTGTCAAAGCGCTCCGCCAATGGGGCTGGCTGCGGACTGAAGTCCGCGCGCCGGCCCAAACCCGCTCCGGAGGTTGTGCGCCTCATGCCGCCCCGTTGCCGGGCCCGGCTGCTCCCGACCGCGGCGCCTGCAATCGATGGCTTTCCGCCTTGGCAGTCGCGCTCGGCGTCGGCGTGGTGGCAAGCCTGAGCGCCGTTGACCTGGACGAAATCTCGACGCGCCTTCAATTTCCCGGCCAGCGCATCCTTGCCCGCGCCAATTCGCCCTATGGCCGGTTGCTGGTGACCGGGTCCGGCCGCCAAATCAACTTCATCGAAAACGGCATCGCGTTCACTTCGACGCGGGACGAGCAACGCGTCGAGGAAACCGTGCATTACGCGATGGCCCAGCGCTCCGAAGCCGGCCGGGTGCTGCTGGTGTCGGGCGGCATTTCGGGCACCGGCCTCGAGATCCTCCGGGCCGGCGCGAAACACGTCGACTATGTCGAGCTGGACCCGCTGGTGCTGGAGCTGGGCCGCGCCTACGTTCCCCAAAACCTGGCCGACGAGCGCCTCCGGATCATCAACACCGACCCCCGCCTCCACCTCAAGCGGACCCGCGCCCCCTACGACGTCATCATCATTGACCTGCCCGCTCCCTCGACCGCCCAGCTCAACCGGTTTTATACCGTTGAATTCCTCCGCGAAGCCAAACGGGCGCTCGCCCCAAACGGCGTGCTCTCGTTCGCGCTCGGCCAGTATGAAAATTATATCAGCCCTGAGCTGGGCCGGCTGTTGTCGTGCGCCCGCGGAACGCTCCAGGGGGTCTTTACTAACACTCTTCTTATCCCCGGCGGCCGCGTCTTCTTCCTCGGTTCGGACGGGCCGCTGTATTCTGATATCGCCGCGCGGATCGAAGCGCGCGGGCTGAGGAACCAGTGGGTCAAGCGCGCGTACTTGGAGGCGATGCTGGCGCCCGACCGCCTCGAGCAAGTCGCACAGGGCAGCGCCCGTGCGGCGCCGGTCAACAAGGACTTCAGCCCGGTGCTCTATTATCTGCACCTGCGGCATTGGCTCGCTCAGTTCAGCTTCATCGGCGGTTTGGTGCCCGGCGCGGTCCTGATCGCCTTGGCGGTTTATCTCGTGCGGTTGCGTGGCAGCGCGCTGGTGCTGTTCGCCTCAGGTTTTGCCGGCTCCGCCCTCGAACTGGTGTTGTTGCTCGCGTTCCAGGTTCTTTGCGGCTCGGTGTATCACCAGGTGGCGATCATCGTGACGGCATTCATGGCGGGACTCGCGCTTGGCGCCTGGCTCGGCGCGCGGACTTCAGTCCGCAGCAACATTCGCCAGCCGGGGCCGTTCGCATTCCTAACGCAACGGTCAGTCGGTAATTGCTGCGGACTGAAGGCCGCGCGCCGGAATCCTCTCTGCTGGCTCGCGCTCGCGCTGGCCGTCTACTCGCTGGCGTTGCCTTGGCTGCTGGCTGCCGTGAAGAACCTCGGCAGCAGCCCGGCGGCGATACTGGCCGTCAAAACCGCAATCTGCCTGCTGACGGCCGCTCTGGGCATGGGCCTGGGCGCCCAGTTCTCGCTGGCGACGCGGCGTGAGCCTGGCGCCGCCGACCTGGTGGTCTCACGCTTTTATACGGCCGACTTTCTCGGCGCGTTTGTCGGCGCGGTTCTGGCCGGCACGCTATTGATCCCGGTGATTGGGGTGACCTGGGTTTGCGTGTTGACTGGAGCGTTGAATGTTGGGGCGGCGTGGGGGGGCGTTGAGACGCGAAAGCGTTAAAGCGTTGAAGCGTTAAAGCGTGAAACGTGAAGCGTGATGCGTGGTGTGTGAAGCGTTACACCGTTGAAGCGTTGAGGCGTGAGGGCGTAGGATACGCATCAGCAAAGTGAACTACGTGTTTATCAAGGTTGTGAGGTGGACCGGCTGGCCCCTGGTGCCGCTCGTGCTCTGTTTCCTGGTGACAGGCTACATCATGGACGGACGATACGGGTTTGGCCGGTTGCTGG
The DNA here is from genome assembly GCA_036524155.1 of Verrucomicrobiia bacterium. GTDB lineage: Bacteria > Verrucomicrobiota > Verrucomicrobiia > Limisphaerales > UBA8199 > DATDCV01. The sequence goes on from DATDCV010000292.1 coordinate 21,499, forward strand.
ACGAAAAATCCGCCCTGACTTTTCACCGCATGATGCACCTGCCGCTGATCGTTCTCGTGCTGGCGCATAGCCTGGCCGCGGCGTATCTTGCGATGCAGCGATGGGGCTGGATCGGGCGGCGCGAGCGGGAGCGCGGGAGCGCGGGAGAACGCGAGACGGTAGGGCGCTAAAACATTGAAGCGTGAAGCGTTGAACCGTTAAAACGTTAGATCGTGAGACGTGAAGCGCGATGAAGAACAACGTAATCAGGTGAAAGGCATCACATGCGACCCGAGTCGATGACCCAATACTTGTATCGGAACGTGGTCCGGCCCACGCGCTCCCCGCATCAGCGCATCACGCATCACGCATCACGCATCACGCATCACGCATCACGTTTCACGCTTCAACGCTTCAACGCTTCAACGTTTTAACGCTTCAACGTTTTAACGCTTTAACACCCCCCCACGCCCCCCATGCCCCCCCCGCTCCCCCGCCACCGCCTCTCCCGCCGCGCCGCGCTCGGCCTGGGAATGGCCGGTACCGCGGGCCTGGTTGGCGCGGCGTCGTGGTTCGATTTCTTCTCGCGCTGGCGCGCGGCCGAGGCTCCGGCCGATATCTTCAAGGGCGACGCTCCCAAAGGCGAAACCCTGGACCTGTGGCGCAAGCGCGGCTGGGCCAAAGAGGCCTCCCACTATCTGAAGCTCGGGCGCAACACACAATGCAAGGTCTGCCCGAACAACTGCATCCTCGCGCCCGGCGACCGCAGCCATTGCCGGAACAAGGTCAACCTCGAAGGCACCCTTTACACGCTGGCTTACGGCGATCCGTGCACTTTCCACATCGACCCCGTCGAAAAAAAGCCGTTGTTTCATTTCCTGCCCGGCAGCCGCACCTTCTCGCTCGCCACTTCCGGCTGCGTTTTCCGCTGCCTGAACTGCCAGAACTGGGAGATCTCCCAAAAGAAACCCGAAGAAACCAAGGACCCCCGCGGCGAGGAGTTCCGGCTCAAGCCGCCGCTGCCTGCCGCCGTGTCGCTCGACCAAATGTCGCGCCTGAGCCTGTTTCCAGATGACCTCGCCGCCGTCGCGGACGCGCTCGCGTGTCCCTCGGTCTCCTACACTTATTCCGAACCGACCGCGTTTTACGAATACGCTCTGGATTCCTGTAAAGCCGTCCGGGCGCGCAAGCTGAAGAACATCATCGTGAGCTGCGGCTCCATCGAGGAACGCCCCGCCCGCGAGCTCTACCAGTTCGTCGACGCCGCCCATGTGGACCTCAAAGGCTTCGACGACCTGACCTACAAACAACTCAACTCCGGCAAGCTCCAGCCAATCCTGAACACGCTCAAGACGCTCAAAGAGCTCGGTGTCTGGTTCGAGATCATCAACCTGATCGTGCCGACTTACACCGACAAGCCCGACATGATCCGGCGCATGTGCGGCTGGATCGCCCGGGAACTGGGCCCCGATCAACCTCTGCATTTCTCGCGCTTCCATCCGCAACACAAGCTGACGCACCTCACCCCGACGCCCGTAGATTCCCTCGTGCAGGCCAGAGACGCTGCTCGCGCCGAGGGCCTGCACTATGTCTATATCGGCAACGTCCAGGGCTTGAAGGACGCCGAGACCACCCTCTGCCCGGTCTGCAGGAAGACCGTCGTCGAACGTGAGATTTTTACCGTCACCACCGTGAACCTCACGGGCGGGAAATGCCGCCACTGCGGGGCGAAGATCGCGGGCGTGTGGGGGTGACAGGAAATCCGAAGGCCGAAATCCGAAACCCGAAAGAAATCCGAAATCCGAGGTTTGCCCTTATTCCCTCACTTTGTCTTCCGCTTTGTCCCTCACTTTGTCTTCCGCTTTGCGTTCGTTACAGACCTGCGCACGCGGGTGGCCTGGCTTGCAAGGGGAAAAATGAGAGGCAACAAGAAGACCACGGAAGGTATCGCCTCAGTCTTGGGTCGGAGCGCCGATTTCTAATCGGCTTAAGCGAGCCGACGGCCTCCTGCAAGCCGAGTACAACTCGGCGCTCCGACCCAAGACCGAGGGGCTACCACGGAAGAGACAAAGTGGAAGACAAAGTGAAAGACAAAGTGCACGATGAAGGGCAGCCTTCGCCCTTCGGCCTTCGGATTTCGGATTTCCTCTGCCCTCCGCCACCCGCAAAGAATTAAGTTGACACCCCCCTCTCTCCCACTCACCATCGGCCCATCAATCGTCATTAACCCTGGGAGCACACATGTATAAAATCATCGGAGCGGACGGCAGAGAGTACGGCCCCATCAACCTTCAACAACTGGCTGACTGGGCGGCGCAGGGGCGGGTCAACCCGCTGACGCGGGTGCAGGCCGAAGGCAGCGCGGATTGGCAGGCGGCTTCTGAAATCCCCGAGCTGCAAGCCATTTTCGACAGGTTGCGAAGCGCCACGCCGCCCGGACCGGTTTCCGCGCCTTCGACCGGCGACGCCGGCGAGCAGAAAAAGGGGCTGGCCATCACCAGCCTCGTGCTGGGGATCATCTCCGTGCTATGCCTGGGTCCGCTCACGGGAATCCCAGCGATTATCTGCGGCCACATCGCCCACAACCGGTCCCGCCGCTCACCCGCCGAATACGGCGGCGCGGGTATTGCCATCGCCGGGTTTGTCACCGGCTATGTTGGCCTCCTGCTGGGCCTGGCGATGGTTGCCATTTACAGCGCGATGCTCTTTCCAGCGCTCTCCCAGGCGAAAGGGCGCGCGCAGGAAATCAATTGCAGCAACAACATGAAACAAATCGGGCTCGCCTTCAAAACCTGGGCGATCGATAACAAAGACCAGTTCCCGTTCAACGTCAAAACCAACGAAGGCGGCACCCTCGAATTGTGCCAGCGCGGGCCTGACGGCTTCGACAAAAACGCCTTCATGCACTTCCTGGTGATGTCCAACGAGCTCAGCACGCCCAAAATTCTGGTGTGCCCGGCGGATACGAAGCAAGCAGCGCTTGATTGGCAAGGCCTCCAAGCCGGGAACGTCAGCTACCAGGTCCGGTCCGGGGAAAGTGTGGTCGACACCGACCCGCAGCAGGTGCTGGCGGTCTGTCCCATCCACAACAACGTGCTGCGGGTGGACGGCAGCGTGCAACGAGAAGGGCCGCGGCCGAGCCGAAGGTAACCGGCAGGGCCGCGACACAGGGCCGCTCGAAAGTCGGCTCACCAGCTTGACGTTCAATCCCCGCGGCCCTGAATTCCGAAGCCCGAAATCCGAGATCCGAAAGAAAACCGAAATCCGAAGGCCGAATGTTGAGCCGCCAGAAGGCGCAAAATGCGCAGAAGTACTTTCCTATTTTGCGCCTCTGGCGCCTTTTCGCGGCTGTGCTCTGTGTTTCGGATTTCAGATTTCGGCCTTCGGGCTTCTTTCGGATTTCGGCCTTCGGATTTCGGATTTCGCTTGGGGGGTCCGCGCGCCGGGGCTACTTCCCTATCGTGACCACCGCCGGCTTGTCGCTGACCTCCACCATCATCACCAGGCTCGCGCCGTCGGCCTCCTTCACCTGGACCTCGAAGTCCTTCCCCGTCAGCACGTCAACGCCCTTCACCTCGTGCCCTTTGACCCCCTGAAACTTGAGCCGGAATTTCCGCGCGCCAAACGGTTGCGTCACGTCGCGAGTCATGACATACAAAATCACCGCGTGCTTGTCCGGATTCACCTGGAACGGCAGCACCGCCAAAACCTCCCGATGCCACAACGGCGGATGCGTCGCGTCGCCCTCGAACACTTTGGTTTGCGGGCCCAGCGCCGTGGCCTCGACGTCGAGCGGATCGGTCTCCTGGAGCGGCACGCTCCCCTGGAACGCTCCCACCAGGTTGCTGATCGCCCGCATCGGCGGCGTCGCCACGTCCGCGAACCGCGCATCGTTCGCGAGCTGCTTCAGATCGAGCGGCAGAACGCCAAACGACGTCGCCTTGTCTTCGTAGGCATCGAAGTAATGCAGCGCGTCGATTCCTTTGTTAAGCCACAGCGCGAAGCTGCGGGTCGCGCAAAGCGCCTTCAGGTCCCACGCGCCCTGTTCGTTGGTGATGCCGCACTCGGGCGGCAGCACGCCGTGCTCCGTTATGTAATGATGGAACCGCTGCGCACCGGGCGCGGTGGTTTTTAGACGGGCGTATTTCGCGAGGTGGCGAATCAGGCACTCGGTTTGGATAAAGGTCGGCGCCCAGCCTTCGGGCATTCGCAACGTGTAAGCCGGCACGTAACCTTCCACCGGCGATTGGTCCGGCCGCTCCTGTTTCCCGTTGATTTTCCGCGTGCCCGTGCCGTAAGGATGATAGCTCTGGCCGTCGATCCCCGGCGGCAGCTCCGGGACCGGGCAATGAAAGAATGTCGTGTTCGAGAACCCCCAGACCACCCGCGTTTTCGGATGCTGCTGTTTGACGGCCTCGGCGGTGCGCCGGGCCAGCTCCCAGCACCGGCCGCCTTTCCGCAGGAAATCCGGCTGGGCTTTGCTCACCTTCGGATGCTCCGGGTCGTAGTAATCGTTAATATTCAGGAAATGCGTGCCGAAGGTCAGCTCGTTCCAGATCTCGACGTCGAACTCCTTGAGTCCGGCTTCCTCCGCCAGGCGGCAGACGTGCAACGCATGGCACACCCAGCCGGCGGCGGTCTCGTCGAACTCCGGCGTCTCGGCCGGATGCAGCGGCGCATACTTCAGCGTCGCCATCGCCACCCGGCCTGCTTTCAGTGCCTTCGGCAGCGGCTTGCTCAAGGTGACCTCGTTCCGCGCCGCGTCGACCCGGGTGATGAGCGCCTCGGCGGCCCAGTAATCCGATAGCCCGTTGAACCCCGACCGGCCTACGACCAGGTCCTTGACGCTGTTCAGCCGGACCGTCGTCGCGCCGCGGGGCGCATCCGCCACCAGTTCGCGCTCGAAAAACAGGACCGGGCAGGGCACTCCCTGGTGGGCGTTCAGCAGCAGCGTCGGCCGGATGCCGTAGCGCGCGCACAACGCCAGCTTCCGCCGGAATCGCTCCTCGTTGTTGAGCGCGGTCTCGTGCCAATTCATCTCGCCCCACCCGATTTCGATGCGGAAAGTCTTGAAACCGGTCTCGGCCAGCAACCGGATCGCCAGCTCCTCGGTGTCGGCCGGGATGTGCAGGTTGATGCCGATCCCGTTGAGAAATTCGTGACCGCTGCGCGTCTCCAGGTACGAACGCCATGGCTGAAGGTAATGGCTCATCTTCGGCCACGGGCAGTGCGCCTGCGCCGCATCGACGTATGGGGCCACCGGGTATTCCTTCAGCCAGACATTTTCCGGCGGGTGCCTCAGCGTCAGCTCCCGCCACATTCGCCGCGTCACATGATCGCGCATCAGGTGCGAGTAGAACCGCATCCAGCTCGTCTCCGACGGCTGTCGCCGGTAACAGGCGTCGCCGCCCGTCTCCCCTTCCATCCGGCCGCCGTCGGAGGTGAACATCAGCCCGCGCGGATACCCCTGGAAATCCTCCAGCCCCCATTGCGCCGAGTGCAGCCATTCATGCAGCATCGGCTCGCCGTCCGGCTCGTTGTCGGCCGTGCCTGTGCCCCAGTTGAACCCGATGTAAGTCGCGCCTTTGGTTAGCGGGTCCGAGATCCCGATCGCCCCGCCCAGCAGCATTTGCGGCACCTCGTCGCTGGCCTCTCCTTTCGCTGCGTCGCCGAAGACCTTTACGAACACCATCACCGTGTCCATGTCGCCGCGCTCCAGCCCCGCCAGGTGCGGCATGCACGCGTCCGGCCCCGGCCAGAACGAATCCTCCCCGTCGAGTTGTTTCAGCGGCGTGTCGATGATCTTCAAATCCCAATCGATCCGGAGATTGCCCGAGGTAAAATCCCAAACCCGGCCGGCGAAACCGGCCATGCCTCGCCGCAACCGGTCCAGCTCGTCCTCGCGGTACCGGTACTGCGCGTGGTGGTCCTTCCCTTGCTTATCCTTCCAGGAAAAATCAAGCTCGCGAAAGGCGAACGCCTTGACCTTCCACACCCCCGCCTTGGCGGGATCGCTGTTGGCGGGAACCTTGGCGCGCAACTTGGCGAATTTCCTGCGCAGCTCGGCCCGCGTGGCTTCGTCCGTGCACGTGGAATCGTAGACGCTCTCGTATTCCAGCAGCGCCGCCGTCCAATCCTCCCGCTGCTCCGCCCGCCGCGCCGCCGCCAGGTCGGCCTCCGCCTGCGCCACGCCAGCCAGTGCGAGCTGCGCTCCGAACAGCACCGCGGCCCAACCTGAACCTGAGAACCTCATGCGTCCGAGTTTGGGTGAGGATTCTCCGCGGATCAATTCTGCACTACGGTTCTTGGGAAGTAGGCAGCTACTTTGATGTTCATCCAGAGAGGCTATTGACCTACACTCCCTGGCGAGCAACTGCTCGGTCAGCGTCAGTGTTGTGAACCCAATCCAAAACGCGCGGCGGTTTCGGTCCAAACAAACCAAGAGAGAGAGCCAGCTTTGGCGGAGTTTACGGGCCGGGCGCTTCGCCGGCTTCAAATTTCGTCGGCAGCATCCGGTCGGTCGTTACTGCCTCGATTTCTATTGCCCGCTGGCCCGGCTCTCGGTGGAACTGGACGGTTTCGAGCACGGGATGCCGGGGCAGCGGCAGCGCGATTTGGAGCGAGAGCGTTATCTCGCGGCGGAAGGCATTCTCGAATTGCGCTTTTGGAACCGGCAGTGGCGTAAGAATCGGGAGGGGGTGCTGCCTG
>DATDCV010000293.1:0-3167 GCA_036524155.1 Verrucomicrobiia bacterium
CTGCAGTGTAAGGGGCGTGGACTGATCATTGGCGCATGCGTAAATATATTGGCACGGATGGAGCGCAGGTATACCCGATGCAGGGTATTTCATAGCGGATGATTGTGCGTATTTTAGGTGAAACTCGAAGCTAGATAGGCCCCCGCGCCGGGATTGGCACGGGGAGCGGGCTCGGAGCGGTCTTGCATTCCCGCTTGGCCGCAAGATCGAAACTTCGCTATGCTAGTTTTCGCGAGAATGACAAAACCCCCGGATTCCACTACCTACCCAGGAGGTTGCCGACAGTCACGGGCAGTATGTGTAGGGCGGTGGCCCGGATTGTATTGCCCGGAGCTGCAACCTCAGACGATATTTCGCAAGGTCTTGAATGGTTAGCGCATAAGTCGGATCGGTTACGTCGCCATATACATGAAAGTAGAGGTCTGCGGAAGTGTAACTCAGTGTCGCGCCGGGATCGCCCTGCAAACCTTTCCATGTCGCCGGGGAAACTGGCGTGTTAAACAGGGAGGGGTCGATCACCATGGTTTCAATATTGAAGAACCACCTGCCGCGCACACACAACGTCGGCGCCACATGCCATCCCCAATTAACATAGCACTGGGGATTGTTTGCCGTACTGACATGCAGACTTCCCTTGATCCACACCTTTCGTGGCGACAATCCCCTCTCTATCATCAGTCTGCACATCTCGTGCGCTCGAGCAAAACAACCGTCATCTGGATAAAGAAATGGAATGCACGGAACCGGGACGGTGAGCGGATCGCAACTGGTGGCCTTCATTGCATCGAAGACTGCCTGAGCATACGTCTTCGATATACACCGGCATCTGAACCACCACCATGGCCATCCGCACCAGCACCACAACTTTCTGAGTAGTTCGTCTAACCAGCTTGGCAGAAATATTTCACCTTCTGGAACCGGGCGCGGAAAAGGGGGGAGCAGCACCTCGGGGCGGCCAGGGCTGGGTAGGTAAGGGCGGACGTCTATGATGTTATGCGCATCGTCCTCGGTGACGATTACCGGTTTCCCGCTGCTCTTTGCGTCACGCAGTTGCATTGCCAGTTGGTCATAGTCCATCTGGCCCTTACGCAACACATGGCGGGCTTGCGAAATCTCCAGTTCTACACTGAGTGCGCCTTCCTCGATCGGTCGCACGTTGGCAACGCGGGACACGTGCGGTATAAGCAACCGTGTGATAAACGATGTTCCGGGATCGAGCTCAAAATAGACAGGCGAGTGCAGCTTGCTCAGGCCGTCCAGAATTTTTATATACTCTGCAAAGTGGGGACTGGCGGGATCCACTCGCGCCTGGCGTCCATCCTCCAAATGTATGGACAGCCCGCCCTTGGCTCGCATTGTTTCTGCGACAGCACCCTCAAGCTGTGGCTCGAAACGCAGGATGGTTGAAACGATTGCATTGGGGTTCGGCATTTTTTACCTCCGTCCAAGAAGATATAAAAGTCCAACACGTTGGCCGTTTTAATCCGGCTAAGATTCACCCGAGGGCTGCAGCGAGGCACTGGATGCTATGGGCGGTAGCGCGAATTGTTGTAAAGATAATAGCTCGAAGGCAAGAGAAACACACCTATCAATACTGATAGGCTGTTTAACGCGTCGGCCGTAGGATGCGGTTCACCCACACAACTTCCCCGGGTTCAGCTGTATCCGGGCTACAAGGCGCCAGGGACTACATAACCTGAACCCTGATCAATTCCTCCCCCTCCGGGTCGGTGACATGCACCGCGCAGGCGATGCACGGGTCGAAGCTGTGTATGGTGCGCAGGATCTCGATCGGCTGCCTGGGGTCGTGCAATTTGTGTCCCTTGAGCGCGGCTTCGTACGGCCCTTCCTGTCCCTGCGCATCGCGCGGCCCGGCGTTCCAGGTGGAGGGAACCACGGCCTGGTAGTTGTCGATCTTGCCGTCCTTGATCACCACCCAGTGGCCCAGCGCGCCGCGCGGCGCTTCCATGAAGCCCGCGCCCTTGGCGGTGGCGGGCCAGGTTGAAGGGTCCCACAGGCGGTCGTTGTGGGTCTTCACGTCGCCGCCCTTGATGTTGGCGATGAGTTGGTCGTACCAGCCCTGCATCGCGTCGGCGATGATCTTGGTTTCAAGGGTGCGCGCGGCGGTGCGCCCCAGCGTGGAGTAGAGCGCGGTTACCGGCACGTCGAGCTTTTTCAGGGTCATGCCCACCAGTTCCTTGGCCTGGGCATTGCCGCTGGCATACAGCATCAGTACGCGCGCCAGCGGGCCCACTTCCATCGCGTGGCCTTTCCAGCGCGGCGATTTCAGCCAGGAATAATCCTTGTCGGTATCCAGGTTCTCGTAGGGCGGCTTGGGGCCTGTGTAATTGAGCTCGGTTTCGCCCTGGTAGGGATGCAGGCCTTGGGCCTTGCCCCCGCGGTAGTTGTACCAGGAGTGCGCCACGTATTCCTGGATCTGGTCCTCGGCGTTGAGGTCGACGGGATGGATGGTGGAGAGGTCGCGGTTGAGGATCACGCCCGGCGGGATGAGGAGGGAGCCGGGGTCGTTCACGCCCTTGGCGGGAAAATCTCCGTAGGTCATGAAGTTGCCCACGCCTTCGCCCCGCGCGCCCCAGTCCTTGTAGAAGCCGGCGATGGCCAGCGTGTCCGGCACATACGCCTGGTCCACGAATTCGCGCATCTGGTGGATGATGTTCTGCACATTGGACAGGCCCACCATGTTGAGCGAGGTGGCGCCGTCGCCGCCGCGAAAATGCGGGCCCTTGCCCTGGCCTTCATGGCCGGGGTGGACGCTGATGGCGCAGGGCACGCCGCCAACCAGGAAATTGGGGTGCGGGTTCTTGCCGCCGAAGATGGTGTGCAGCTTGGCCACGTCGCGCTGCCATGCGAGCGCATCCAGGTAATGCGCCACCGCCATCAGGTTGGCTTCCGGCGGCAGCTTGTAGGCGGGATGTCCCCAGTAGCCGTTGGCGAAAATGCCGAGCTGGCCGCCCTCGACGAAGCCTTTCACCTTCTTCTGCACGTCGGCGAAGTAGCCGGGCGAGGAGCGCGGGTAGGAGGGGCTCACGGCCTGTGCCAGCTGCGAGGCAGCCCTGGGGTCGGCCTTGAGCGCCGACACCACGTCCACCCAGTCCAGCGCGTGCAGGTGGTAGAAGTGCATCACGTGGTCGTGAATGTACTGCGCG
>DATDCV010000294.1:0-13801 GCA_036524155.1 Verrucomicrobiia bacterium
TCCCGGAACCTGCGCCTTACTGCATCGGGGCCAAAGGACGCCGAGTTCGAGCACCCGCACAAACGTTGCAGAACCGCAGCCGTTCAAGCGCCGGTGCTCACTGTTGCCACTCCGGAGGATCGTTTTCGCAGTTCGCCAAGGGTCGTTCTGGCTGATCTCGGTGTGGCAGCGGCCTGAGGCTGTTGTGACTGCGCCCCCTATTTCCCGATCGTGGTACGGTCCCGGAGCCACTTTATATCGACGTTGTTGGGCGAGGAGTCGTTGTGGTGGATGACCTGTCCCGCGGCGGTGGTTTTGCGCGTCCTGGGGTCTACCCATTTGTGGGACTCGGCGTGACCGTCGGCAAACACCAGCACGCCGAGGCCGCCATGGAGCGCCGAGGGATAATGGAAGATGACGTCGGCGGCCATGTTGACACCGAAGGCGGGCGAACAGATGCTGGCCGGGTTCACATCGGCGAAGAGGAAACGCATCGCGGGCACGCTGGCCCCGAGCTGGGAAGATTTTTGGTAGATCTGATAGCCCATGACCATCTGGAACGGCTCGGTGATGCCTTGCGCCGGGCTGCCGATGTAGCAGTTCATGGCGTAACTGCGGATTTTCGGGGTGTCGCGGCCGTTGGCTTTGACGGTGGAATGGTCAGCCGCGCATTTGTAGACGGCGGGCGATTTCAGATAGGGAGCGAAGAGCGCGTATTGAGGGTCCACGAGGTATCGGATGTCGATAAAGGCGGGTTGGTCGGAATGATTGTCCCCCATGACCCACATGTAAGGCCCGGTGGAACGCGGCTGGCCGGCGCCATTGGGAGCGAGGATTTCCCGGTTATCGCCGGCATAGAGGTTCCAGGTGACAACCATTTGCTTCTCGTTGTTGATACAATGGATTCGGCGGGCCTGGTCTTTCGCTTTGGAGAGGGCGGGCAGGAGGAGGCTGGCGAGGATAGCGATGATGGCAATGACGACCAACAGCTCAATGAGCGTGAATCCCTGCGCCGCGGGAGGGCATCGGCCGGGGCGGACGCAGACTTTCCCCACACGGCCCGGATGACCGATTCGCAGTGGCAACCCACACGGCATAACAAAACACAGTTTAGCCCGGGAGGGGCCGGTGCTGTTCGTTCGGGTGACAATCGCGCCATCAGGGCCAGACGTCAAGCAGCGTTCGATCCGGGTTTGGCAAAGGAATGAAGGCCAAGGAATGGCGCCGTTACGGCTGCGGCCGCTGACAAGGCGCAGCGATCGGGCGGGGAGGAGTTGGAGTGCAGCAGTCCTCTGCCGCAATCCTGGCCGTGGATTGGATGGGGAGAGGAAGTGAGAAGCCGGTCGTTTGAAGCGGAGCGACGGGTTTGCTGTCTTACTTGACGGCGCCTTTCTTGTAGACCCCGGCTTTAATGAACGGTTCGAGATACTTCGCGTAGCCTTCCTTTTCCATTTGTTCCAGAGGGACAAAGCGGAGGGAGGCCGAGTTGATGCAGTAGCGCAGGTGGGTCGGACCCGGCCCGTCGTTAAATACGTGTCCCAAGTGGGAATCGGCGGTCTTGGAGCGCACCTCCGTGCGTACCATCCCGTGGGAGCGGTCGGCTTTTTCGGTCACTTCCTGGTCCTGGAGCGGTCGGCTGAAGCTCGGCCATCCGCACCCGGAATCGAACTTGTCCAACGAACTGAACAATGGCTCGCCCGAAACGATGTCGACATAGATGCCGGGTTTCTTCTGGTCCCAGAACTCGTTGTGGAAGGCGGGTTCCGTGGCTGAATTCTGAGTGACGTTGAACTGCATGGGGGTGAGCTTCCGCTTCAGCTCAGCGGCCTCTGGCTTTTGAAGAGTGCGAGTGGTCATGTTTGTGGCGGAGGGAGTCGAAGGGTATCGGGGCACCTCCCCGGAGAATGCCGGCCCGACGGCGAGGAAAGCTGCTGCGGCGCAGGCCGTGACTGCCGCTCTGGCCCAAGCGATCCTGAGCTTCGACTGTTTCATGCCTCACCTTAGCATAGCTCTTGAGGATGTCGACCGGCCCTCAGTGCTTCCGGGAGCTCTCAGATCGAGAGGTCTGTGCCGGCGCGCGGACTTTAGTCCGCAGCAACACCCGAATGGGTTTGGTTCAGGAACTCCGAATACATTTCCCTTTCGTGCATTGCTGCGGACTGAAGTCCGCGCGCCGGTCGCGCGGGAGAACGTCGTTGCCTTCTGGGGGCCTCCCGGGTAATAGCAACGCGATGCGCGTGGTCGTTCAAAGGGTTTCACAGGCGAAGGTCGTGATCAACGACGTCACCAAAGGCAGCATTGGAAACGGACTTCTGATCCTGCTCGCGGTTGAGGAGACGGACACTTCCGCAGACACTGACTGGCTGGGCGGAAAGATCGCGCGGCTGCGCGTCTTTGACGATGAGAATGGGGTGATGAACCGCTCGGTTCAGGAGACTTCCGGGGAAATCCTGGTTGTGAGCCAGTTTACGCTATTTGCCAGCACGCGCAAAGGCAACCGCCCCTCGTATATCCGCTCCGCCCGGCCGGAAATCGCCGTGCCGCTGTATGAAGCATTCATCGCTTCGCTGCGGGCTCAGATTGGCAAGCCGGTGCAGACCGGCGAGTTTGGCGCGCAGATGCAAGTGCACCTGGTCAACGACGGCCCAGTGACAATCATCATCGATTCCAAGCTGCGGGAATAGTTAGCGAAGTTGTGTGAGACGGGCAGGATGCCTGTCCTACGGCTCTGGCCCGGCTCGCTTTGGCCGCGTGGCGGCATCGTCATGGCGCTCACCGGGAGGATCGTTCTCAAGCTCAGGACCGGCCGAGGTGTTGGGGAGGTTGTTGAGGGCGCGGAGGCTGGACAGCAGTTCGGGCTGAATGTCACCGAACTCGACGAGTGTGGCCAGGAGCTTCTGACGTTCCCGGAGCGCCCGCGCCGGGTCCCGTTCCTTGGAGAAGCGCGGTTCTCCGCGTTCGCGCAGTTTGGAATACACGTCTCCCCCGAGCAGCGATGAAATATCCACCTTGACGGTTTCGCGGGTCGCACCGCCAGTGGGCGCATCCCCGTTAATTGGAGCCGCCTTGTATTTGGGAAAGATGATCGCAACTTCGGGGCAGACCCGGGAGCACGCCGGGCAGTTGGGCTTGCAGTTCTCAGGAGAGCGAACAGTTACGCGGTGCTTCTGGTCGACGGCGAAAACGCCGAACAGACAGAAACTCAAGCACTGGAGGCAGTGGGTGCAGCGGTCGAAATCGATCACCGGGAACCAGGTGCTCCCGCCGCCGGGAGTTGGCGGCGGCCCGCCATCCAGCACGGCGGAGACGGCTATTTCAGAAGTCTCCGTGCGCAGGTTTGTCATCTCGACGTCTGGCTGGAGGGGCGCGCCGGCGGCAGCAAACAACCATCTCACCGCCCTGGGATAGCAGGCCAGGATCTTCAGCGAACCGGTTTGTGCAAGTCGGGCCAGCATCGGGTCGCGGCGGGAAGCCAGTTCGCAGAGATCATGAACGGCATGCACGACATAGCCCTGGGCTTCCAACGCCGACGAAGCGGAGTGCAGCAGGTCGGGAGACACGAGCCCCGCGGACTCACACCGGCACACTATCGCGTTGGAAACAGGCAACATCGTCCGGCGCGTTATACTAAAGGGCGCAGGCTGCGCCAATCAAATGCGGCTTCGCTTCAGGCCGATGTTCTGCTCGTAAGTGCCGAGCTTGACCGGCTCGCTCTTTTGCAGCGCTTTCAGCTCGAGTTTGAGCAACTCGATGCGTTTTCGGGCGGTTTCACCGGCGGCCAGGTTCGGGTACAAATCAACGATGCGCTGGAGCGTCGCCTTGATCGTCTCGTAATCCACATTGCTGCGGATCTGCAGGTCTGCGAGGAGATTCAACCAGCGGACGACCAGCCGCGCCGGTTGGTTGGGCAACTGGATCATTTCCTCCAATTGGTCCGCGGCCATGTCGAGCCGGTGGTAATGGTCGGCGTAAATGATAGCCAGTTTTTCACGGGCCTCGGTGTCCAGGGGATGCACCTCGAGGTGTTTGACATATTCCGCCGCTTGCTGTCCGGGATCTTTTTCCGGTGGAGCAAGGGCCGGGGTGGTTTGCATCAAACCAAATCTGCCCCGTGACTGCGGCAGTTCGAACTTCTTGCGGTCTTCGGGCGACAGCAGCATCTCGGTCGTGCCGAGGTGGGCGATGCGGTGCGCGGCAGTCAGGGCGAACTCGGTGTCCGGCAGCAATTGGATGACCTGCTCGAGCGACTGCTGGGCGGCTTCGCGGTCGTGGCCGTATTTGAGGTGCCAATCCGCCATGGAGTAAAGTGCGAAGGTGACGTTGGCCGGCGCATGCCCGGGCTGTGCGCACAGCCTCTGGATCGTGAGCTCCGCTGCGGGAAGGTCCTTGAGGTCTTCGGCCTGGATTTGGGCCAGGAGCATGTGTCCCTCGAAATCGGTGGGGAACAGTTCGAGCTGTTTCCGGACTTCGGCGACGGCCTCGAGGTAGCGGCCTGCTTTTTGCCTTGATTGCGCGACGGAGTAAGCCGGGCGCGGTTCAGGCGGCACGCTGCCGCCGTCATAGAGCGAAGCGATGGGGTTGGCGACCAACTCGGCGATGTTGCGCCGCCAGATAATGGCCAGGGCCAGGCCACAGACCGCCGTCAAAGGGATGCCCCCGAACGCCGCGCCGTAGCCCCCTTGGCCAACCATCGGCGCCACCACGGTAATCATGAACCCGATGACGATGGCCGTCAGCACCCACTTGAAGATCATCCGCGCCGGGTCGTCGGAGTTTTTGATCGTGCGCCAAATACCCCACAACCCGAGCCCGCCCGCCAGGAGGAGGATGATCGTGCCGCGGATAAAATGGCCATTTATAGTCATGGTTTCAGATGTTGGACAGACCGGCACCCTAAACGGCACGAGCTGATCGCGCTAAACAGGGGGATCTGAGACAGCACCCCCTCAGTCTAGGGTCGGAGCGCCGAGTTGGACTCGGCTTACAGGAGGCCGTCGGCTCGCTTAAGCCGATTAGAAATCGGCGCTCCGACCCAAGACTGAGGCGATACCGGAGACACCATGATATCCTGGTTACCACGCGAGGGACTCGAGATACCGCAGGCTCCGGGGGATCTGTTCAATCGCTACCGGTGACTCGTCCTCGATGAAATAATGTTTCACGCCGGCTTTTTGCGCTTCTTCGAGCACCGCCGCCAAATTGATCTGTCCCGAGCCTAGCGCTACGTCGTTTCGCACATCTTCGCTACCGGTGAGCAAGCCCGTTTTGGTGCCTTTGCGCATATCTTTGACGTGCATCAGGGCGAAGCGGGTTGGGTACTTCCGGAGCAGTTTCACGGGGTCCTGGCCCGGATGCACGGTCCAGAAGACATCCATTTCGAAACTAACGAATTCTGGCGTGGTTTCGGCCATTAACAGGTCAAAGAGCGTGCCGTCCTGGTGGGGTACGAATTCGAATCCGTGATTGTGATAAACAAACCGCAAACCCGCCTTCGCGAGCGCTTGCCCTGCCCGGTTGAAAACCCGCGCCGCGTTCCTTGCATCGGTTTCGCTGAAATTGCCCTCGTGAGGAATTCCCGCGGTCCCGACAAACTGCACGCCCAGCGTCTTGGCTTCGGCAATCACGCTGTCGATTTCATTCGCGAACAAATTGTAGTCCACCAGCGACGACACCGGCCTCAGACCGAACCGCGAGAGTATTTCGCGGAACTGCGCCGGCGGCAGGCCGTAGGTGCCGGCGAGCTCGGTTTCGACGAAGCCAAAGTTGCGCGTGAATTGGAGGCCGAGACCGACGTTGGTGGGGAACACATCCCGCAGGCTGTAGAGCTGCAGGCCCACGGGTCCATGAAAACTCCTGCTCGTGCCGGCTCCGTTGGCGCCCGCGCGCGTGCCGTTATTCAGCCAGACGTCGACCCGCGGCGCGTCCCAGTTGTAGGGCTTGTTGAGCAGGTCAAGGTCGCCGTCACCGTCGAGGTCGCGGAGGCGCGCCTCATGCCAGCCGTGGCCGACCACCACTTCGGTCTTCGTGAAATTGCCCTGGCCGTCCCCGTAAAAGACCCAGGCCGTGGCCTCGGGGTTGTCGCGATCGGGCTTGTTCTCGCTCCATTTCGCCATCTCGGCGGCGAAGATGTCCAGGTGGCCATCCCGGTTGATGTCGCCCAATTGAAGGCTGTGACCGTGCACGATCGGCCGGCCCAGCAGATCATGGCCAACCCAGGCTTTGGGGTCCTCCGGGTCGCCGTTGCACTCGAACCAGCGCAGCGGGCCGGTCCCGTCGCCGGGAGAAATGACGATTTGGGCGACTTTGGATGGCTTGAAATACCCGGCAAAAATCAGGCCGCCCTCGTCGGAGAGTTTGATTGCCATGAACCTTTTGCCGCCGGTGTGCTTATACCAGGTGTTATACGCGAGGAGATCGACTTTGCCGTCGCCGTCCACGTCGAAAGCCGACATGCCCTCAGTGTAAGGAGTCGAGCCCGCGCTGGTGCCGGATACGACTTCCATCAGCGGCCACGATTCTGCGGCGCGGGGGTCATCGGGGATTTCGGCCAGGAAAAGGGTCTTTGCCTGCTGGTTCCAGAACGCCAACTGCGGTTTGCCGGTCCCAAGAAAATCTCCAAACACCTGGTCGTGATGCTGGTTTTTGCCGCCTTTTTTGATCAGGTGCCGTTTCCAGGGCACGCTCTTATCGAATTTGGGTGCCGGGTTTTCCCACCACCACACCTCGTTGCTCTGCCAATCGCCGCCGAAAACGACGTCGAGGTCGCCATCTCCATCGATGTCGCAAACCGCGCCGCCGGCTTCGATGGTGAGGTAGTCCTTCTCGATGACGTACTGGTCCCAACCAGTGGCGGTGCGACGATACCATACCAGCGCCGGAGCTTTTTGGCGAAAACTGAGAATGAAGTCGTTCAAGCCGTCACCGTCGAAGTCCGCTACGACCGCGCCGGTCTGTTGCGTTGAGCCCCCTGCCGGCACCGGCAGTTCGCCGCGGCGGCTCGAAAGGTTTTGCCAGACCGGGTCGATGGCCGCAGACAGGCTGAGCGCGATCAGAGCAAGGCCGGCCAGGAACACGCCGAGCGTCACTGCGAAACGGCGAAGAATACCGATAGCCAATGGCCGATGGCATACGCTCGCACCAGAGATTGTCATAACCGCCCTTTCTCTATTCAAAGTCATAGACCACGACCTTTTTGCAGACGCGTTTGAATACCTTCTCGATGAATTCCAAATGCCTCGGGTGCACCTGGTACGCGTCCTGGGTCGCTTTGTCGGGAAACACCAGGTTCAGGGCCACCTGGTACGACTGGTCCACCACCGGACGGTGGCTGGTCGCCATTTTCCCGACGTGATAATGCAGCGCGCCCGGAATGGGCCTCAAATACTTTTCAGCTCCCTTGATGAGTTCGTCCGCGGCTATGGGGTTCGACGGGTCCGTCCAAAAAATGACGATGTGTGAGAACATGAGAGTTTCCGAGATTTTCGGCGCTCCGCCGGGGACAGCAAGCATGAAATGGGCGGTGGGTGGCGGTCCTTTTTCTCTTGACTGAAGGCGCGCAGCCCGTTGAATGCGGGCTGTGAAATTGCCGGGCTTGTAGTAGGAAGACGGAAGAGCGCGGCATAATGGTGGATGAGGTATGCGCGAATTGTGCTCACGGCTGCTGTGTGTCGGTGTTGGGGTGATGGTTGGCGCGGTCGCGCTGGCGAGTCCGGCGCCGGCGCCGTTGCTGGTTTCGCCGGCAAATGGGGCGACCAACGTGGATCCCGACCAGATATTGAGTTGGAGATGGATCGATGAGCTGATGGTCAACGGAGGCTTCGACGGCGGTCTGTCGCCCGGGTGGTACACGGGCGGGTCAAATCCGTCGCTCTGGCAGGTTTACACGACGCCTACGAACCGTTTTGCGACAACGATTATTCCGATGTCGACCCTGGCGATGGGACAATTAATACAGGACTTTTACATTCCGCTGGACGCAACGTCGGCGACTCTGCAATGGCAGGAACGGGTCTGGAACCTGCTGCCCTCGACGCTGATTGGAAGACTGCGCGTGCTGCTATTTCAGGGCGGCGGGGCCGTGGCAAAATTCGAGGATGCGACGGGCAGCGAGGCGATCTTTCGACCTCACACCTGGGTGAGCCGCAGCGCGGACCTTGGCGCCTACGCCGGGTCGAGCCTGCAACTGGTCATTCAGGCCGATACGTATTCTCCGGCGGCGGTGAGTTCCTGGTATGCAGACGTTGACTCGTTCACGCTGCGTTGTGAGCACGGTTCGACTCCGGAGTTCCAGGTGTACGTTGGCAAGAGCCAGGTTCTGGGTCCGTCAAATCAGGTTGGGACCACCACCAGCTTGAGTTACTGGTCGTTACCGCTGGATCCGAATTCCACTTATTACTGGAAAGTGGCCGCCGTGCGTGATTCGGTCACCAACTACAGCGCCACCTCCTGGTTCAGGACCGGCCAGCGAGCGCTTCCGCAATTAACTGTCGCCGGATTGACGGCCAGCACGGCAATACTGCAGTTTGCGTCGCTCACCAATCGCTTCTACACCATCGAGCAGACGGATGCTCTTGGGGCAGACGCAAGTTGGTCGGAGGCCACGGTCACGACACCTGGTTTCGGTGGCACGATGCAGATGGAGGCCCAGCTACCCTGGAACGGCGTCCGCTTCTGGCGGGTGCACATTACCCCTTGAGCGTGGAGTTTCTGCTCGTGCGCCGCAGCAATCGTGGTGGTAATATCGGGCGATGAGCCATCGAACATTCTCGTGTGCAGCCGTGAGCGACCGGGAGCGCCGGCGTCCTCGCCGGCGGATCTCAAAGGAGTTGACAATCGCCGGCAGCGTGTTCTCCCGTGCTGCGGCGAAAGTGGCGGCGGTTCTCGCCTTGGCGCTTTTCCTAATCTGGCCCTTTAAAGGGCAGGGTGCGGAGGCCACGCCCGCTTCCGCCGCCAAGGAAACGAACCGGTTGGCGCTCGCCGTGTTTGATATCGACGCCACGCCGCCGATTGGGAGCATGATGGCCTATGACCCGGTCACCAACAAATGGGACCTTGGGTTGAGGGCTCGCGGCCTGGTCCTGCTCGGCGCCGGTCAGCCCATCGTGCTGTGTGCGGTCGATTGGATAGGCATCGCCAACGAAGCCCACGACGAGTTCTGCCGTGGCCTGGCTTCGGCAGCGGGGACGAGTCCGGAGCGGGTTGCCGTCCACACGCTCCATCAGCATGACGCGCCCGACTGCGATTTCTCGGCGGAGAAAATACTCAAGGAAGCCCAGGCTGATCCGCGACAATTCGAGAGCAGTTTCCAGCGCCAGACGCTGAGCGATCTGGAGCGTGCGGTCCGGCTTGCCCTGCTTCACCCCCAACCTGTAACGCATCTCGGCCTGGGCGAGGCCAAGGTCGATCGGGTTGCCTCCAACCGCCGGATACTCGGACCGGACGGAAAGGTGCGGGCCGTCCGTTATACGACGTGCAAAGATGCGGCGCTTCGGGCCGAACCGGAGGGCACCATTGACCCGGTAGTTTCGCTGGTCAGTTTCTGGAACAGCAATCGGCCACTGGCCGTACTGAGTTATTATGCCACGCATCCACAGAGTTATTACCGGACGGGCATTCCCAATCCGGATTTTCCGGGCGTGGCCCGCTTCCTGAGGCAGTTGGCAGTGCCTGCCGCCCTGCTTATCCACTTTAACGGAGCAGGCGGGAATATCGGCGCCGGCAAATACAACGATGGCGCCGCGGAGAACCGGAAGCTCTTGGCTGAGCGGCTCGCGGACGGCATGAGCCGCGCCTGGGACGCAACTAAACGAGAACCCCTGACTCCGGAGATGGTCGGGTGGGCCGTTCAGCCAGTGGCGTTACCGCCAGCGGTCGATCTCGATGAAGAAGAGCTCGAGGCTCGGTTGAAGGGGAAGGACCCGCGTTTCTTCGTTATCGGCGGGCCGTCGCGCCTCGCCTGGCTGCGCCGTTGCAGGGATGGGCATCGGATCGATGTTGGCTGCTTGCGACTTGGACGCGCGCGGATTTTGCACATGCCCGGGGAACTTTTCGTGGAATATCAACTGGCAGCGAAGGCCGAGCGGCCGGATTTATTCGTGGCGATAGCCGCTTACGGTGATTACGGACCGTGGTACATTGGAACGGCAAAAGCGTACGAGGAAGGAGGTTACGAGACCAGCCCTCCCGCGTCGAACGTGAGTCCGGCCGCCGAAGCCGAATTGATGCGGGCGGTTCGTAACTTGCTCAAAGACTGACTTACAGGTTGCTGCCGTAGACTTGCTGCAACTGGATCAGCAGCGTTTCCAGCTCGCGGTAATACTCCTCCTCGGAACGTTGCGCCTTGGTTTCACGCAGGCGAGCGATGGAAAGCTCGAGGGCGTCGCGTTTGGTGCGGATTCCGGCCGGCAGCTCCTGCTCGGCTTGACTGAGTACCAGGTGTAACTGGTGCGCACGCGCGCCGTCCACCGCAGCGCTTCCCTCGGGTTTCTTAATGGGGCGAACGCCGCGGAACCAATCGGCCGGAGTGCCCAAGCCCTCTCCGTTGTCGTCGATCAGCGCATGCTCGGTCGCGAGCCGGCCCCCAGTTTTGTAGAACTCGGCAACATGTGTGGAGGCGCTCAGGAAGGCCTCGAGGACGGAAGTTTGGCCGTCCTTATCCAAATCGCTATCACCGTTCACCAGAGCGTCGGCGAAGCAGAGGCCGAAGCGCGCGAAATTCTGTTCGTTACCGCTGCGGGTAGCGGTGACGATGACGCGATTCGTCGCTGAGAGTTGATTCAGGAACGGTGCGCTAGCCGAAGTGGTGTCGATAAACACCAGCGGTCGGCGGAATGGTTGAAGCCAGTCGCGCAATTCGGCGGCGGTGACATCCGGTCCGCGCAAGTTGAAGCGCGCTTCCTTGCCGTCGAACGTTCCGTGACCGATGAACACAAGCCAAAGTGGGTCGCCGTTTTCGGTGGGTTGGCTGGTGAGAGATTCCTTAAGCCGGTCATGGTCGGAGCCGCGCGGGTTGTCGACGAGCCCGAGGCAGATGGTTTTGGCGTGGCCACGGTCGCACGCGTTCGTCCAGTGCTCGACTTGCCGGACGAAATTACTGCTAAAATCCGGCTCGCCCGCTGCACCGACGACGAGGATCACCGTCGGCTGGTTAGTAGCGGCAGATCCGGCGCCAGCCGGAACTGTAAATAGGCCGGCGAACAACATGAGCGCGGCAAAGAGACGCAAAATGGGCAGGAAGATGTTTCGCGCCGCCACAGTGTAAAAAGGCCAGGCCAGGCAGTCCGGCAGGCGGGGGAATTTACAGATCATTCTCGCCCTGGTAATGAATCCCTCAATGCGTCGAGAAAGAGCATTGGAAGGGGAAAGAGGACGAGGACGAGGACGAGAAGGAAGACGAGGATGATCTGCGATAATGCTCACGGCAGACCTTTCCAGCGCCGGAGGCCCCATTCGGCGACGAAGCATGCAAGCGCGAAGCCAAACACGGTGGGCGTGTGCCATGCCGGGGTGGTCCAGGCTTCCATTACGGGCGCGCGGTGCGACGGCAACCTGCGCGCGAAGGCGGCCAGGTTGTCTGCGGGGATCAATTCGCCTCCGGTGCGTTTGGCGATGTCCTCGAGCAAAGTCAAATTCGGTTGGAGCGACTTGAATTCTTCGGCGGCCGGGTCCGTCGCCCAACCGGTTTCAGCGCGGCCGACCTCGAGCCCGACGGAGTTGGTAACGAATGCCTGCGCGAGATATCCGCCGGCGCCCGGGGGAACATAGGTCGCCTCGTAAACGCCTGGTTCCTTGAGCGACGGCTCGGCACGGAGGCGCAGCGGGACGGTAGCGGCGTTGGTGGCGGAGCCGGGCGCAGCCTGAACCCCGATAGTGACGGACGAGTCGTCAAGCGGCTGGAATTTGGAATCGCGCGCGCGGACCTGGAGGCTGACGGCTTCGGCGCCGGCATCAGGCACGGGTTCGGCGGTGAGTTCTACCGGCCGCGGGACATCGGCGACAAGCCAACGCACCAGTTGGCGCCAGGCTTTGTCGAGGTCGCGGTGGGTGCCGGCGTTGAGCAGGCCCCAGCGCCACAGGTCACCGATTGTCAGCGCGGCGGTGCGTCCTCGCCCAAAGCGCTGGGTGACGATTGCCGGGAACTCTTTGCCGTGCTCATCTTTAGCCGTCGCGACGATGCTGGCGCCCGGTTTGATTTCCCGTACCGGGTTTAACACCTGGAAAGGCGGCATCGATTCGAGGCGCGTTTTTTCGTCGGCTTCGTTTTCGCGCAACCGCGCCCAGGCCTGCAGCCAGCCTTCCCGGGCCAGGTTCAGCCGCACGGACGCAGGGGCCGCGGTGTCCGCGAGGCGGTCCAGGTACACGGGCAGCATATCGCCGATCGGGGTGCGCTGGTAGTTGCCCTGTTGGAAACACTCCATGC
Source organism: Verrucomicrobiia bacterium (assembly GCA_036524155.1). Lineage (GTDB taxonomy): Bacteria > Verrucomicrobiota > Verrucomicrobiia > Limisphaerales > UBA8199 > DATDCV01. The sequence goes on from DATDCV010000294.1 coordinate 12,398, forward strand.
CGCCGAGCATCAGGAGGCCGCCGCCGCGTTCGGCGACATACTTCTGGAGAAGGGCGGCCTGGTCGGATGTGAAGAAAGCGGCTTCGACGTCATCCAGAATCACTGCCTGGTAGCCATACAATTCGTTTGCGGTGCCGGGGAAGCCGCTCCGCAACTCGAGTTCGTCGCGCGTGTTCAAACGCGACAACACCGGCTGGTCGTAACGCTCGGCTTCCTCCCGTGACTGATTGCCGAAACCGCGAAACAACGGATTGCCGGTTTCGCCGCCGCGTCCGCGGAAGTCGAATTTGCCCTCGCGGAGGGCGACGCGGATGAGGGCGACGAGTTGGACTTGCGGGTCTTCCTGGATCGCGCGGTTCAGGAATTTGAACTCCCAGTTCGGCCGGCCGGCGACGTACAGCACGCGATATGGGCCCTGCCCGCGATCCACCGCCAATACCCGTGAATTATTGAGCAACGTTGCTTCCCGCGTGACGGCGGAGGCGTTGGTCCAGCCGATTTCGTCTTTCAGCCCGACCTGCAGCCGGTAAAACGAAACGCCTGGTTTTTCCGGTCGCAACTCAAAGCGGAATGCCAAGGAGTCGTTCTCTTTCCTCGCCTGCAAAGCGGCGTTGCGGATTTCCCGGCCGGACGTATCGAGCAACCGGGCGACGACGTTTTCGCCGGTGAGCCCCAGCGCGACGGCATCCGCCTGAATTGAGACGGGCGCATCCTCGAAAGCCGTTTGCGTCACGTTGACCTGGCTGATGGCGATGTCAGACAAAGCGGAACGGCGTCCGAGCACAACGGGATAAATGGGAGGCAGCCCCGCCAGGTCCGCAGGCGCATTATGCAGGTCCGTGGCGTTGCCGTCGGTCAGTAGCAGCACCCCGGCGAGCGGACGTCCTTCGAAACGCTGCTTCAGTGCTGCCAGCGCGGAACCCAACGCGGTGGCGCGGCCGTCGAAGGCCGCCTCGTGAAAATCACGGGTTGGCTCGAGCCGGGTATCGAACAAAAAGCGGCGCACTTCAAAACTGTCTTCGAGGGCGGCCTGCCAATCGGCATGGTGCGGGTCGAGTAGCGCTTTTAGCGAGGCGGCGCGCGTTCGTGTCTCGCCGTTGTCCTTCACTTGCAGACTCCGGCTGTTGTCGGCGACGACGGCGAAGATGTTCGCGCCAGGCTGGGCGCGGTGGCCCGACCAAAGCGGTTCGAGCAGGCACAAGCCCAGCGCCCAGGTGCCAGCCACTTTCAGGCCTGCACACAGCCAGCGAAGCGGTGAGGCTGACGCGCGGCGGTAACTCCACCATACCAGGAAGAGGGCAAAGGCCAGTGCGACTCCGGCGGGCCACAGCCAGTCCCGAGCTGAAAAGGTTAGCGTCGCGACAAGCATCACTCAGTTCTGCGGCTTCGCGCCGGTGCTTTCCT
>DATDCV010000295.1:0-10276 GCA_036524155.1 Verrucomicrobiia bacterium
GCCTCACGGACTGCTGTTGGAGTGGAATTCCGTCATCGGCGAATACTACGAGGTTGATTTTACCCCAAGCCTGACGCCGCCGGTGTGGAGTATGGTCGCCAACGGTATCATCCAGGCGACGACCCCCATCACCACGTTCGAGGTCCCCGTTCCATCGGGAACCAACGCCGCTTATCGGGTGGTGCAGATTCCCGCATCCAACCTGCGGGCTCCTGCGCTGCTTATCCAACTTTGGACCAACAACCTGGTCCGCATTTCCTGGCCTACGGCCTTCCCCGGCGAAACCTTGCAGGCAGCCATCTCCCCAAATGGGCCGTGGACCAACGTCAACCGCCCGATCGGGATCGAAGGCGGTGAATTCGTGGTGTATGATGCGATCGGCACCGAACCGAGATTCTACCGCCTGATTCCCTAGTTTTTGTTAGTAAATTCGCGGACTTGCGGTTTTAATAGGGTGCTTCGATGCGCTGCCGACCAGTCATTTGGCTTGCCTTTGGCCTATTGTCCTTAGCCGTCCTCTGGCGGTGGAGTGATCGAGCTGGTTTTCGTCGTTTGGGGGGAGCGGACAGGACGACCGGTGCCATTGTGAAGGTGGCTCCCGGCCTCGCCACGAATCCGCACCCGGCCTTTGCTTCCCGGGAGAAACCCACATCTGGGCCCTTGCCACGCCCTCATCGCCTTGCCAATACACAACAGCCTCTTAGCGAATTACTGGGCAACCCCGCGGCCATCCTACTCGAGAACGCCTTGCTGGACACAGCCCGTCCCCTGGATCTGGCAATTCCGGAGCCCCTGCGCTCGCAGGGTGATCCCGGGGCCTACATCGTCCAGGGTGCGAAGCCTTCGGCCGAAGGTCTCCGCCGCGAGTTGACGGCGGTTGGCGCCGGCATCGTATCTTATATTCCCAACAACGCGTATCTTGTGCGCGCCTCTGCTGAAGCGGCGCGGCATCTGGCAACCAGGCCGGGAATCCAGGCGGTTCTCAGGTTTGAGCCCTATTACAGGCTCAAAGGGGCGGCGCTCGAGGTGGCTCTCGAATCGGCGGATCAGTCCGCGGGATGGCCAGTGGAGACCTCGTCTTCTGCGGCGGTGCCCCGCGAGATTCCGGCCGAGGTGGACGTCCGGTTGGTGCTGTTTGACGACGCTCGGGAGCAAAGCCTGGCGGGTCTGGCAGAACTCGAGGCGCAGATCCTTGGAACTGGGACTTCCCCGTTTGGCCCGGTGGTACGGGCACGCTGCCCGGTTCGTAACCTGTCGCGAATGGCCGGCTTGAGTGGCGTGCAAGAGATCGAGCTTGCTCGCGCGCCTGCGTTTGCGACCGACCTTAGCCGCAATGGCGTGGGCGTCGCCGCCGATACGCTCACGTTGTCTAACTACCTGGGGCTGACTGGAGCAGGCGTCCTTGTCGGTGTGACCGATAGCGGAGTCGACGCCAATCACCCTGATCTCGCCGGGCGGGTTTTCGCCGAGGAGAGTGTCGCGGGGCTGGACGTCGCCGGGCATGGCACCCATGTTGCCGGGATCATCGCCGGCAACGGTTCGCAGTCGCTGACCGTCACCAACGCGCCAGGATCTTTGCTGCCGGCCGGTCCAGGTCAATTCCGCGGACTGGCACCAGCCGCGAAGATCTATGCCCAGGCGTTCAATCCTGCCGCGCCCGCGGGCTTTTCAGAAGCCCGGCTGCTCGAATCGGCGGCGCGCACGAATGCGGCCATTTCGAATAACAGTTGGGTTTACGCCGACGACAACGATTACGACATCGCCGCCGCGATCTACGACGCCGCGGTGCGGGATGCGCTTCCGGGATTGTCCGCTTCAGAGCCGTTGATGTGTGTGGTCGGCGCGGGGAATTCCGGGGTGGGGCTGGCCGATGGCGGCGGCGGAGTGGCCGGTTCCGTCCAGTCGCCGGCCACCGCCAAGAACGTCATCACCGTGGGGGCGCTGGAGCATCCGCGTTTTATTACGAACCAAACCTGGACCTGCACAAACACCACCCAATGCCATACCAATACTCCGTGGCTGGGCTCGACGGACAGCCGCAGCCAGGTGGCCGGGTTTTCCAGCCGCGGCAATGTCGGAGCGGGTGTCGAGGGTCAGTTCGGGAGATTCAAGCCGGATGTCATCGCGCCCGGAGTTTTTGTGCTCGGGGCGCGCTCCAGCCAGTGGAACCCGGCGGCCTCTAATTCCCCCGCCAACCCGCCGCTTTTCGGTGCGCCCGATGCCAACTATTTCCCGGTGCTCAGTAACTTGAATGCGTCTGTCGGGCCATGGTACCGCTTCGAGTCCGGCACGAGCCTCTCTGCGGCAGAAGTCTCGGGAACGCTCGCTCTGATGCAGGAATTCTTCCAGTCACGTGTCGGCGTGACGAATAGCCCGGCGCTGATGAAAGCGCTGTTGATTAATGGCGCTCGTCCGGTTGGCCTTTATGATTTCTCCGTTCGTGCGATGACCAACTTCCAGGGTTGGGGTTTGATCAATCTGCCGAGTAGCATCCCTTTGGGGCTAACGAATCAGAATGGGGCCTCCGCGCCGGCGTATTTTTTTGATCAAAGTCCCGCTCGCGCCCTCGCCACCGGCGAAAGCCGAACCGAATTTGTGGCCACCAAAAGCGCGGCGCGCGGTGTTCCATTGCGAGTGACGTTGGCCTGGACCGACCCCCCCGCCAACCCGCTCGCCGGCGTCAAGCTGGTGAACAACCTGGATCTGATTGTGACCAACCTCGACACGGGGGCGGTTTTCTTCGGAAACGACCTCATTCCCGGGAACCGCTTCAACCTGCCTTGGAATGGATCGTCGCTGCCGATTTTTGATAGCGTCAACAATGTCGAGACGGTATTCCTCGCGCCTCCGCTCAGCGCCCATTATTCGGTTACGGTGATCGGTAAGCGGGTGAATGTGAATGCCGTAACGGCGTGTGACGGCGTGGTCCAGGATTACGCGCTGGTGATCTCAATCGGAGATGGGCAGATCTCCAACGCGCTGAGCCTTGGCGAGCCGGTCGTCTTTTCCGGCATCCCGTCGCCGCAGGTCGTGTTCCTTACGAACCAATTTGTGGCCGGCGGCAGCGATTTCGGCTGCATCTTCCCATTTCAGCGCGTCGGTGCCGGTTCGCCGGACCAGGTCACGGACTCGATCCCGCTGGTTGGCCCGGCGCCGGGACAGATCACGCTTGGCACCGCCAACCAGTGGCGTTTCTACGCGCTCACCAATACCCCCGCGTTTACCAACGCCGCCTTCCTTACCTTCCTCTCCCCGCCGCTTTCCGTCGACGGGGCCAGCTTGCTGAGCAGCAGCAATCCTGTGGAGCGTCGGGAGGCTGACATTGATCTTTACGTCTCCCTGGATGCGGGCCTGACGAATCTTGATCCCGGGGCGTTGGCTGCGGCCGACAAATCACTGGGCCGCGGCGGTTGCGAAACCATCGTCTACTCGAATGCGGTTCCGGGGGTGTATTACATCGGGGTGAAGTGCGAGTCTGCTGTCGGGGCCCAATACACGCTCATGGCGGTGCTCAGTGACACTCCTTTCTCGGAAATTGACGGAACGGGGAACACGGGTTTGCGTGGCCTTCCGGCCCCGGTGAATATCCCCGGTCCAGGCAGCACGCCGGTCGTGTGCCTCGCGCCCGACGCGATGTTTGTGAGGCGTGTCCTGGTCACCAACGTGATGGACCATCCCAGGCTGGCCGATATTACTGCGGTCCTGACGCACGGTGACCGTTCCGCAACGCTCCTGAGGCACCCCCCGATCGATCCCGCCGGCACGCTTGTTTTTGACGACAGCGGTGAGGCTGATATCCCCGGCGCGCGGCACTCAGACGGGCCGGGCACACTGCAGGACTTCGCTGGTTCGCAGACGGCCGGTCAATGGCGCCTTATGGTGACGAGCACAAACCACCCGGGGACGAACAACAGCCTGTGGTTGTCCTTGGAACCGCAAGCCGAGACCAGCGGCAACCTGTTGTCCGCCGCCCTGCCTTCAGCCTGCCGGCGTGATCTCATCAATGTCCCCGCCAACGCAACGAATCTGAGCGCAACTTTCACGCTCGCTTTCGGCACCGGCCCCGTTGCGGTCCAGCTTTATCCCCTGGGCGCCAGCCCGGAAATCGCCCCGGTTGTCACGCTCGGAAGCGCTGCTGTCAGCGCATCTCTGGCAATCGATGAAACGAGCGTCCCGCCCCTGGCCGCGGGCGCCTACGCAGTCCGCGTGTGCAATTCCGGCCCGGATTCCGCCGCCGTCGGGGTCGCCTATGGCTTTACGCTGGAAACCGAACCTCACGCTCCCGTCCGGTTTACCTCGGACGACCGCGCGCCCATCGTTGACGACGCGGTTTCCACTTGGGCCATCCTGGTAACGAATACGGACCAGGTAATCACTGCTCTGGACGTCGGCGTGCGGATTGACCACCCCCGCGTCTCGGATTTGGTGGTGCGGTTGGTGAGCCCGGCAGGGACTCGGGTGCTGTTGCAGGAGAATCGGGGCGGACTGTCGGTTGCGGGGATGGGAGCTGACGTAATCTGGACCAACACGGTGGGGACGAACTATTCCGGCGGCCCTGAGGCAGTTACTAATACGCTCGAAACGTTCCAGCACTCCGGCACCGTGAGTATCGACTACGATTTCATTACCTTGCCGGACCAGATGACGGTCTATTATGAGAACACTCGCTTGTTGGACACGGGCATGGTCAGCGGCAGCAACTATACGACCCTTACCTACGGCCCGGGCGCCTCGACGTACGTCACCATCGTAATGAACGAAAATGGGAACCCCAGTGCCGACACCGCCTGGTATTTTAACGCGACTTCGACGCGTATCGCTCCCTTGTATCTCACGTTTACCGAAAACACCAACTTCGCCTCCGTCCCAATAAAATTTGCGGTCCCGCCGTTGACGAATGCCAACTACTTCGCTCCGGGATCCATTCCAGCGACCGGAATCTTCTACTTCCCTGAAGAATCGCTGGATACACTCGCCGGCGAACCCGCCGCCGGGCTGTGGACACTTGAAGTGGAGGATACCCGTCGCGGCGGCACAAACTCGCCCTGCATGCTGTTGAGTTGGCAACTGGAGATGGGGTTGCGCGACTCGCGACCCGTTCCGGTCATGCTCAGTCCCGGAGCCGCATTCACGAACACCCTGGGGCCGGGGCAAATCCAATGTTTCGCGGTGGACGCCCCGCCATGGGTGGCGTTTGCTACCAACCAATTGCTGTTTGCCAGTGTGCCCGTCAACTTGCTCTTCAATTCCTCCGTGCCGCCCACAGGCACCAACCTGTCTGATTGGACTCTCCTGGCGCTCAGCCAGGCCGGCGAGGTCCTCCTTCGTACGAACGGCAGCCCCGCACTGGTGCCCGGTTCCCGGTACTTCCTGGCGGTCCAAAACACCAACACCGCAGGTGTGACTTTCGCCGTGCAGATCGATTTCAACCTGGGCTCAGTCGCTACTCTGCAAGCGGGCGCGGCTTATTCCACCAACATCGCCGGTTTCGCCACCGATTACTATCGCTTCGTTGTGCAAAAGCATTCGGCGCGCGCCCAGCTCGAGATCAACGGGCCTTCCGCTGACGTCAATCTGTTCGCTCGCAAGGGACTGCCACTGCCGGCCCCCGACCGTTTTGACTATTTTAGCGCTAATCCGGGCACAAGTGACGAGTTGATCGTGGTTCGAGACTTCTCCTCGCCGGTCCCCCTATCCGCCGGTGAGTGGTTTCTGGGCGTCGTGAATGCCACCGGGCAGGCGGCCAGCTATTCCGTCCTCGCTACGGAGTCTTCGATCTCCGGCGCAAACCTGACCATGACGGAAAGCGGGATTAATAACCAGAGCTTTTGCTTTACGTGGACGTCCTTGCCCGGCGCTCATTATTTTGTCCAGGGCAAGAGCAATCTGACCGATGCCAACTGGGTCACTGTTTCGGCAGGGATTACCGCGGCGGATTATTCTACCACGTTCTGCATCCCGCTCCCTTCACCGCTTGGGTTTTTCAGGGTCTGCGAGGGATTGGCGCCGCCTTCTCCATAGCTGCAACCGGCCTTACGCAGCGCGTATGCATGAAAGGGGTGGGGACGGCCTCGTCCCCATCTGGTGCTGCTATCATTTCAACCAACGCAGGGACGAGGCCGTCCCCGCCCCCATCTGAGGCTTCATGCATACGCGCTGGGCCTTACGCCGCGCGCCAAAAAAACTTTTGACGTCCGCTCGCGTGGTGCTAGCTTATCCGCAACTGATGAACATTCTGCCTCAACTGAAGTCTTTGGACGCGATCGGCGCGGACCGCAAGACTTCTCTGTACGGCGTCGCTGTTATCATGTGGCGTCGTACCGGCGGTTGGGGCACGGAATCTTCATAGCGTAATCACCAGATTTTTTGAAACCCACCGCCAAAAGCCGGTGGGTTTTTCTTTGCCCACGGCTTAGGGCGGTCAACTGGAAACCGATCCTATGGACGAAACGAAAGCGAGTTTGAGAGCAAATCTGCGGGCATTGCCCCGCAGCGCGTGGATCCTGTTCTTCGGGACGTTCCTGAACAAGTTTGGGGCCTTTGTGCTGCCGTTCCTCGCGATCTACATGACGCGCCTTGGCTACACCGCTGCACAGGCCGGGTTCGCCATCGGGGCCTACGGCGTCGGTACCTTGGCCGCCTGTTTGCTTGGGGGTTACCTGGCGGACCGGCTGGGACGCCGCAAGACGATTGTCCTGTCTATGTTCTCGGTTGCGGTCGTGATGCTCTGCCTGTCGCAGGCCCGGAGCCTGACCGGGATTGTGTCGTTGGCCGCTGTCGCGGGGTTGACCGGTGAGCTTTACCGGCCGGCCAGCAGCGCCTTGTTGGCCGACCTCGTCCCTGCCGGCCAGCGGGTGACGGCGTTTGCGGCTTACCGCATGGCTTTTAACGCCGGTTGGGCGTTCGGTCCTGCGACCGCCGGATTGCTGGCCAAACACTCCTTTTTGTGGCTCTTCATCGGCGACGCTGTGACCTCTATTCTCTATGGCCTGGTGGCCTGGCTCGCATTGCCCTCGGGCCTGCTTGGCAGCCGGACCGGTAACTCAATAGTGGAGACCTTTCGCGTGGTCCGCACGGACGCCCGCTTTCGGCAGGTGGTGTTTTCCTCTTTGGCGATTGGGGTTGTTTTCGTGCAAGTGTTCTCCGCCATGAGCCTTCAAATCACCCACAGCGGGTTTTCTGCGGGCACCTACGGGCTGCTGATTTCCCTGAACGGCCTGCTGGTGGTGCTGTGCGAGTTGCCTTTGACGACCATCACGAAACGGTTCCCGGCTCGGCAGGTGATGGCGCTGGGTTATCTGCTCATCGGCACAGGTTTCGCCTCCAATATGCTTGAACGGAACCTGCCGCTGCTGGTGCTTACAACCGCGTTCTTCACGTTTGGTGAAATGATCGCCATGCCCGTTGCGGGGGCATATGTCGCCGACCTGGCTCCGCCGGATAGGCGAGGGCTCTATATGGGCACCTACGGCCTGGTTTGGGCGCTCGCTTTCGTGTTTGGCCCCAGCCTCGGTCTGCTGATTTTTTCCGCCAGCCCGCTGGCCCTGTGGTCTGCTTGCGGAGTGCTGGGTTTGGTGGCCGCGGGCATCATTTCGGCGGGGCAAAGCCCAGGCTTCGCCCTGCCTCGTCCTGCACGAGTACTGCTCTCGATATATCGGCGGAGCGGTTGACAGATCCTCAGAAATCTCGAATTCTGAGGCCTGAATACTGTCTGTTTTGTTATGAATACACCTCTGAATCGTCGCAGCTTCCTCCGGCAAAGCGCCTTGGCGGGAGCCGGCTTCCTGGTGGCGCGCGTCTCCTTTGCGGGTTCGCGCACGCTCTCTCCAAATGAGAAACTGAACATCGGAATTATCGGCGTCGCTCACCAGGGCAACTATGACCTGAGCAATGTGGCGACCGAGAATATTGTGGCTCTGTGCGATGTCGATGACAGCTATCTGGCCGCCGCGGCGAAGCGTTTCTCTGGAGCCAAGACATATAACGATTTTCGCCGGCTGTTGGATCAAAAGGACATCGATGCGGTCGTGATCGCCACCCCGGACCACACGCACGCTGTCGCCACGGTCGCTGCGCTTCGAAGCGGCCGGCATGTCTATTGCGAGAAGCCGCTGACGCGGACTATCTCGGAGTGTCGGGTCGTGATGGACACGGCGCGCAAAACCAAACGGGTGACGCAGATCGGCACCCAGATCCACGCCGGAGGCAATTACCGGCGCGTCGTCGAGTTGGTGCAGAGCGGCGCGATCGGTGCGGTCGACAGGGTGCACGTGTGGGTGGACGCGACGTATGGGGGCAGAGAGCGGCCGAAAGACACACCGGTGGTGCCTTCGCAACTGCATTATGATTTGTGGCTCGGCCCCGTATCGTCCCGGCCTTACAGCCCGGAATATCTGCCGGGTTCCTGGCGGAACTGGTGGGCTTTCGGCGGCGGCGCGCTCGCCGATTTCGGCTGTCATTACATGGACCTGCCGCATTGGGCGCTCAGTCTGCGGAGCCCTCTGAGCGCGCAGGTGCTCGACGGCCCGCCCGTCCACCCGGAGTCGGTTCCCCCTTGGATGATCGTCCGTTATGAGTATCCCAAACGCGAGGCCCAGCCGCCAGTCACGCTGACCTGGTATCACGGCGGCAGACAGCCGCCGCCGGACATTCTCTCTCCGGATTTGGCCGGCAAGTGGCGCAGTGGAGTGTTATTCATGGGAACAAAAGGGAATCTGCTCGCGGACTATGGCCGCCACCTCCTGCTCCCCGAAAAAGACTTCGCCGGTTTCGTCGCCCCCGCTCATTCGATCCCGGATTCCATCGGTCACCATGCGGAGTGGGTCCTGGCCTGCAAGACCAGCGGCTCAACCACGTGCAATTTCGAGTATTCGGGTGCGCTCACAGAGGCGGTGCTGCTCGGCAACGTGGCTTATCGCACGGGAAAAAAGATCGAGTGGGATTCAAAGAACTTTCGGGCGAATGGCTGTCCGGAGGCGAATTCGTCCATCCGGCACCAATATCGGAGCGGCTGGAAGATTTAGACGCGTCGCAGGATTCGGTTAGAGCGCGGAAGCGCCGGAGCGTTGAAATGTCAGCGTGTTCGGGATCGAGAGGGAGCTCGATCTTTGGCGTTGGTTCGCAGCGCGGACTCTAACGTGGGGACATTTGCGTTTGTCTTACCGGAGTGAGTCTGACCGGGCCCAGCAAGCCGGAGTCGAACATCGGCCAGTTGGAGGCGTCGAACGGTTTGTAGTCGAGGTTCACGAAGTTGATGTCGTAAAAGTTTTTCCAGGGCACTTTCCGGCGGTCGAGGTCACGGATGCGATTGGCGGAGATGTTGGTGACTTCAACTTCAAGGCGATTGTTCTTTTCTCTGAGCCTACTTGCAGTGACTCGAAATGGGGGCGTGAAAAGCGTGCCGAGATCCTTTCCGTTGAGCCGGACGCGGGCGCTGTGGCAGACCTTGCCAAGGTCCAACTGCCAGGCCTGAGACGGCTGCCGCGGGGCGTCGAAACTGATTGCGTAAAGCGCGGTGCCGGCGAAGCGCTGGGTATTGGTGTCGCCCAATTCTGTCCAGGAGGCGAGGTGTCGAGTTTCAAACCCCGACGGCAACACCGGGCCGCCTTGAAGAAAACTGATCTGCCATAGTCCCTCCAACTCCACCGACCTGCCGGCAGGTTCCCAGTACCCTCGCAGGACAGGCATGTTGCCTGCCTCCGTTGATGCCCGGGGACGCGCATCAAGGGCTGGCACGTTACCAGTGCTGCGACCTCCTGTTGTTTGCGTCGAGAATGCCTCCGTGCAGCGCAGGATCACTGATTCGCCCGGCTCAAGCGAAAGAAAGACTCGAGTGGCGCGCTCCGGAGCCGACTCGAATGTGCCCGCTTCTGTCTGGCCGCTGAGAGGATCCAACAGGACGACCGAGCTGTTGGTGAGGGCCAGGCTCACCCAACGGCGGACGGTTTTATCTTCCGACCGATTGGCGATAAAGTAATAGCGCCCGCCTTCAATGGCGCGCCGTACGCACATCAGGCCCGCCTGATCAGCCATTGGTTCGCACGGAACACCCGCAGCCGCCAGCACCGGCAGGAGATCACCTTTAACCACCCTTCCTGCGCCCGTTTTAGCCACTAAAGCGCCGTCTACAGGATCCCACGAACCGGCTAGACCTCCTACCAAATTCGTAAGCTCCTGGCGACGCGCCAGGGCGTTGCCCCAGCCGGGCACCTCGGAGGGCAAATCACCTTCGAAGACAACGGTCGCGCCTGTGGCGGCCAGGTTCAGCAAATGGCGC
>DATDCV010000296.1:0-14731 GCA_036524155.1 Verrucomicrobiia bacterium
AAGGCGAAGCTCATCGAGCTGCCCGGGCCGCAAGGGGAAAACCTGCGGCTGGGTGTCGTCGACCTGGCCTCTTTCTACACCACCTTCGACCCGACCAGCACGCGCGCCAAAACCCCACCCAAGAGCACCACCGACGATGTCGCGCAACTCCTCACCAAGCTGAAGCAAGAGAATGTCAATGGGGTGATTCTGGATTTGCGCCGCAACGGCGGCGGCTCCCTCGAGGAAGCCATTCGCCTCACCGGTCTGTTCATCAAAGAAGGCCCCGTAGTGCAAGTCCAGGATTTCAGCGGCCGGACGGAGGTTGACCGCGACGACGACAGCCGGGTGCTTTATGAGGGACCGCTGATCGTCCTGACCAGCCGTTTTAGCGCCTCCGCCTCGGAAATCCTCGCCGCCGCGCTGCAGGATTACGGCCGGGCGCTGATCGTCGGCGATTCATCCACCCACGGCAAAGGCACGGTGCAACAGGTGCTGCCTCTAAAAGAGGCCCTGCTGCAAACCCTGGCGATGCGGCGGCCGGATAACCTCGAAACCCTCTCCAAGTGGGCGCTCACGAACGACCCGGGCGCTCTTAAGCTCACGATTAAGAAGTTCTATCGCGCCAGCGGCGATTCGACCCAGCTCAAGGGCGTCGTGCCGGATGTCGTGTTGCCTTCCGTATTCGGCGAAGCGAAGGAAATCGGGGAAGCGGCCCTCGAGAATCCCCTGCCCCCGGGGGACCCCATTGCCAGGGCGAAATACGACCGGTTGAACCTCGTGGAACCGTATCTGCCCGAGTTGCGCAGGCTTTCCGCCCAGCGGCTCGCCGCGGACAAGGAATACTCCTATATCCGTGAGGATATCCAAACCTACAAAAGGAAGGCGGCCGAGAAAACCGTGTCGCTCAACGAAAAGAAACGCTTGCAGGAGAAAGAAGAAGACGACGCGCGGGCCAAGGCTCGAGACAAGGAGCGCCTGGCCCGGGCCGAACCGATCGAAAAGACTTACGAGCTGAGCCTCAAGCAGGCTTTGCTACCCGGTCTGCCCGACCCGGTGGCGAAGACCAATACGGCCGCCCGGCTGGCCCATAAAGGGATCCCCGGCGCCACCACCAACGGCGTAATCGCCGCGGTGCCCGATGGCACACCCACAGACCGGTTCGCGGACCCCGATGAGGAAAAGCCCCCCGCCGTAGATGCGGCGTTGCTGGAAGCCGAACACATTCTGCTGGATTACCTGGGCCTGCTGCCAAAAGGCAACCTTGTTACGGCCATTACCGTGCCGTGACCAAAGGGCCAGTCAGGCGGCGCGCGGGCTTTGTCAACAGCCGGCGCCCTTCAAAGTCGTCTCGAGGCTGGCAGCGTCCGCCACATTGAAAATCCGGGCGTCTTTGTTGATTCGCTTCATGAATCCGCTTAGGGCGGTCCCCGGTCCCAACTCGATGAATCGGGTAAAGCCTTGCGCCAGGAGATAGCGCATGGATTGCTCCCAGAGCACGGATGACGTGACCTGCTCGACCAACCGCGCGCGGATCGATGGCAGGTGCGCGTGCGGCGCGGCGGTGACGTTCGAGATAACCGGCACTGACGGTTCCAGAAGGTGGATCTTATCGAGTTCGGCTTGGAGCTTCGGTTGCGCACCCGCCATCAGCGGGGAGTGGTAGGCGCCTGCGACCGTCAGCGGCAGGGCGCGGCGGGCGCCCCGCGCTCTGGCAAGTTCACAGGCGCGGGTTATCTTTTCAGCTTCACCGGAAATGACAAGCTGACCGGGGCAATTGAGGTTGGCGAGGGCGACGCCGGTTTGCGCGCAGACCTCCCGGGTTGGGCCTTCGTCCAGGCCGATGACCGCGGCCATCGCGCCGCGGGTCGCCTCACACGCTTCCTGCATAAAGCGGCCGCGCTGCCGCACGACGCGCAGTCCGTCCTCGAAACTCATCGCGCCGGCAGCGGTCAAGGCCGTGAATTCCCCCAGCGAAAGGCCCGCGGTGGCTTCGAATTTGAGTTCCGGGGCGTGCTCCCGGAGGAGCGAGAACGCGACCCAACTGACAAGAAATATGCCGGGCTGGGCGTTTTCGGTTCGCGTCAGTTCCGGTTCCGGGCCGTGGAAACAGATCCCGGTCAGATCGTAGCCGAGCGAGGCGTTGGCCCGTTCAAACCAGGTTTTGGCCGAAGCAAATTTTTCGGCGAGGTCCTTGCCCATGCCGACCACCTGTGCGCCCTGCCCCGCAAACAAAAGTGCTGTTTTGCTCATAAATGCGCGCGCACTAAACACGAAAAAGGCGAGGGAGAAAAGCCGAGAATCAGGAAGGTTGAAGTCCGAAGGCCCAAGCCCGAAATTGTATCCCCTCAGTCTTCGGTCGGGGCGCCGATTTTTAATCGGCTTAAGCGCGCCGACGGCCGTGTGTAAGCCGAGTGCAACTCGGCGCTCCGACCGAAGACTGAGCGGACACCCGAATTCCGAAATCCGGCTTGTAATGAAGGTATTTTTGTGAACACATGCTGCGATGCAGAGAACGTCGCGCGACCGAATGAAGAGCTGACTCTCCCTCACCGTCTGTAGTAATTGTCATCATCCTCTATGAGAGAAGCGAATCCTACTCTTGAATTGTCTGCCAGCGAAGCCGAATGGGTGACTCGCCTCGAGAAGGCGCGCGAGCAGATGCTCGAGCAGATGCACAAGGTGATCGTCGGGCAGGACGAAGTGCTCGAGCAACTGGTGTATGCGGTGCTGTGCCGCGGCCATTGCCTGCTGGAAGGCGTGCCCGGCCTGGCCAAGACCGTGATGGTCCAGACGCTGGGCGCGACACTGAACCTGACTTTTCGCCGTATCCAGTTCACGCCGGACCTGATGCCGTCGGACATCACCGGCACCGACATCATCCAGGAGGACGCGCAGACCGGCCGGCGCCAGCTCGAGTTCATTTCGGGGCCGATCTTCACCAACCTGCTGCTGGCGGACGAAATCAACCGCACCCCGCCAAAGACCCAGGCCGCGCTGCTGGAAGCGATGCAGGAACGGCGCACCACCTGCCGCGGCCGCACGTATGACTTGCCCAACCCGTTTTTCGTGCTGGCGACACAGAACCCGATCGAGCAGGAGGGCACCTACAATCTCCCCGAAGCGCAGTTGGACCGGTTCATGTTCATGGTGAAGATCACATACCCGACGCGCCAGGACGAGATCGAAATCCTGAAACGCACGACCGGCGATTACACGCCGGAAGTGAAAGCGCTCTTTTCGGGCGACGAAATTCTCCAGCTCCAAAAGGCCGTCCGGCGCGTGCCAATCCCGGACCACGTTTATGATTACGTGGTGAACCTCGTGAACTCGACGCGGCCCGGGGTTTGTGATGTGCCGGAAGTGACGAAGTGGCTGCAATGGGGCGCGGGGCCACGGGCGGGTCAGCAACTCATCCTGGGCGGAAAAGCCCGCGCGTTGCTGCACGGCCGCTATCACGTGACAACCGAAGACATCGCGGCGCTCGCCAAACCGGTGCTGCGGCACCGGATCATCTGCAATTTCGCGGCCCAGGCCGGCGGGCTGAACACCGACGTCATCATCGAGCGCCTGGTCTCCCACCTCGCGGTGGCTGATAAATCCGCATGAACGCTGCCTCGCGTCTCTGGCGACGGCGTGAGGACACGCCAGCCCTACCCGCTCGGCTTAGCGCACGGTGTTCGCACCACGCCCCAAAAGCTGCAATCGAAACGGCAGAGACGACCTCCACGTCATCCCTGATTCGGGAAGTCTATTCGGGGACGACGTGGAAGTCGTCCCTACCAGAATCCCCCGGCGGCTTTCGAGCCATTTCGACAATAGTATTTCGCGCGCGCCAGCCTTCGGATTTCGGATTTCGGCCTTCTTCTCGCCGCGCTGCCGCGCCGTCGCAGCGGGTCGGATTTCGGATTTCGGCCTTCGGATTTCCCCCATGAGCCTCCTTCAAACCGTCCAGCAGGAGGTCATCGAGCGCCTCGGGAACCTGAGCATCACCGCCCGCCAGGCGGTCGAGAGCGTGCTGGCAGGTCAGCACCGGTCGGTGCGCCGAGGCCTGTCGGTCGAGTTTGCCGGGCACCGGGAATACCAACCCGGGGACGACTTGCGGCATTTGGACTGGCTGGTGTGGGCGCGGAGCGACCGTTACGACGTGCGGCAATACGAGGAGGAAACGAAGCTGCGGGCGACGATCATACTGGATACGTCGGGTTCGATGGGTTACGGCTCCGCGAGGCAGAGCAAACTCGAGTACGCGCGCGCGCTGGCGGCGGCGCTGGGGTTCCTCATGATTCGCCAAAGCGACGCGGTGGGGCTGGTGACGTGTGACACCGCGATCCGGCAGTTCCTGCCGCCCAGCTCGACGATGGGACAGTATCTGAATATCCTTTCAGTGCTCGAGAGCGCGGCGGCCGGGAACGAAACGAGTCTCGCGGCGGTGCTCAACGACATCGCGGAACGCATCACGCGGCGCGGCCTGGTGATCCTGGTGACCGATGCGTTTGATGATCCGAAAGCGTTTCTGAACGCGGTGCAGTATCTTCGCTACCGCAAGCAGGAAGTTTGGCTGTTCCAGGTTCTCGATCCGCAGGAGCAGGTGTTTCCCTTCAAGGGGATGATTGAGTTTGTGGGCCTGGAAAACGAGCCGCGGCTGAAGCTGGACGGCGACCGCGTCCGGGCTCATTACCGCAGCGTGTTCGAGGAACACCAGCGCCAGATCAAATCCGGCTGCCACGCCGCCCGCGTTCAGCTCCAGACCTGCTGGACCGACGAGGAGCTCTCGAGCGTTCTCATTCGCGCGCTGACCTCGCCATGAACCACCGGTTTCCCTCCCGTCCCGGCGCGCGGACTTCAGTCCGCAGCAATACCCGACCGGCTCCTGGGTTGGGAATGCCAAGACCGCCTGCTGACGGATGTTGCTGCGGACTGAAGTCCGCGCGCCGGCAACCGCTTCGCCTGATTATGGATATTACCGGCGGGGAGGCGAACGGAGGCTCGCCGTGATCGAATTCCTCAATCCCGTTTTGTTTGGCGGGCTGTTTGCGGTCTCGGCGCCGATTATCATTCATTTGCTGCACCGGCGGAAAATCAAGCAGGTGGATTGGGGCGCGATGCGGTTCCTGCTCGAGATGATGGCCAAGCGCCGGCGGCGGCTGTTTCTGGACGAGCTGCTGTTGCTGCTGGTCCGCACGCTGATCATCGCCGCCATCGCGATCGCGATGCTCCGTCCCGCGCTCAACCGGAGGAACGTCCAGGCCGGGGCGTCCGGCCTGGCACGACAGGGCCGCACCGCCGCGGTGTTGCTGATCGACGACAGTGTCTCGGCCAGCGCGGGGCGCGCGCAGCCCGCGTTCGAAAGCATGAAGAAACTGGCGCTGGCCTACCTGGAGTCTCTGGCGCCGGGAGACGAAGTGAGCGTGGTGCAAATGTCCCAGCTCGGCGCCACGGCCAGCGACCCGATCTTCGACCTCGAAGGCGTGAAAAGCTCGGTGGCGAATCTGAAGCCGGGCTACGTCGCGACGGATATCCCGGCGCTGCTGGACGCCGGGCTGAGCCAGTTGAAACGCCACATCAATCCTGGCGCGGAACTGGTGCTGGTGACCGACGGGCGGAAAGACGGCTGGCGCCCGGACGACAAGGTTCGCTGGGACGAACTGAGGGAGCGCCTGCGCGGGCCGAACAACGCTGTGCCGGGCACGCGTCAGCGGCCGAGTGTCATCCTGCTCTCGCCGGCGGGCGCTGGCATCGACGACAACCTGGCGATCACTTCGATCCTGATGGACCGCACGTTGGTGTCGGCCGGCCGGCCGGCCACCGCGCGCGTCGTCGTCGCCAATTTCGGCAAGCAAGCGAGCCGCGCCGCCACCGTCCAGCTCAGCGTCAACGGGCAGATCGTCGGCACGAAGCAAGTTTCGGTTCCCGCCGGCGGCGAATTGGAATCGGCATTTCCCTGCACCTTCCCAACGCCGGGCAGCTACGGCCTCGAAGCTGCGCTGGTGAACCACCAGGATTTGCTCCCGGCCGACGATCGCCGCGCGCTGTCGCTCCAGGTCGAATCGAGCGTTCCGGTGCTGCTGGTGGACGGCCAGGTTTCGCAGGGCCTGGAGACGAAGCTCGGTTTCCTGGAGTATGCGCTGGACCCGGAGCGGGAGGAGCGCGGACCGTTCAAAGTGACGCGCATACCGATCACCCAGTTGCGGCCGTCGCTGCTGCAGGAAAACCGGGTGGTGGTGCTGGGAGATGCGCGCGTGCTGGAACCGGCGATGGTGGACGCGCTCGAGCGGTTCGTGGTCGGCGGCGGCGGCGTGCTGGTGGGCCTGGGACCGGACACGGACCGCGAGCTGGTCAACCGTTACTGGGCGCGTAACGGCGAGGGTTTTCTTCCCTGCCCGCTGGCGAACGCTTTGACACCTCCCAAGCCCGCGATCCCCACCGTCATCAGCCTCGTGCATCCGGTCTTCAGCGGGTTCGGCGCGCGCAACGACGAGGCCTGGAAAGCGGCGAAGGTCAGGTCGTATTTCAAGCTGGACCTGAAATCAGTGAAATCACCCGACCTGGATCCGTTGCTGAAGATGGACAACGACGACGTGCTGGTGGCGGAGCGGCGGCGCGGCCTGGGGCTGGTGACGCTCGTGGCGACGAGCCTCAACGCGGACTGGACGGAGCTGCCGGTCCAGGCGGCATTTGTGCCGCTGATGCGGGGCATCGTCGGCCGGCTGGGCAGCTTCGTCACTCCGCCGCGCAACCTCCAGCCTGGAGAGCAGATCATTTACGCGCGGGTCAAGGACCCGACCAGGGCGATGCAAGGAGAGGATCCCGCCGGCAAACCGCTGGCGTTGGCTGCCGGGGCCTGGGAAGGCCGCGATGCAATCGTCAGCGAGCCTTTGCTCACCCCGGGGATTTACACGCTGCACGACCCGAACGAGCCGGGCCCGATTCGCTGCGCCGTCGCGCTGGCCCCGGCCGAGAGCGCGCTGGCGCCGGTCACCGACCGCGAGATCGCGCAGGCCTTCGACCGGCAACCCGGAATTTTCCATTCCGCCGAGCAGGTCGCGGCGAATTTGGATCCGGCCCGGCGGCAGTCGGCTGAGTTGTGGCGCTGGTTGCTGGTGGGCGCGCTCGGGTTCATTTTCCTGGAGACGCTCATGACGCGGCGGGAGGCGGCGGGTTCGGCGAGAGGCGAGCCGCGCCTGAATCCGGCCATCAACAGCCGGCAATGATCTCGAACGGTGATGCTTGCTTCGGCTAACATTCCCTCCGGCTGGCAGGTGAAGTTCACCGGGTGGCCATGGTGGTTGGTCGGGCTGCTGGCGGTGTTGGCCGTCTATGCGTTGCTGCGGCTGCACCGCCTTGAACTCGCCGCCCTGCCGCCGCGGGCTCGCCGAATGTTGCTTTGGCTGCGCGCCTCGGCTCTAGGCTTGCTTATCCTTTTCCTCATGGAGCCGGTTTTGACTCGCAAAACAACCGAGCGCGTTTTGCCGCTGGTCGCCGTTGTGGTCGATCAATCCGGTTCAATGGCCGTCAAAGATGATTCCATGGCGCCGGGCGCGAGACTGAGCGAAGCGATCGGTCTCGGCTTGCTGCCCGCCGGCATCCGCCCGCTGAAAACCAACGCGGCCGACCAGGCCACCGCCGACCAGACGCTGGTGGCGGGAGCAAAGGACGGCTCGGCCATTGCGAAGGCATTGGCCGCCCTTGCGCCGTTGTCGCGCTATGAACGGGCGGTCACCCTGGCGCGCGACACCGCCGTTCCGGCGCTCGAGAAGAGAGCACGGGTCAAGGTTCTCGGGATGGACACCGCCTTGGTGCCGCTCGACCTGGCGAAACCCGCGAAGCTGCTGCCGAATCGCGCGACGGACTTCGAGGCCGGCCTGGCGAGCCTCGCGCGCACCTGGGCCCAGGAATATGCCGGGGGTGTCCTGTTCCTGACCGACGGCCGCCAAACCGCCGGCGCGGACCCAATCCCGGTGATTCGCTCGCTGCGTGCCCGCGGCGCACTGGTCTCCGGCATCCTCGTCGGCGACCCCGGCCATCCCCCCGATGCCGTCGTCGCCGAAATCTCGGGCAGCGGTGAAGTCTTTCTTGGTGAAAACGTGCCGTTAAGCGTGCGCTACCGCATCACGGGGGCAGCGGACGCAGACTGGGACATGGTGCTCACACGCGAAGGCAAGGAAATTGAGCGGCGGACCGTGCGCGGCGACGGCCAGTGGCAATACGAGAATTTCGCTTTCTCCGCCACCAACGCGGGCATCAACCTCTACCAGGCCCGCCTCGAGCTGGCGCGCGAGCAAAGCCGCGACCTGCTCTTGCGGCCCTCGGGATCGGTGACGCTGGAAATGTGGAATGACATCGGCGGCAACAGCGTCGCGGAGCTCGTGGACAACCCCGCATTTAAGAAGGCGCCGTCCGCCGCCGGCAGCCTGGGCCGGCTCGAGTACGCCAACCGCGGATCGTCCTACGGCGCGCGCATCCGGGGCTTTCTCATCCCGCCGCAGGATGGCAATTACACGTTCTGGATCGCTTCGGACGACTCCTCGGAGTTGTGGCTGAGCCCGTCCGACAATCCCAGGGACAAAACCAAAGTCGCGTTTGTTTCCGGGTTTGTGCCGCGCGGCCAGTGGAATGGCCAGCCCTCACAGAAAAGCCAGCCGATCACCTTGAAGGCAAAGCGGCCCTATTACTTCGAGACGCTCCACAAACAGGGCGGCGGCGAGGACCACCTCAGCGTCGGCTGGCAGTTGCCCGATTCCTCGCGCGAGCGGCCTATTCCTGCTTCCCGGATTTCGGCCTGTGACGAAAAAGTCCTGGCGACGATCGCCCAACGCAAACAGGAAGCGGTCCAGTCCCGGGCCAAAGAATGGAAGGAAGCGAGCCTGGCGAATAATTCGGCGGACATTTCGGTGGTAGTCAACCAGGACCCGATCAAGGTGCTGCTGGTGGACTCGACGCCGCGCTGGGAAAGCCGGTATCTGGCGTCGATGTTCGAGCGGGACCGCCGGGTGACGTTCACGCGGCGGTATCACTCGATCATCATCCAGGACCAGGGTGTCTCGCTGTTGCCCAAATCGCAGGCCGAATGGGACGCCTTCGACATGGTTTGCCTGGGCGATCTCGACGCCAATGAGCTGCCGCCCCAGCAACAGGTGTTCGTCGCCAATTTCGTTGGCCACCGGGGCGGGTTCCTCGTCTGCCTCGCCGGCCCGCGCGGCATGCCGCGCGCCTTCAGCCTCGGCACGCTCGCCGGGGTGTTGCCGGTCCGCGGTTCGCTCTCCTCGAGCCGCGATGCCGAACCGGTAACCGTCGGCCTCACTGCCGCCGGCTCCGACCACCCCATCATGCAGATCCTCAATGATCCCGGGTATAACCAGAAACTTTGGCCATTGCTGCCGCCGTTGCAGTGGGTTGCCGACTCAGTCGTCGCGAAGCCCGGCGCGACCGTATTGCTGGCGGCTCAGAATTCCGCCCGGACGCCGATCGTCGCCGCGCAGCGTTACGGCGCCGGCCGGGTATTCTGGATGGGCACCGAGGAGTCGTGGCGTTGGCGCGACCGCCTGGGCGAGCGTGTTCACCAGACTTTCTGGCTGCAAGTGATGCGCTGGGGCCTGGCCGGGCGGCTCCGCGGCAGGGACGCCCGCCTCCAGGTCGGCCTCGACCGCCACCTGGTCGGCCCGGCCGAAGCGGCCGAGCTCAAAGCCCGCGTCACCACCGCCAAAGGCGAGCCCCTGCGTGAACCGCCCATAGCCAAATTCGAACGGATAGGTGACAATGGCGATGTTGTGGCCGGGTCCGCGAAACAACTCGACATGCTGCCGATGGCAGAAACGCCGGGGCTGTGGCGTCTGTCCGTCGAAGGGCTCGACGAAGGTCTGTGGCGTATCACCACGTCCCATCGCGCGGGCGAATTGAGCGGCCTCTCGGAAACGCGGGACCTCGTTGTCCGGAGCCAGAACGCCGCCGAAGGCCTCGACCTGGGCGGCGACTTCGCCGGCCTGGAACGGCTCGCCAAAGCCGGCGGGCACCGCGCCGCAACGATGGACCAGGCCGCGTCGGCGGTGAACGACCTGGCCACCAGGCTCAAGCCGCGCACGCAAGAGCACCGCGAGACCATTCGCCTGTGGAACAGCTACTTGTCCATGTTCGCTGTCATGGCCTTGCTCTGCACGGAGTGGGTGCTGCGTAAACGCCAGGGGCTCCCGTGAACTCATTAACCCTACCTCCGGTCATCCCCGCCCGGCTCCGCCAATACGAGCGCGGCCGCAAACTGATGGCGGTGGCGCGTGGCTGCGCGGAGGTTGTGCTCGTGTTTTGCGGCGGGTTGCTGGCGGTCGCGCTGCTTGAATGGGTTTTCCGGCCGCAACTGCCCGGCCGGCGATGGTTGTCGGCGATCAACTACGCGGTCGCCGCCGGTTTCTTTCTTTACCGCGTGATTTGGCCGCTCAGCCACCGGCGGAACCTGCGGGCCGTCGCCGCCGGCTTCGAGCGGGCGGCCAACGCGCATTACCACGAGCGGATACTGGCGGCGGTCGAGATGGCCGACACCCCGCCGGAATCGCAGCCGGGCGTCAGCGCGTGGATGATGCAGCGCACGATCGATTTGGCGGCGGAGGAAATCCGCGCCGCCGACCCCGGCTTGCTCGTGAACCGGGCGCCAGCCGTCAAAGCCTGGAAGTCCGCCGCCGCCTCCGTTTTGGTGCTGGCCCTGGCGTGCCTGTCGCCCGGATTCGTCCACCGCCTCTGGCTGGCGCTGAACCCGGGCGCGCCGACGGCTCCCATCGCCCGCATCCATCTCGCCGTTCGACCGGGAGATTGCCGTGTCAGCCAAGGCGCGCCGCTCGAAATCACAGCTTCGGGCCCCAACCTCCCCGATGAGGTGAAGGCTCTTATTCGTTGGGACGACGGCTTCCACGAGGCCGTGTCGATGTCGCGTGCTGGCACGAACGAGTTCTCACTCGCGCTCCCCGGCGTGTCCCAGGGGTTCCGCTACTCAGTTCAGGCCGGCGACGCAGAGTCGGGGACGTTCTCGGTAAAAGTGGATGCGCCGCCCCGGATCGCGCGCCTGCAATTGGCGATCGAGCCGCCCACTTATACCCATTGGACCAACCGCATCGTCGAAGGCGGCAGCGCCGATTTCCTCATCGGCAGCCGGGTCCGGCTCCTCCTCGAAACGGCTGAGGAAAAAGTCACGGAGGCCGAGTGGATTGCCGATACCCCCATGGTCAGACAATTCCAGAGCGACAACGCCCGGCTGGCGCTGGATTTGCAGCTTACCAATCCCGTCACCTACCAACTCCGCCTGACCGGCGCCAACAAGCTGCAATCCCTCTCTGCGCAAAAATGGACGCTCCGCCCCGTTGCCGATGAGCCTCCCGCCGCGAAGCTGGCTGCCGTCGGCGCCGAGCCCGGCATGGTCCAGCGCGATGAAGTCCTGCCCCTCCAGTCTATCGCCACTGATGACGTTGGGCTCAAACGCGTCGATCTCGTTGCCCTCACCAAAGACGCCGAGGCGGATCTCAAGCCGCTTTACGCGCTCGACAAAGGAATACCCGCCCGCGAGCTGACCACCCCCTTCAACTACAACCTCGCCGAACTGAACACCGGCACCGGCGACGAGGTGCAGTTGCAGTTGGTCGCAACCGATCTCCGCGACCAGACGACCCGCAGCGAGCCGCTGGCGTTCACCATCGGCGCGTCCGACAAGGCTTTCGAGGCGCAACTGGCCGCGCGGTTGAAGTTGCTGGTGTCCGCGGTTGGCGCGCAGAGCGATTACCTGCAACAAACCCGCGCATCCTGGCTGTCGATCGGCCGCAACTACAAGGACGACGACCCGGCCGCGCAGCGGCCCGCGCTGGCCGTGCTCAAGAGCCGGCTCAACGAGTTTGGCCGCGAGATCGGAGCGATCGGCGACAGCCTGGTGTTCGAATCCGAAACCAACGCGTGCTCCGGGGCTCGCTTCATGTACCGGTTTGGCTCGACGGTGACCGCCTGGGGAAATCAACAGCGCGATGTGTTGCTCTCGAACTGCGCGTTGCTCGAGCAGGCCAAAGGCACCAACATCTACGAGGCCTTCAACCTCGGCCGCGACCTTTTCAGCCGCTCGTTGGTCGATCTCGACCAATTCAAACGCGTTTTGACCATTCTCCAGGGCGTCTTCGAGACCGACGTCCTGGCGGGCCGCTGCGAGGGCGCCCAGGGCCGTTATAAGCGCGGACTGCCGGTGCTGCGGGGCGAGAACATCATCGCGCCGCTCGGCCGCAGCGGGTCCGGCCTGCTCGCGACGTTCTTTGACGGCGCGACGCTCAACGGGCGCGTCCTCGAGCAGAAAGTCGATAATCCGAGGTTCGACAATTACGCTCCCGGTGGCCGCGGGGAAAATTGGAGCGCCCGGTACGAAGGCGAGATCAACGTCGTGGACCCGGGCGATTGGGTGCTGGCCTGCGTCGCCGACGACGGGGTGCGGCTGGCCGTGGATGGGAAATCGATCCTGCCGGCTGGGGCGTGGGGCCTGCATGCGGCGACGGAATTCAAAGGCGAGCTCAAACTCGCATCCGGGTGGCATCCGGTGACGATCGAATTCTACCAGGCGTCGTCTCTGTCCAAACTGCAGTTCCTGGCCGGAAAACAGGGCGCGCCGTTGCAGGAGGTGCCGCTGGCCTGGCTGCGCCCGCCGCCCGGCCGCGCCCCCAGTCCCGAGCTCGCCACCAACCTCGTCCTCAGCGCCATCGTCAAGGACGCCCTCAAGGACCGTGTCAAAAACAGCCTGTCCATACCTTCGTCAGTGCCGCCCGCTGTCGCCCCGTTTACCAACGTCGTCCGCAACGACACCCTGGGCGCTCTCGTCCGCCAAAAATCCGACACCGCGCTAACGCTCACGACCAATCTGCAGCGCTTCGCCTCGTGGAAACCGGAGCAATCCCAACAGGCCGAGGCGCAGGCCGACGAGTTGACCGCGCTTTCGAAGGATGCGCAACGAATCCTGCGCGAGGAGCTCGAAAAACACCGCTGGCAGTACGAGGGCGCGGCGGCGTTGAAGGAAATCCAGAATGCGATTCAGGAACTCCGCGAGGTCAACCAGGAGCTGCGGCAATTGCCGTGGCACAACAAGCCGGCTCGCACCGAACCCGAACAGGCCAAAATCGAAGTGGAGAAGGCCTGGCAGAAAGAGCTCCGTCGCGCCACCGCCGAGGCCGCCCACCAGTTGTTCGAAACCGCCAAACAGAAGGATGCGACGCTCGCGGAGCGCGCAACCGCGCTCCAGGCCACCACCAAAGTGGAAAAGGAACTGCAGCCCGCCGTTGAAAAGCTCGCGGCCACTCTCCGTGAAAACGGCTCGAAAGATGAGATGGCCAACCACGTCGACCAGCAGCTCAACGACATCTCGAATCGCTATCGTGAGCTGAACGACCTTCAGGAAAAGATCAATCGCGAACAGGTCGCCGCCGACGCCCGCAAAGCGCTGCCCGTCGCTCGCGCTTTCGAGCGCGCCCAAAAGGCCCAGGCCGGCGCCAGTGCGCAGGAAAAACATGACCGACTGAAAGACTCCGTCGCGGAGGTCGTCAAAGCTCAACGCGTCGCCGGCGCCTATGACGAGGCTCGCAAGCTGGAGGACCTGGCCGGCGATTCACCACGGGACGCCAAGGGCCATGAAACCGCGCAGTTCCTCCGAGACCTGGCCCGCCGCACCGACCGGAACATCCCGAGTCTGGGCCAGACCATCCCCCCGCCGATGCGCGAAGACGCCCAGGCTCTCCGCGAACAGAAAGCTGCTCCGTCCGAAGCCGCTAACGACCTCGCGAAACCGCGCCTGGCGATGGCCCTGGAAAGCTCCCGGCTAGTGCAACAAGGCGACCGCCCAACCGCCGTCGCTTACGGCATCCTTGGCGAAGACCTCGGCGCGCTCATCGAAGCGCCCGTCAAACTCAACGCCGATTCGCTGCAGCCGCTCGCCGACCGCGCCGCCGCGCTCGCGGGCGAAAAGGGCGAAGAAGCCCGCCAGGCTGAAATTCGCAACGCCCTCGAACGCGCCCGGCGGCTGGCGGCTGAGCAACCCGATAATCCCGACTCCCTGGCGGGGCGCCTGGACGAAATGTCCGTGATGGCGAAACAGGCTGCCGGCCAGCCCGCACAGCGGCGGCCCCTCGGCGACCAGTTGGGCCAGATGAGCAAACTCGCTCCGGCCGTGCCGAATTGGGCGGAATCCACCGACCCCAAAGAAATTGCCGCCAGCGCCGCCAGCGAATCTGCCGACGAAATTGAGGCCGCCCCACAACAGTGGGAGTCTTACAACAACGCGTCGCAGATGCTGTCGGATGC
This sequence comes from Verrucomicrobiia bacterium, assembly GCA_036524155.1. Lineage (GTDB taxonomy): Bacteria > Verrucomicrobiota > Verrucomicrobiia > Limisphaerales > UBA8199 > DATDCV01. The sequence goes on from DATDCV010000296.1 coordinate 14,284, forward strand.
GGCCAGCCAGTTGCGTATGCAGAATGCCGTGTCCGAGTTGGCCGACGCCAACCCCTACCCGGTGCCTCAGGAAGGCACGCAGGAGGGCGAGCCGGCAATGGCCGCTTCGGCGGACAAGGAGGGCAGCCTCGAGGGTCCCGCCGGCACGGCCATCACGCAGCCCCCGCCCAAGGGCATCGACCAGGCCGAGTGGGCCCGCCTCAACGAACGGCTCCGCCAGGCCATCCGCAGCAGCGGAATCGAAAACTTCAGCGAGGAACACCAGGCCGCTATCCGCGCATATTTCGAACGCCTCAGCACTGATAGCCAGAAAAATGGCGCCAAATGACGGATCCGAAAATTGGAGCGAAGTTCAACCCACCAATGAGTGCGCGCGAACAACCATCAAACCCACCCCCGAACAGCCGCCGCTTCCTCAAAAACCTGCGGGCCGAAGAAAGTGTGGGCC
>DATDCV010000297.1:0-12872 GCA_036524155.1 Verrucomicrobiia bacterium
GGCACGAACACGTCATCAACCATTTTGAAGACCCCGGTCAGCGCATTCGTATTCCCCTTCCCGCCCGAAACAAGGACCGACGGAATGGCCAGATGGGCAGGCGTGGGGCCGGGGGGTGGGTTGGGTCTCGTGAAGACGTCGAAATTGTACCGCGCCTCGATAATGCCGGCGGCGATCGTTCGGTCGGGATCGTAGGTCATCAAGGTGCTGGCAAAGCCGCCGCCGGCGGAAAAGCCTACCGCAACATAGGGAGCGTTAACCAGTTCAGGATGCTTCGAGTCCGCGCTGATCTTTTGCAGCGATTTGCGAAATCCCTTGAAAGCAGTGGCGTGGGGGCAGGTGCCATTGGCCGCGACCAGTGCAAAGTCATGCAGGTGCATGAATTCGCGGTAGTAGTGGCAAAAGGTCCAGTCTCCGCGCGAGTCTCCACCGTAGTAATTGGCATTGACCAACAGGCCCCTCACGGTCCTCAGCCCCTCGGGGATCACCACGCAATAGGTCTTCGACTCGGGATCGGGGTATTCGTAGACCATGTACTGGCGACTGTTCACCGTGACGACCTTGGAAGTCACGGCGGGCGTGGTCTGGGCGGTGCTCGTGAAGGTGTCGCTCTCGGCCGCGTCGAGGGTCAGGATGGCAGACGCCCAAATCACTAGAGCATCTCTGATCAAGTGGTGCTCCGCACGGATCAAGCGGCGACCGCCCACCGCCGCCACAGGGGAGGCAATAATTTGCTCCCCCACGTGGGTTTCCGCCAGAACCTCCAGCCTGTCGAAATGGGCTTGGTACAAAGGGAACTTACCTGGTTTTCCCCGACATCACAGACTGCCGGTCTTGTGCACCGGGACATAGAAATCATCCGCCTTGAGGCCGCATTTCCTGGCAACTCGCTTACAGTAGGCCAGCCGCCCGGCATTGTTGTTCCGTGAGTCGGAACCAAAGGTGAATTTCAGTCCCTGCTCTTTCGCCATGCTGATGAACTCCTCGTGCGGCGTGTGCGACATGTCGTTGATCTCGAAGGCCACGTTTCGTGCCTTCGCAGCCGAGATGAGTCGTTGCAGGCGGTCCTGAGTCCACAAACTGTAATAGTCTCGGGCTATGCAAACCGGCAGGAACAGCGGCCAGCCGAAGATGTTGATCGGTTCCTTGGTGAGGATTTCCAGGCTGTAAGCCATATACCGCTCCATGAACTCGTTCGTATCCTCCACGTAAGTGTCGAATTGCCAAATGTGCATGAATTCACCGTTCCCCAATGGAATGGTCTGCGGGTCCATGAGCACATAATCGATCTGAGCGAGCAGCTCGGAAGAAAACTTCTTTGACCACCCCAGGTTGGTCGGCTGCAGGCCAACAAGAACAGGGGACTTGCGCAGGCGACTGATATAGTTCCGGAGGCCGGCATCATCTCTAATCGCTCCTTGGCCAGGATGCTCCACAATGCCAAACCGGACGTTGCGCTCTTTAGCTATTTCCAGGACTTCGTTGATCGAGAAACGCTCCGTCAGATGCACGTGCAAGTCCCACAACGGAAAATCAGATTTTTCCGCCGAGACTGCGAAGTTTGAAAAAGGCCTTGCAGCCATGAAACCTGCCGCCAAAGCGGCAGCTTTTAGAAATGTGCGTCGTTGCATAGGAGGTCACTTGCTGTTTCATCGAGAGCTCATGCGTTGAGCGGCGCGGTCTTGCAGGACTCCGGGCGGCTAAGGCACGGGACCGTGAGTTTATTTTTACTGGGTTCATCTCGCCGCCATTCTGCCTTGCGGGTAGAGAACGCGATGGAAGAAACTCTTCATCTTCGCCGCATAGAGCAAGCCATATTTCGCGAACGTCGCCTTCGTGCTTGCATTGGGTTTCAATCAAGAAACGCTGATTGCGTCACCAACAAGGTACCGTTTCGTGCGGGCTCGTTTTCTGAGAGCGTTGCAGGTAGGGAGTTCGTGATCGCGCATTCAGCCTCTCGTTTAACGTAAAGACGCCTTCCCAGTGCCAAAACCACTTTGCCCAGAATGTCAGCTTTAGCGACAATCGGGTGAATGGCTAAAGCCGGGGAAATTGCCCGATTGTCACCCAGAGTGGCGAAGTCCCCTTCGAGCAGGTTTCCCTTCTCGACTGAAATGGTACCCTGCTCAACCTGGTGGTCTTCCTGCATGAGTCGATTGTTGATGTAGAGCTTTCCGTACCGAACCTCCACATCCTCACCGGGAAGGCCCACCACTCGCTTCACAACCAGCTCACCCGAGTACCTGGCCAATACGACGTCACCTCTGCATGGTTCGATTCGTTTGTACGCCCGTTTATCGACCAAAAGCACGTCACCGGGCTTCAAACTGGGAAGCATGCTGGTGCCGGACACAATGGCCAGCGTGTAATGAGAACGGAACGCCAATCCAAGAACGACTAAAGCTCCCAATATGGCGAAGCGCCGGAATCGGCGTGAGCACCAAAGTGATCGCGCCATGTTCATTTATCACAACTTTGGCGTTTCGGCGGCCCGCAGGTGAGAGACCGCGGGGACTCCATGGCCTCAATTCCAGTCCATCGCGCTTTCCGAGGCTGCGCGCCCCGGCAGCGGCGCGGAATTCTGCGCTTGGCTGTAGCGTGGATTTGCAGAGGTAAGCGCGGCTTCAATTTCTGCCCTGCCCGCGAACTCTACCGGGAAAGCGCTAAGGTAACTCAGGGCTTCGACCACGCGCTCGCGTTGCCCGGCGAGCTCGCCGTTTTTGACTGCGTCCCTGGCGAAGCGGGACACCACAAGGTGGGTGGGATGCTCATAGAGCGTTTTGACGTATACCTCGGTCCAGCGATCGTAGCGCCCCGCCTTTTGCAGCGCGTGGAAGAGATTCGGAGTGAGCTCCAGTTGTTGCTCAGTCCCTTCGAATTCCTGCATGGCTGCCTCGGCAGTTTGGATGGCGCGCTCCAAAACCCGCGCGGCTTTTCGCTTCTCCAACTCAGTGTTCCGAGGAAGCCGGTCATATGCCACAATGCCGTCAAGGATACCAACTCCCAACCGCGCACTTAAGGCTTCCAGGGAGTTTCTTGTGTTCTTGACCCTGGAAAAAGAGTCGGGTGGGGCAAGGTATTCCTCTCGCACCACGTCTTTGACGGATAGAACCAATGATCCATCCGTCTTCTGAGCACGGAGGAGGTACCCGCCTGCGCCACCAGAAGCCAGGGAAACTATCACTATGCAAATTGCACGCGTCGTCATACGGTTGAATGTTTATCTGGGCCGTTTTCCACCATTTGGCCAACGTGACATGCGTAGGAACGGAATGGAGTCCGCCAACTTGCGGTTAATCACTCGTATCGCAGGGCGTCGATAGGATCGAGGTTGGCGGCCTTCAGCGCGGGGAAGAAGCCAAAGACCACGCCGATGACGGCGCTGACCGAGAACGCGATCAAAACAGATTCAGGGGAGATCAGCGTCGGGAATCCCGCAAACCGGGTCAGCAGGGGGGCAAGCCAGTAACCGGCCAGGATTCCGAGAATGCCGCCGGCTGCGCTCAGGAGGATGGCTTCGATGAGGAACTGGCGGAGAACATCCTGGGCGCGCGCTCCCACCGCCATCCGGATGCCGATTTCACGGGTGCGCTCCGTAACGCTGACGAGCATGATATTCATGATGCCAATGCCGCCAACCACCAACGAAATCCCGGCGAACGCGCCAATCAGTACGGTCATGACCCGGTTGTTGGCATTGAAAAAATCGCTCATCTCCTGCTGGCTGCGGATGCTGAAATCGTCGTCCTTGTCGCCGGTAATCTGATGGGTTTGGCGCAGGATGGCAGTCACCTGGTTGGTAAGATCGATCATCACGTCGGGACCGGTCGCGGCGAGGTTCAAGGCCCTGAACCTGGTATCCCCGGAGAGCCGTTTCATCACGCTGGTGTAAGGCATGATGATAATGTCATCCTGGTCCTGGCCGAAGCTGTTCGCGCCTTTGGAGGCGAGCCAACCGACGACCGAGACCGGTGAATTTTTGATGCTCACCGTCTGCCCGACGGGGTCGATGCCTTCGCCGAACAGCGTCGCGGCCGTGGTTTTGCCGATGAGACAGATCTTGGCGGCGTTGCGCACATCCGTCTCGGAGAAGTTCTCGCCCGATTGAAAACGCCAGGAGCGTATTTCCGCGAAATCCGCACTGACACCCCAGATGCCAACGGAAGTGTTCTGGTTGCCGGCCACAACTTGTGCGGTTGCGCGCGCCTCGGGGCTGATGCCGGCCAGGCCGGTCACCTCGCGGCGCAGGGTCTCATAGTCCTGCTCGGTCAGGGTCGGCTGCATGCCGAAACCGCCGCGGACGCCACCGCGGGACATGTTGCCCGAGAAGATGATCAACAGGTTGTTGCCCATGCTGGCAATCTGGCGCTCGACTTCCGCCTTGGCCCCGGCGCCCATGCTCACGCCGACGATGACCGCGGCGATGCCGACGATGATGCCCAGCATGGTCAGAATGGAGCGAAGGATATTGCGGCGGATGGCGCGCAGCGAGGATCTGAGGATAGCTAACATACTTAAGCCAGGTGGATCGCCCTTTGCTCCTCCTCGAGGCGCGCCAGAGCCTCGGGCGCGTGGAGGCGATTTAGAACCGGTTCGTCGGTTCGGATCAGGCCATCGCGCATCACCACCTTCCGTTTGGAGAAATTGGCGATGTCCAGCTCGTGCGTGACCATAACGATGGTGATACCGCGATCATTGAGCGACTGGAAGACGCCCATCACTTCGATGCTGGTGCGGGTGTCCAGGTTGCCCGTCGGCTCGTCCGCGAGGAGCACGCGCGGCTGGTTCACCAAAGCCCGGGCGATGGCGACCCGCTGCTGCTGTCCCCCGGAAAGCTGGTTGGGGTAGTGGTCGGCGCGGTCAGCCAGGCCCACCATCTCCAACGCGACCATCGCCTGCTCGCGCTGGTCGCGGGCGCGCATCGGCGGCCGGACGTACAACAGCGGCAGTTCGACGTTTTCCAGGGCCGACGTGCGGGACAGGAGGTTGAACCCCTGAAAGACGAACCCGAGCTTGGAGTTGCGCAGGTCGGCCAGCTCGGTGCGGCGCAGTTCGCCCACATCCACCCCATCGAGGTAATAATGGCCACCACTGGGGCGGTCGAGGCAACCGATGGTGTTCATCATCGTGGATTTGCCCGAGCCGCTCGCCCCCATGACGGCCACAAATTCTCCAGCCGAAATGTCCAGCGTGACGCCCCGAACGGCATGGACCTCCAGCGAGCCGTTCCGATACGTGCGTCGGTAATCCACCAGTTTGATAATGGGTTCCATGGGCAGGGCAGACACGTCAGCGTCGGGGCGGACCCGGGAACGGGCTGAAGGGATTACGCAAAGCGGCGGCGACCTGGGACGTTATCGTGCCGCTCACCACCTGGTCATTTTCGTTCAATCCTTCGATGACCTCGACGCTGCTTCCATCCGCAATCCCCAGTTTCACGGTCTTGGCCCGCAACACCACCTGGCCCATGGGAGCATTCGTCGCTGCTCTCTCTTTAACATAAATCGTGGCCATCCTGGGCTCATTGGATTGGGCTTGGGGCGGTAAACCCCCGCCGCCTCCGGGTGGGCCGCCGAACCCTCCACCGCCGCCGCCCGGTCCACCGAACCCTCCGCCTCCGCCCCTCGGCCCACCGGACCCGCCCCCACCCCCGCCCGGGCCGCCACCCTGCGCCATGCGGGCACGGAAATCCGCAGTAATTTTTTCATATTTCTGCTTTTGCTCCGCAGTCAGGGAGGCGAGATACGCCGTCTGCTCCGCCGCCGTGGGCGGGCGCCGCTCGCCCATCCAGGGCATCATCGGCAGACCCGCAAACGGACCGCCCTCGATCAGGGCGGCTCCGGCAGGGGGCTTGACCGTGGCCGCGTTCGTGTCTCCGATAACCGTAACTCCAGACGGAGGCCGGAAGCGAGTGGCCGCGAGCGGAAGCTTGAGCACGTTCCTGCGTTCCGCGGTGATGAACCGCGTGTTGGCCGTCATACCGGGCCGCAACTTCAAGTCCTTGTTATCGACCTCAACGACCGAAGTGTAGGTCACGACGTTTTGGTTCGTGCTCGGGGCATAACGCACTTGTTTCACGCTGCCTTCGAATAACCGGCCGGGAAAAGCGTCCACGGTGAATTGGACCCTTTGGCCTTCCTCAACGCCGCCGATGTCGGCTTCGGAGACCGACGCTTCGATTTGCATTTTGTGGAGGTCGTTGGCGATGGTGAACAGGGTGGGCGTGGTCATCGCGGCCGCGACGGTCTGACCGGCCTCGACTTTACGGGTGATCACCACGCCGTCAATCGGAGCGTGGATGGTGGTGCGACTCAGGTCGACCTGGGCGTTTTCGAGCAAGGCCTGGCGGGTTTTCACCGCGGCTTTTGCCTGGCTCAGATTGACCCGTTGCTGGTCGAAGTCGGACTTCGAGATGAGCTTCGAGGCGAACAATTCCTTGCCGCGGTCGTAATTCAGTTGCGCCATTTCTTCGGCCGCCTGCGCGCTGGACAGTTCGGCCTCGGCCTGGCCCTTCGCCCGCTGGTAGGTCGCCGGATCGATCTGCGCAATGACATCCCCGGCCTTGACCCGCGAATTGAAGTCCACTTTGAGCTCAGTAATGGAGCCTGAGATTTGGCTTCCCACCTCGACCAGTTGCACCGGGTTCAGGGAGCCGTTGGCGGTGACGATTTGGGTTACATCGCCGCGAGTTACAGGGCTCGTTTTGTAGTCCATCTCGGCGCTGGACGCCGGCGCCCAGTAGCGCCTGCCGGCCCAAATAACTCCGGCCAGCGCGATCAAAACGACACCCCACTTAAGCCATGGCCTCCCGCGTTTGCTTGCCCGCGGCCTTATTGTGGTATTCAGCGCGGGTCTATTCGACCCTTCAGTTTTTTCCATGGTTCCAGACGATGCTCCGCCCATCATTGGATTAACGTAATTAGCCATTTTGCTATTCCGCAAGTGTTTGTCAATTTAGAGCCTCCAACCTTAAGGAAGCATTAAGCGCGCCCGCTTGGCCTATCGAGCCACTCATCCACCACACCCATGACTCTCTCACTGCTCACCCGCCCTGGCTCCCAAAGCCGCCGTTTTCGCCGCCGCGCGCTCTCGTGACCCATCCAACAACCGTAAACCACCGGCCGTCTTGGCTACGAGCCAATTGCCGTCGGGAGAGAAAAGAAAATCGCTGATCGGATCCGCCAGTCGTTGAATCGAAAGGAGTTCCTGCTGAGTGCGGAGATCCCAAAAGCGAAGGGTGCTGTCGCTGCTTGCGGACGCAAGGGCCTCGCCATCGGGAGAGAAGGCAAGCCTGTTCACGCCTTGCGTATGTCCTTTGCAGACGCCGAGGAGCTTTCCGCTCCGCGTGTCCCACAGTCGAATGGCGTTTTCGATCTCCGTGAAGGGGTTGGACGCCACGGCGAGAATGTTGCCGTCATCTGAAAGTGCCGTCGGAGTCATGAAGCCCAGATCGGCTTCCACCGCGAACTCCGTTTTAAGGGACCGGGATTTTGGATTCCATACTTTGATGGATTTGTCGAGAAGCGTAACCAGGACATTGCCGTTTCGAGCGAACAGCGCGCGATTGCCCTCGATTCGTGTCGGTGCCTCCGAAGGGTCCTGGAGGTTCCACCACAGCACGGAATCCCCTCTCGCTCCCGCCAGGACTGATGCTCCGTCTGGAGAGATTGCCGTCCAGGACGTGCGCAAGTCCAGGCTCTCTATGTCCACCGACTTCCTGGATTGGAGGTCCCAAACGCGCAGCCCGCCTTTGGGCAAGGGATCCACCAACACGCGGAAATCGTCGCTGATGGCGCCCGCCCAAAGGCCCCATTGGCTTTTGCTTAGTTGAAGCTGGTCGTTGGGTTCCCCGGTTTTGAGGTTCAGCAGCACGAATCTGGACTGTTCATCGATTGTTGCCAGCAGCCGCCCGTCTGTGGAGAATTTGATCGGTGTCCACTTGCCTTCGTAGAGTTTCTCCTTTGGGGCGGCATTCGTTGGCCACAGAGGAACCGTTCCGTCTTTGGCGCCGCTGATAATGCCCTGACCATCCGTGGTGAAAGCCACCGCCCAGACCTCCGAAGGATTTCCGTGCAGCCTTTCAACACACTCCAGGGTGGCGACGTCCCATAACCGGATCGAGTGATCCCAGCTTCCAGACGCGAGAAGCTGTCCGCGGGGATCGAACGCAACACTGGCGATCATGCCGGAGTGTTCAGGCGTGTTGGGACGCTGGGGCGCGCTGGCCACCTTCTCGCCCGTCGCGCAGGCCCACATCTCGAGCACGAAAATGCTGCCATCCCGCGGCGTATTCCGGGCGGCGACGATCGAATGTCCATCCGCAGAAAACGCCAAAACACTCATCCCCCGCGTCCAGGGCGTGAACATTCCGTCCGAATGTTCGAGAGTTCGCAGGGCTTTCCTTGCCTCCAAGTCCCAGAGAACAATCCCGTTGGTGGAGTCCACCGCGATCACATTACCGACCGGGCTGAAAGCAAACGGGGGCATACTCTTGGGGATTTCGGCCGCGAGCTTCCCGTCGGCACTGTCATAAACATGCACTCCTGCGAGTGAAGTCGCCGCCAGCCGTTGTCCGTCGGCTGAGAATGCGACCGGAGCCATGTGCTCGGGAACAGAATACGCCTCAGACCAGTCAGCAGTTCGCCAGACCCGGACAGTGCCCTTGCTGGCCGTTACCAGCAAACCGGAACTCGACAGCGCAACTGAAGAACCCGATTTAGCCAGCGTTTTCACCAGGCTGCCGGTTTTCGCGTCGTAGATTCGGACCGAGTCCTGCAGGCCGACCGCCAGGAATTCCGGCGAGTTCGCCAGTGAAAGCACACTGGATGCCTCCTGTGTGAACAGCTTGTGGTCATCCCCCTGCGCGGCATGCCATAAGTACCGCCACTCGAACCGTTGGGAACCGATGTTGCGGTGTTTGACCAGGAGCTCCGTCACTCGGGCCAGATTTCCGGCGAGGATTGAGTGGTGGGCGAGATTGATGTCGGCAATATACTCGTTCAGCTCGGCTCTCTGCTGGTTTTCCAACGCGCGTTCCCGCTCCCGTTCCGCGTTACGGCGAAGCACCTCCTCGTTTTTCCGGCGTTGTTCCGAAACACGCTCTGCCCTCGTGGCGCGCAATGCCTGCCAAAGGCTGATGGTGCTACCGGCTACGACCGTAACGAGAATGGCAGCCGCAGCGGCAAAAGCGACACGATGTCGCCGCAATGCTTTACGCAGGCGATACGTCGTACTCTGCGGGCGAGCCAAAACCGGTTCCTGGTCCAAATAACGTTGGAGGTCGGCCGCAAGTTCCCTCGCTGTCTCGTATCGACGGGTGCGATCTTTCTCCAGGCACTTCATTACGATCCAATCCAGGTCCCGATCCACCAGCATTGTCACGGGAGTAGCCGAATTGCCCGCGACGGCACGGCGTACCCGGGTTGACGGCCTGGGCGGCTCGACCTCTTTGATCATTCGCCGCATCCCGTCCAGGCCGGATTGAGTGAGTTCCTTCGCATCGAAGGGCGTCACGCCGGTCAGCAGTTCATAGAGCAAAACACCCAGCGAGTAGATGTCGCTCCTGGTGTCCACGTCCGCTCCGGTCATCTCGGCTTGCTCGGGGCTGGTGTAGGCGGGCGTCCCGATGAACGCATGAAAGTTGGTCAGAACGGTTTTCTCGGTGAGTGGTTCTTCAATTGCTTTGGCGACACCAAAATCGATCACCTTCGGTACCGGCTTCCCATCCTGGACGGTGACCAATACGTTCGAGGGCTTTAAGTCACGATGAATAACACCCTTTTGGTGGGCGTGCTGGAGGGCGTGGCAAAGTTGAATGAAAAGAACAAGGCGATCGCGAAGCGAGAGCTGGTTTGCCTGGCAGTAATCGGTAATCCGAACTCCGCGAACCAGCTCCATTACGAAATAAGGACGGCCGGTTACAGTTGCCCCACCGTCGAACACGCGGGCAATATTCGGATGATCCATCAGCGCGAGCGCCTGGCGTTCGGCTTCGAACCGGGCAACGATACTCCTGGTGTCCATGCCCAGTTTGATCACCTTGACCGCAATTTGGCGCCGAACGGGCTCGCGTTGCTCAGCCCGATAAACCACGCCAAAGCCCCCCTCGCCGATCTTCTCCAGAAGTTTGTAACGGCCAATGCAATCGCCAGGCTGCTCCTCCTGAGGCGTCAGCTTGCCTGCAGCCGCCATGGATTCGCGCAGAACGCCAGCCGCACCCTGCTCGAGAAAGGTGTCTGGTTGATGGTTCGCAAGCAAAGCCTCAACGGCTTTCCTCAGCCCGGGATCGCCAGCGGTGGCCCGCTCAAGAAAAGCCGCGCGCGCCTCAGGTGAAGGCTGCTCCAGAGCTTCGTCAAAGATTTCGCGCTCGCGGGTCATTTGACCGTATTCAAATATCCGGCTGGCATGACAAGCGGAGGATCAAACCAAAACCCGCCAGCTACTTGCATCGCCGATGAACCGGATTCAAACGTGAATGGTAATCGCTGTGGTGCTCAACTCGACAAAGTCATGGTTCGCGAGAGCCTTTTCCAACGCCGGCAGGTTCGCGGTCATGAGGCGGGACAATGCTTCGTTGGAGATGTTGCCGGTGGAAATCAGAAGCAGCTTCGGGGGAGCCCCGCTCAGGAGAAACGAGGTCACAAAATCATTGTCTTTGGTCACGACTACCCGCCCTTCTCGAACGGCCAGCGCCACAATATCCGCATCCGGAGTCCTGTTCCCCGCTGGGCAGTCCAGAGTATGCACGACGTCGTGTCCAGAGGCGCTGAGTTGCAGCGCGAGACGCCGCGGCAACTGGGCGTCCACCATGAATTTCATGCGGCCAACGGCTCGATGCGTTTAACGCGGCTCAAATGGGCTCCGTAGGCGCAGGCAGCGCGCAAGTCATCCGCTTCCAGGTCGGGATAATCAGCGAGGATCTGTTGCGGGGTCATGTCGCCGCTCAACAGTTCCAGCAGGAACTCTACCGGGTAGCGCAACCCGCGGATGCACGGCTTTCCATGGCAGACGTTTGGATCCACCGTGATTCGCGACAGCAACTGCTCAACCGACATATCAAGAGAATATACCAGCCATTACTCCTAGCAAGCGCGTGTTTCCCGGCTGCATGACAAGCGGAGGATCAAACCAAAACCCGCCAGCTACTTGCCTTAAGTGATTGATTGTCTTCTCCCAATTTGCCGCCTTAGCCAGGCTCTCGCGAAAGTCCAGGTGCGCTCGGCGCTTCGTAAGGACATCCCCATCGTTGCTGCCGCTTCACCCATGCTCATCCCAACAAAATAGCGGTATTTGACCAGGCTCGCAGCAACGGGGTCCTCCTTCTTCAGCAGCTCTAGGGCTTCGTCCACGGCGAGCATTTCTTCGTCCGGCAAAGCTTGTGCCAGGCGATCTTCCTGCAGTTCTTGGTGGGCAGCACCGCTGCCGCGCTTTATTGCGTGCTTCCTGCGCGCCGAGTCAACGAGAATGCGTCGCATGGCTTCTGCCGCCGCGGAAAAAAAGTGAGCCCGGTTTTCGAACGGGGCATTGCCGTCTCCCACCAGCTTCATCCAGGCTTCATGGACCAAGGCTGTCGGTTGCAGCGTGTTTCCAGGCGCCTCACTAGCCATTTTCTGGGCCGCAATCCGTTTTAGCTCCGTATAGACGAGCGAAAGCAACTGCTCGGCACCCCGTTGGTTGCCGCCACTGATCTCGCGCAGGATCTGTGTGATTTCGGACATGCCTAAACTGGCAGCAATTGTAGCAGCCGATGTAACTCGGCTCAAATTTTTTGCCTGGCGGGTTACCGCGCCGCCCTGACCGCACTCCACCGAAGTTGGGCATCACCAGCGCTCATCCCCGTGACAGGCGGGCGTCTTCCAGAACGAGAACGCGCGTATTACCGCACTCCGACCCGATAGAAGAGCGAACCCAGGCCGACCGCGTTGGTGTCGGTGTATGCGGTCGTGCCGGGCCGGCCGGTGATGTTGTCCTGGATGACGGAGAAGCCGGCCGCCACACCCAAATTCGTGCTCCTTTCCAGAACATAAGCGATGCCGGCAGCGCTCTGCCAGGTCACCGTCCACCCGTTAGTCGCCGGCGCCACACTCAACATCCGCAACCCTGATGTGGGGTCCAACGGCGAGGTGCCCGCAAGCCACTCCTGGTAATTGCTCATCCCATCGCGGTCCGGATCGGCAAAGTCGGCCGAACCGTCGATGGGCAGTCCGTATTGCTGGAGCCAGGCGTAAGAAATCAGCGAGCCGCTCCCCTGGAACTCGTAAGCGCCGATATCGACGGTGCCGCTGACGACGCGCGGCTGACCACCCAGATCAAGAGAATTAATGAAGTATGAATTAGTGAGGTAAGCGTTGTTCCCGGCGTTGATACAAGGCGAGTTGGATCGCAGGCGCAGGTTACCCCAGCCATTCGTCACCACAAACCACGGCGCGGCTGCGATGTTGCCTGCGCCGTTGGTTGGCATCGGCGCGGTGCAGGAATAGTTGAAGGTAGAGCCATAGTAGTTCGGGCCGTTCGGGGCCGAATTGTAGTAGACAATGCAGTTGTTCAGCGTGCCGCCGTTCGCCCCGCCGCCAATGGAGGCCGAATTGCCCGTCAAGGTGCAGTTGTTCAGAGTTCCGCCAGACACCCCGCCGCCTCCTTCGACGCACGAATTGCCGCTCAAAGTGCAGTTGTTCAGCGTGGCGCCATTCGCCCCGCCGCCCGCGTAACCTCCCGAATTGTCGGTCAAAGTGCAGTTGTTTAGCATGCCGCCGGATGCCCCGCCGCCAACGTAGCCCCAATTGCCGCTCAAGATGCAATTGTTCAACGTGGCGCCGGACGCTCCGCCGCCTCCGTTGCCGGCCGAGTTGCCGCTCAGGTTGCAGTTGTTCAGC
>DATDCV010000298.1:0-1824 GCA_036524155.1 Verrucomicrobiia bacterium
GCAAACTTCAGCTCGTCATCAATCTGCGACAGGATAACTCATGGCCTGCCTAGAGAATTCGCGCCACTTTTTCCAAAGGAGCCGAAGCCGTGTTGGCCTTGAGCCCCGCCGCCGGTTCGCGGCGCCGATGGCGAAAACCAAGTTCCACTGCCGAAAAAGCGTCTGATACGCCATGAACACGGAATTGCGGGAGTCGTAAATGCTCGTGGCTTCCGAGGCTGCGCCGTTGAGCTCGATGATCTGGAAATTCCCCCCGGCGCGAAAAGCCTCCTCGCTGGCGTAGCGGATGTCGTAGCGGCCAATGCAGAAACCGGGGATTTTACACGAGATAGCGTCGATGCGCTCCAATAGCGCTGGCGAGTAAAGATGCATGCCGTCCCGGAAGATGCAGCCCTGAGCGTGGTTGCCGGTTTCGACAAGTTTTAACGTTCCTCCGGCTGTGAGAATCTCGTTCTGCCGCCCAGCCAATCGCGACAGATATTTCGCAGCCACAAACCGGGCCCGGGGGTCTTTCCACACCAGCTCTGAAATCGTCGAGTGCCCATCCCCGGTAATGGTCGGGAAGGCCTTTTCGGTGATGGCGAAAATATGTCCGTGTTGTTCGTGGGGAAAACGGTAATAGAAAACTCCGGCCTCAAGAGGCCCAGGCGCAAAACGCTGCACGATCAGCGGAGCGGCAGTCTGTTGTAGAAGCGCCAAGGCCTGACCTTCGTTCCTGATGAGTTTGACGCCGGCGCCCCGTTGACCGACGTCTGGTTTTAGAATGAATGGATAAGCAATGTCCCGTCGCTGGCGGATCTCGTCCAGGGAGCGGAGACGTTCCTCTGGTGTCGAGCCTGACAGCATTTCGGCTTCAGCCGTGAAATCGGGGCTCGTGTCCATGAGGGTTTGCAGGGTCGCCATTTTTGATTCGCCAACTATGCCGCCCGAGAAAATGCCTGGGTTGGCTGCTGTAGGCAGGGAAAGACCACGGTGCTTGATTGCCAGCCAGAGGCAGTAAAGTGCCACAGGCGGATAAAACATCCAGGCAGGCCAGAATTCCCAATGCTTCCAGCGCTGAAACCAGACGGCCAGACGGTGTAAGACCCCGGGCCGCACCAATATCTTGGCAAAATGAAGCAGGAACCACAGGATTGGAATAACCAGCAAAACGGCCCAACCGGTTTGCCGCCAGGGTCCGAGCCAAGCCAATGCCCTCAAGCCAAGCGTTTGCGTGGCCAGGAGAACAATGACAGTCCAAACCAGCGAGGCGATGCCCGTGATGAAGAGAAAGCGGCTCAACGGTAGCCGCAAGAAACCAGCCGCCAAGTAAGTCGGGAGACGAGCCCCTGGCATCAGCCGCGAGAAAACCAGAATCAGGTTCCCCCGTTGAGCAAACCAGTGTTCGCTTTGCTCGACTCGGCTCGAAAAGCGTCGCAGTGAGGTTCGCTCAAACCAAGTCCGGCCGAGGACGCGAGCCAACCCGTAGAGCCCGGCGTCCCCGCTCCAGATACCCAGAAAGCAGGATCCAAATGCCCAAGGCCAGCCCAGGTTTCCAGTGGCCAGAAGCAACCCAGCGCCCACTGCAGCAACATCCTCCAGCACGAAGGTGGACAGAAAGAGCGCCGCCGCTTGCCAGAGCGGGGGCCACGTTTCGATCCCGATAGGGAGTGCTGTCATGGCTTCGTAGCGTCCGATGTAGCCGCCGACGTGAGGAGGCGGGCGATGGTGGACGCATTTTGCACAAGCCCTGAGTTCCGCCTCCTCGCGTCGGCGGCTACGGCGGCCTGGTACTTTACCGTCGAGGGGGCGACGCCAAATCCTACCGGCATCTGCAAGCCCATC
>DATDCV010000299.1:0-4641 GCA_036524155.1 Verrucomicrobiia bacterium
CTATGTACACAAAGCAGACGGCTCGACTTTCCACCAGCGGATGTTGCGAAAAACCGAGGGCAAATGGCGCGCCTGGTCTTGTCCCAATGCCAAAGCACCCAAAATGCCGAACAGAACTGATTAAAAATCGGCGCTCCGACCCAAGACTAAGCGGATACGAAAAATGAACCAAGCGCGATCAACAATCGCGCCGACTGAGGGCAGCCCTCCCGCGGTTCGCTGGAGGTCGTGTGC
Source organism: Verrucomicrobiia bacterium (assembly GCA_036524155.1). GTDB lineage: Bacteria > Verrucomicrobiota > Verrucomicrobiia > Limisphaerales > UBA8199 > DATDCV01. The sequence goes on from DATDCV010000299.1 coordinate 235, forward strand.
TCGCACGCCGGGACTTATGTCGTAGGGTGCCTCACTCCTCCTGCACCGTCGTTCCGTACTTAACGCCCTCTGGGACCGGAACCGCAACGGGCACGGTCGTTCCCTCAGTGCCCTCGGTCCGGCGGCTTGAATCGACTGCGACGAATGCGGTGAAGGCGGACATCAACCCGTAATCGAGCGCCACCTGCTTGATTTGACCAGGCAGTTCTTTGTCGGGGTTGTAAGTCGATCTCTCGGCCAGGTCCGCGATCTTCATGCGTGCCCAGACACTCGGCAGTCCTTTATGGCTGGCGCCGGGGTCGGTAACCCGGGCCGGGATTTCCAGGGCAATTCGCTCACCGGCGGCTTGGCCTGTCACGCGAATCACTGTGTCCGCAGTCGCGCGGAAACTCCCCGTTAGTATCACGGGGCGCCCGACAAACAAATCCGGCAGCTCGCGGGGAAAAGTCTCCGCCACATCCCAACCTCCCCAATCGATTTTGAGATCCGTTAGCGCTGGATGGGCGATCCGCTGAAAGAAATCGTCCATAATCCCGCCCGCGTCATCGCGCGGCCCCAGGTAGGCAACCGCGCCGTGCCCGAGCTTGGCCATGTTGTCCAGCAGATAACGGTTCACGGCGGAACCGATGCCAAAGCTGAAGATGCGGGACGGCCCGAGCCGGTCGTGGATGGCCCCCAGGATTTCGGTTTCGTTGCCGATGTAGCCGTCGGTGAGAAAACAAACGAATCGCAACCGTTCGGGATCATGCGGAAAATCGAGCGCGGCCTTGATGCCTTTGATCATCATCGTGCCGCCTTCACCGCGCAGCGAAGCCAGGTACTGCAGACCGCGCTCCACGTTTTCGGGGGTAGCTTCCAGTGGCGCGGCCCCGAGCTGCGAAGCCGATATCGAGAAACTGATCAACTGGAAGGAATCGCCCGGCTGCATCGATTTGAGCGCGCGCGCCACAGCGTCTTTGGCGGCGGCGATCGGCGGGCCGGACATGCTGCCCGAGCAGTCCAGGACGAACACCAGTTCGAGCGGTTGCCGTTTTAGGGTGGCCAGGTCCTTTGGCGGAAACAGCATCATAGTGAAGTAGCCGCCACGCTCGTCCTGTTGCGTTATCACGCTCGACTTGATCTGCCCGCCGGCGACCCGGTAGCGCAACACGAAATCGCGATTCGGGAGGCGGTCGGTGGAACTAAGCGACACGACCAGCTTTTCCGGCGCGGGCCTTTCCTGGGTCACCTCGTGAGAACGGCAAGCCACCTCCTCGATTTTGACCCCGGCGTCCACCTCGACCCTCAAGGAAATATCGTGGCTGGTTCGCTCTCCGGGTTTCAGGTATTGTACCTCCGTTTGCTGGCCGGAGATGCCTGTTTTACCGCGGGCAACCGCTCCAACGCCATTAGTCATCCCAGGCGGATTGAACCGCGGCCCGACCACCATCGGAAATACAAACTCATACCAGCCGTCCACGTAAGCCAAAGTGTGGAAATATTTGATGTTCACGTCGATTTCCCTGCCCGGCTCGATATTCGCGACTGACTGGGTGAAGACGTTCGGACGCTCCTCAGTCAGCAGTGAGGCCACATAACCCTGTCGTTTGGCTTCCTGGTAGATCCGTTCCGCTTCCTTTCGTTCGCGGATGATGCCTCGGATTCGCCGTTCGCCAATTGTCATGATGAATTCGTTGACGGCCGCGTTGTGAGGCAGAGGGAACACGTAAACTGCTTCGATCTTGCTTGAGTAAGGATTATGGAACTGCTGCACCACCTCGACGGACCCGATGTAACCGCTGATTGCAGCACGCACGTCGGTATGCTTGAGCGGCATCGGAACCTGCTGCTCCTCGACCTTGGCCATCAGTGCGCCGGTGCCGGGGTCGTCATCGCCCTTTCCAACCGCCGCTGAGGATCCTCGCGCCAGGACCCAGAGTTCTTCGCCGGGACTCGCAGCGAGTTGCGGGCCCTTTTTCCGAAGTTCCGAAGTGTCGAGTCCGGCCGCCAGGCTCCCGAGAAATGACGGCGCCATGGTTTGGGAAGCCGGGAGGGAAGACAGCATCGTGGGGTGTTTTGTCATGCAGCCCGCCAATATGACAAACAGCGCAAGCCAGCCGCCGATAGCGGCCCCGAGAGACAATCGCCTGAGGAGTTTCGATTTGGTTCTCATTGGTCCTTTCTTTCCTTACCTGAAGCTTCCACAAAAATTCTTTTGCCGTCGGAATCACCGCCGGCGCCCACTTTCAACTCAAACTGGAGCGCGGCCCCGCCCGATCCGTGCAGGTGTATCGTGGCCACTCGCGTCCTCCCGTTCGGCAATCTGGCCGCTGGCTCGGTACTAAAGGCGGCGACAACCACGCGTTCCTGTTGCATCGCTTTGGGGTCATAAAACGGCGGGTCACGAAAAGCGGGGTGGTCGCCGCCTTCGATGCCTACGACCTTTGCGGCACCATTCGTAACCGCGAACTCAAGCTGATAAGCGGCCAGCGGCGCGCCTTTGGCATCCAGGTAGATATCCACCGCGCAGAATCGGCTGCGGCTTTCCTCAGGAACCGCGTCCTGCGCCCATGAGCCCGCCGCCAGCCCGAGAAATAATATGAACCAAAGCTGTCTCATGACCGACCGCCTTTCGGAAGCTGCACGGCATGGGCCGCAATCGCCGTCACATCCCGTTCGTCAACCACGCCGTCCCCGTTGACATCGAGCCACGGGGGCGCCGCGCCTCGGCCGGTCTTGAGCTGACGGGCCAGCGCGAACGCGTCCAGAATATCCACCCGCCCGTCGTGATTGACATCCTCTCGGGCGAAAGCGCCGCCAGGAAACGGATTGAGGCTCGACCGCTGCATTTGGACCAAGACTATTGCTACCCCACAGACAACCGCTGCTCCCGCAGCCCAGCGCATCAGCTTAAAACCAAAGAGAGTCGGAGAGGTGCGGGGAGCGAGTTGCCGTCGTGCCGCGCGCAGGACCGTCCCATCCACTGCGGGCGGGATGAAGGGAACACGGCTGGGCACTCGCTTCAGCGCCGCCACCAGCTTCTCCGGCGCTGCCAGCTCTTCTTCGCCGTTGTGTTCCGGTTGGTGCATGTTCCAGTTCATGAAGTGTTCGAGGACCCTAAAAAGTTCACTGCTGGAAGAATTCTTTTGTACGGTCGTCCTGGCGCAGGGTCTCCAGCGCATTGTGCAGGCGCGACTTGACCGTTCCGAGCGGGATTCCCATCGCCTCAGCGATCTCCGCCAAACTCAAAGCGTCGACAAACCGAAGCACCAACACTTCGCGCTGTTCGCCAGGCAGTCCGGCCAGGGCGGCTTCGAGCTCGTGGGTGCTGGGCCTGGAGTATTCCGGCGCAGGGGTTTGCTCGAGTTGCCGCTGTTCCGCTGCGCCGGCTTGGTATCGCTCCGCTTTGCGCCGCGCCGCGATGGAAAGATTGCGAACGGCCGGATAGAGAAAAGTCTTGAAATTGGCGGTTAGCCGGAATCCGGGGAATTTTCTTAGAACGTAAAGGAAGGTCTCTTGGAGCACGTCCTGCGCGGCGTACTCGTCGTCCGTAAACCGGTACGCTAGTCCCGCAACCCAATCCCGGTAACGAAAGTACAGCACCTCGAACGCCGCGCATTCGCCTGCGTTGATGGCGGCGATCAGTTCGAGATCGCTGCGGGCGTCAAGTTTGTCTTGCGTCTCCACCCGGGCCTCTTCGGCAAGGACCATAGTTTGCGGCCTTTGGCGGGCCTTCAAGCTATTAAGTGAGGCAACGGGCCGAAAAGTTCAGTCGACCGGTTCAAGGTCGGAGCGCCGGCTTGTAGTCGGTTTATATCCTGTTCAGGTAATGGACGTGCCGCCATGGCCACGTCCTAAGCCGACTACAAGTCAGCGCTCCGCACGCTCCGTCGCGCTTTTGCCGCCGTTTTTCGGAGCTATGCTGGAAGGGGTTGCATTCGGAATTGTCCGTATTTTATCCGACACCGGTCCGTATCGAGCGGAATTGAGACGAGGCCACGAAGGAGGGAAGCTGCTGCCATGGTAAGAACGCCAAAACGTTTGGCCCATCCGGCCTCCGAAGCGGATGCATTCGAGTGAGGAGTCGAGAACCAGGACTGTTGCGTGAGCATGAACAAGAACTTGAAAATCGGTGTGGTTGGATGTGGGTATTGGGGACCGAACTTGATTAGGAATTTCAGCCAGGCACCAAACTGCGTGCTCAAGACGCTCTGCGACGCCAATGAGGCGCGCCTGAGCCACATGCGGAAACTGTATCCGGCTGTGGCCACCACCCAAAAGTTCGAGGATCTGTTGCAGGACCCAGATCTCGACGCGGTGGTTGTAGCCACCCCGGTCCGGTTCCATTACAAGATGGCGAAGGCGGCGCTCGAAGCCGGAAAGCATGTTTTTATCGAGAAGCCGATGGCGCGGACGGAGGCCGAAGGG
>DATDCV010000300.1:0-39391 GCA_036524155.1 Verrucomicrobiia bacterium
CTTGCAGGTCGGTCACCTCGGACGGTGTGAACCCCTGCACGCGTTCAATCAAGTCCGTGAAGAATTTGATTCGCAGCAGCGGGTCGCGAATCGACCAGAGCGAGACGGTACGCTCCCGTTTCTTCTCTTCCTGTTTGCTCGGAATCTCCGCAACGAGCCTGCGCACGATTTGCTTGGCGTGCGCATGCTCGCTGTGCCGGATGTCCAAACGGCCGTCAATCTGCTCGACTTCGACTGTGACGTGACGTTCGACACGCTGCAACGGCCGCGTGCGCTGCGGCTGCACTTCGAGGAAGCGGACCTCCAGCCGGTAAGAATTCTCGCCGGTCTTTGTCAGCGTGGGAACCTCGCGGTTGCCCTCAAGCCACACCTTCACGCGCTCCAGCGCGCCGGGTAATCCGTCGAAATCCACGCCACCTGTGAGTTGGACACTCATTTGGTTGGTGTCGCGATCATCCACGTTGATGGCCTCGGCGATCGTGGCAACATCCTCCCAGGAGATCGGGGCCATGCACAGCGCGCGGATAAGGTCTTCCCTTGGTGCCTTGTCGCTGAGAAACAGTCCCCGCCGTCGCGCGAACCGCAGCAGAAAACGCGGCGGCAGGTTCTGCGCCTCGAGAAGGTCGCTCAGATCCTTGTCGTCGAGGTAATAACTGGCGTGATGGACGAACTTTGACATCGCTCACTCCATACCGAGTTCGACTTCGGAAAACCTCGGCACCAGCGAGGTGATCGTATGCAATTCGATGTTCGCCATCCGACGGCGGACCTGCTCTGGCGAGACGTTGGCGATTGGCCAGTAGTCCTCGGCATAGGTCTCCTTTGCCTTTTCAAACAGCGCCGCAGCCTCAGGGCATGCAAAGGCCGTTCGGATGGAGATGCGGACGCGGTCGGTCGCGATCTGGTATTTGAACAGGTAGTCGAGCAGGTATTGGAATTCGTCGACGGAGCCGCCTCGCCCGTCCGAGTAGACGAAGTAACCCGGCTCCGAGACTCCGACGGTTGGCTTGGCGTACCGCATCACCAGCCACGGGCAGAGCAAGGTCTCCAGGTTTGCGACGGGGCTCGTTGTCTTTGCGAAGCGAACCGTCTGCAGGTTCGGATAAAAGAATTCGCACTCAATGTCCGGTCCCAGCTCGCCTTTCCTCCCTTGGGCAATGAGGATATCCTTTGCGATGGTGTTGAGATAAATCACCCGCTTTGGGCCGACGACCCCCACCCGGTTGCTCGCTGCGACATCCACCTGTGACGGATTCAAATTTTCCATGAGCTGGTTGAAGTCCTCGTCATACCCGTTGTCATGGTTGTACACGAACAGCATCCCGATGACGTGGCACGGGTGGGCGGCGTTGACGTACAGGTGCTGAAATTCTTCGCTACGGTTGGCACACTCCACGGCCCGGGCGACGCCGCGCAGGGCCGCGGCCACCGGTTGCTGCGCGATTGTGCCCCTGGCATAACTCTTCAGGTCAGACGACACATAGACGTCCTTACCGCTCCAGGGATCCTCGTACCGAAACACGACATCCGAAGGGTGGGTCTTCGAGCGTTTTCGGTCGTGTTTCTCTTGATCCACGCAAGCCCAGTTCTGGTTCTTTGGGCCGACCTGCTTCCAACCGAAGACCTCGAAAATCTCCCTGGATGCCTTCTCGGCCATCGTGGCAATATTTTGGTTCTCGCCGCTCATCGGGGGCTCGTCGCGTGCCATATTCTTAGCAACGGCTGACGGACGTGCCAACGTGAAACGAAGTCTCGACGCCGAAACAGCACAGATTATTTGGAGGTAACATGGCTCTCCAGTGAACCATCCCTGTGCAGCCCGGCACGCACGTTGAGCATCGCAGTCTGAAACACCCGCACCGCTGGCGGCTAGACGTGCGCGGTCAGCCGCAGCACATAATCGTCCGGCAGTCTTCCAAGCTCGCAACGAAGCGGCACAATCCCTGCGCAATCCCTGCGCTTGTCGTCTGCGCGGCGTTGCGTTTATCCTCTGCGCGTTCGGCAAAACAAAACGACCAGAAAACTTTTTACAAAAAACAATTCGCGTAGCTTCGGCTGCTGTCCTTCACGAAACGGAGAATTTCGACTTTACGGACGGCGCTCGAAGGCACGCCCACTCGGGCGTGCCCGAAAGCGTTCCGTAAAGGGCATCTCCGTGCCTGTGAAGGAGCGTGTGTAGGTCACGCCCCTTCTTTTTCAGGCACGGAGTCCCTTTCACAGAACGCAAGCCATCCCGACAGGGCTGAACGCACACGCGAGCGTTTCAGCTCATGTCAAAAGGCTTAACCAAGTCTCGCGGCATCGCTTCGTGGCCGGAAGCAGAACGGCCACGGGAGCGATTGCTCTCGCGCGGCCCGCAGGCACTCACGGATGCGGAGTTGATCGCCATTCTGATTCGCGTCGGGTTTCGTGGGACGAGTGCGGTCGAACTTGGACGGCAGATCCTCAAACGGTTTGGCTCGTTGCGGGCGATGGTGGAAGCGCCCGTCCTCGCGCTGCTGGACATCAAGGGGCTCAAGGGCGCGAAGGCTTCCCAGCTTGTCGCGGCGATGGAGATCGCCCGCCGCGTCGCTGTTCCAAGAGACCGCAAGCAGCTTCAGATCAAAAGCACCAGCGCGGCGGCGGATTATCTGCGCGAGCGGTTACGCGGACTGCCGGGTGAGCAATTCCGCGTGCTTTACCTGAACCGCCGAGGTTCATTGCTAGATGACGCGCTCATTGCCGAGGGCGTGGTGGATTCGGTGCGCCCGGCGTTGCGCACCATCATCGCCCGCGCGTTGCAGGCAAACGCCAGCGCGCTCATCGCGGCGCACAACCACCCTTCCGGTGCGGCTGAGCCGAGCGAATCGGACCGGTTGCTGACCCAGGACCTCATCGCCGCCGCGCGGCCGGTGGGGTTGAAGGTGCTGGATCACGTCATCGTGGCAGAGGACGCGGTGTTCAGCTTCGCCGACAGCGGGTTGCTGGATGAATTGGAACTGGCCTGTCTCGCGCCGGGCGACGGGGCGCGCGCGGGCAAACTGGCAAGGAGGGCCGGGTGACATGACCGCGGAGCAACGCGAGGAACTCATCCGTCTCCTGCAACAGGGCGAGGACATCTCGCCCGAATGGGCGCGCATCCTGTTCCCACCGGAGAAGCGAGAGTATGAACTGGTCTATCACGGCAAGGAGCGCGAAGAGGATATTCTGGCGAACACGCTGGCCGTGCCGCTGCAACCGGTGCGCACGTTTGGCAAGAACGGCGACGGCTGGCACAACATGCTCATCTTCGGCGACAACTTGCAGGCGATGAAAAGCCTGCTGGAGATGAAGAAGGCAGGTGAACTCTGCAACGCTGATGGCACGCCGGGCTTCAGGCTCGCATACATTGATCCGCCATTCGCGACGAAACAGGAGTTCCACGGCAGCGAGGATCAAAAGGCGTATCAAGACAAGATTGTTGGAGCGCAGTTTCTTGAATTCCTTCGCAAAAGACTTGTGATGATTCGAGAACTCCTGAGTGAAGACGGAACGATTTTCGTCCACGTTGATTGGAAGAAATCCCACTACGTCAGAGCCCTCTTGGATGACGTTTTCGGGGAGAAGCGCTTCATCAACGAGGTGATTTGGTATTACACGAATAAGTACAAGGCGAATTCCGATTCCTTCGACAGTTTCCACAACACGATTTTCCGCTTCGCCAAAGGCAAACGCTTCATCTATGAGCCGATCAGAATTCCGGTGAAGGTCCGCAGAATGCAACCCGTGCGAGCGTGGAACAAAGAGTTGAACAAGAACGAATGGCTCAGAGGCGAAGACGGCAAATATTTATATCAGGAGAGCACCGAGAAAGACGCTGGCGACGTGTGGGAAATCCCGGTCATCAATCCGATGGCCGAGGAGCGGCTAGGGTATCCGACGCAAAAGCCAGAGCTCTTGCTCGACTGGGTTATCCGCTCATCCTCCCGAAAAGGGGACTTGGTCTTGGATGCCTTTGGCGGGTCGGGAACTACGCTGGCCGTAGCGGAGAAACACGAACGTCGCTGGATCGGCATAGATTGCGGCAAGCTGGCCATCTACACGATCCAGAAGCGGATGCTAAATTTGAAAAAGGAGATTGGGAACAAAGGCCCGGCCCTCAAGCCCAAGCCGTTCACGCTGTGCAACGCCGGGCTTTACGACTTTTCCCAGTTGCGCGAGTTGCCGTGGGAGTCGTGGCGGTTTTTCGCGCTGCAATTGTTCCAGTGCCGGGACGAGCCGCACAAGATCGGCGGCATCCAGTTGGACGGCTATCTCAAAGGCAGCAGCGTGCTGGTCTTCAACCACCAGAAGCAGCCGGGCCGCCGGATTGACGAGGAAACCATCCACAGTTTGCATGAGGCGCTTGGTTCGCGCGTCGGGCGGAAGCTGTTTATCATCGCGCCTGCGCTCACATTCGATTTCCAGCAGGATTACCTCGACCTCGACGACGTGCGTTACTACGCGCTGCGAATTCCGTATTCGATCATCCACGAATTGCACCAGCGGGAGTTCACGGCGCTCAAGCAACCGTCGGACGAAATGGCCGTGAACGACACGGTGGAAGCGGTGGGCTTCGACTTCATCCGCACACCGGAGCTGGACTACGACTGCGGCGTCGCCAAGCGGAAGGGCGAGTTGCTGTCGGAGGCGTTCATTCGCATCAAGACCTTCAAGAGCGAGGCGGTGGTGCGCGAGCCGCTGCGCAAGAAGGGCAACCGCGAAACGCTTTCGATGGTGATGCTGGATTTCGAGTACGACGGGGAGGTGTTCGACCAGGACGCAGTGTTCTTCGCCGACGCGATTGAGAAGGCGGGGTGGGAAGTGCGCTTCCCCGTCGAGTCTGTGGGCCGGCAGGTCATGGCGGTGTTCATTGACATCTACGGCAACGAGGCGCGCGAGGTGATTCCGGGCGAGAAGCTCGGGCGCGCCGCCAGCACGACGAACGGAAAAGCCGCCAAGAAGGGAGGCCGGAAATGAGCACGCGCGGCGACCGGAGAACATTTCGCAACGAAGACCTGGTCCTGAAGGTATCAACGGACATTGATCCGAAGGTGTCGGACGAGTCGCGCTACGAGGCGTTTCTGGACGAGCTTTGCGCCAGCCGCGAATACCAGAAGGACGCGATTCGCACGACGCTGCGCTTCCTGCTCGGGGGCAAATACGCCAACCTGCGCGCGCTGGCGAAGGAAAATTTCGACGACAACGACGAGCTTCAGCAGCGTTACGGCTCGTGGGCAGGCATGGAGACTCATCTGCAACTGCCCGATCAGCTTTCGTGCTCGATTGATCAGGCGACCGGCACGGGCAAGAGCTACGTGCTTTACGGACTGGCGATGATCCTTCTGGCCGAGGGCGCGGCGGACCGCGTGCTGGTGCTTTGTCCATCGAACACGATTGAGGCCGGGTTGATGGGGAAGTTCCGCGAGCTTGCGGCAGACGCGAATTTGCGCGACGCGCTGCCCACTGGCGCGAAATTCAAAGCGCCCAAAATCATCAACGCTTCCGAGAGCATCGTGGATGGCTCAATTTGCGTGGAGAATTACCACGCGATCCTGGAGAACGTGAAGTCGTCCATCCGCGACAGCCTGAAAGGCAAAGGCGCGCGCGTGGCGGTGTTGAATGACGAGGCACATCACGTCGCCAACGCGGGCGGCGCGGAAGCGAAGAAGTGGAAAGAGTTCCTGCTGAACCCGGAATACGGTTTCCACATCGTCGTGGGCGTGTCCGGGACGTGCTACGTGGACGACGAATATTTCGCCGATGTGGTCCACCGGTACTCGCTGCGGCAGGCGATAGAAGAACGTTTCGTAAAGAAGGTGGAGTATGTGGCCGAGATGCCGGAGACGAATAACCCTGATGAAAAGTGGCAACTCATTTACAAGCGCCACGAAGCGTGGAAGAAGAAGCTCAAGGTGCGGAAGATTCGGCCACTGACCATCATCGTGACCCGCGACATCCGCGCGTGTGAGCAGGTGGCGGAGGAGTTGCAGGATTTCCTGATCGAGTGGGAGAAACTGAAGTCGGACCAGGCGGCGGCAAAGGTTTTGCCTGTGACCTCGGCGAGCAAACACCAGCCGAATGTCGCCAAGCTCAAGCTGGTGGATCAGCCGGCGAGCAAGGTGGAGTGGATCGTCTCGGTTTCCATGCTGTCGGAAGGTTGGGACGTGAAGAACGTTTTCCAGATCGTGCCGCACGAGGAACGCGCCTTCAACAGCAAGATGCTCATTGCTCAGGTGTTGGGGCGCGGCCTGCGGCGGCCGGAGGATTGGAAAGGCGAAGATCCGATGGTCACGGTGTTCAATCACGATGCCTGGTCGGGGCGCATCAAACATCTCGTCAACGAGATTCTGGAAATTGAGCGGCGGCTGACGTCACGAGTTGATCCCGCGTCAAAGTGGAATTTCGAATTGCATCATCTTGATTACACGCGCGACGAAGATGCCAGCGAATACGCCAAGAAAGGAGAATATCGGTTGTTGGAACAGGGTTTCGTGGATTTGCCGGCGCAGGTGGAGGCGGAGGATGTCACGATTGAATTCGAACGCGCCGTAACGGGTGAGCACGCGAAGTTCAAAACCGAAATTCAACACAAGACCTGGACCGCCGACGAGGTGGCGGAGCAAATGTTCCAACGCCTCAAATCCATTGACGAGGAATCCAAAGACGCCGACGACCCGAAGGACCGAACGACCTACGCAAAGAAGTTCCCGCTGGTGAAATGCGAGGCCATTGTCCGCGAGTCGCTGAAACGGGCGCGGGTCAAGACAGGGCGGGTCACCGACGAGAACCGGCAGAAATTTTTGCAGGCACTGGGCACGCTCCGGCGCAAGGCGGCGAAGCGCGTGATCTACAAGCTGTCACCCAAAGCGCTCGTGCCGTTCAACACCGGAGAACGGCAGGCGGAAAGTTGCAGCGCGGCGGAGCTGCGTCGGGGGACAAAACGGGTGTTCTATCCACCGGGCTGCGAGGTGACGTTGGAAGACGAACAAAAGGAATTTTTTCGCGAGCTTGAAGACCAGGATGGGGATTTTGCAAACGGGCGTGAACCGATCGGCAACGCTGCCGACTTCAAGACGCCGGCAAATCTCGTCATCGCCGACGGGACACCGGAACGGAAGTTCACACGCGATCTCTGCAACCGCGACTATGCGGCGAAACTAGACGCGTGGCTCAAGAACACACCGGTCGGCTTTTACTCCATCGAATACGCGTGGAAGAAAGGTGAACATCCGAAACGCGGGGGGTTCAGCCCAGACTATTTCATCAAACAGGGCGATTGGGTTTTTGTCGTCGAGGTCAAGGACGACGGCGAGATTGATGACCCGTCGCAGGAGAACGTGAAGAAGCACGAATACGCGAGCGCGCATTTCGCCCGGCTCAACGAATGGCTGAAAAAGGAAAAGCTTCCGACGCGCTACCAATTCAACATGGTTTCACCCAAGGATTATGGGAAGTTTTTCACGGAACTTCGCAAAGGAAAACTGGTCGGATTCCGTTCTGAACTGGACGTGGTGATGGTCAAAGCCCAGTCGGGCAAGTGACAACAGCGTTTATTGCCGCCGACCTGCTGCGACGGTCGCGACCAGGGCGAGTGAACGCTGATTCGGTTCAATGCAAAGATGCGAGATCCCAAACTTCTCTTTTCCGTATCCATTGGGAGGAAGGTGGCCGAAGGAGATCAGGCATGGATGAAGGCCAATGGACGCAGATTCGGTCCGCCGCAAGGGAACGCATCGGCGCAAAAACCGCCTCAACACCGGTGGCCGTGAAGTCGCCATGAAGATTTACAGTCGGGCGAAGAACCCATATTCTCCGCCGCGAAGATGACGCCCACCAGCTACATCATCCTCGCTGCCTTCTGTGCAATGGTCGCCAGCCCTTATTTGCTTCGACGGTTCTCACGCGCTGGCACGGACGCCTACGGAACTTTCGCTGTTGGCGCACGGAACTTCGGCTGGTTTCGCATCATGGCGGGGTTGAGCGCCACGTTCGTTGGGGGTGCTGCCGTCATCAATCTCGCTGGATTGGGCTACAGCTTTGGCTGGTATGGCCTTTCCGACGTGATTCCCACTTCGACCGCACTGATCGCATCTGCGTTCATCATTGTGCCGATGCTCGCCCGGCGGCGGAACATCAGCTTGGGCAGCTATCTCCAAGGTTCTGGCAAGCTCATTAGCGCGGCGACAGGCCTTCTCTCGACGGTCGTTTATACGCTGATTACGGCGGCGCAAATCGTCGCGCTCATCCGGGTCGTTCAGCCATACTTCCCCATTCCCGCGCCGTTCATTGCGCTGATTGCAACGATGGCCGTTGCCGCCTACTTGCTTTATGGCGGCTATGCTTCCGTCACTGTCACCGATGTCATTCAGTTCATCGTGATGGCCCTTTGCTACTTCGCGCTCGTTGGCGTGACGCTGCTCGTTGGCGCTCCACCCGCGCCCGCTACGCCGATCACCACGAAAGCCATGTCGCTTGACCTCATCCTTTTGCTGGGGCTGCCGCTGTTATTTGTTCCTGTTTCCCAAGACCTGCACATCCGCATCAACTCGGCTGTCAGCCCGCGAGACGCCAGACTTGGCGTGGCCCTCGCCGGAATCTGCTACTTCCTGTTCGGTCTGATTTCCGTGAGCGTGGGCCGGACTATGGCGGGCGCGGGCGTCGAACTGAAATCTCCAGACGATGCCGTTTCCACTTTTCTCGCCGGCCATTTCGGCGCGTTCGCCGTGATTCCGACCATCGCCGTCATCGCGGTCGTGGTTTCAACACTCGACTCGGTTCTTTTTGCATCAGCCTCCTCGCTGTCCTACGACTTTTGGGACAAGATTACGGACAAGGAGCACCAGAAGGATTCGGCTCGTCCGCGAATCGCCACGCTCGTCGTTCTCGGCATCGCGCTTTTCATTTCGCTGCAAACACCGCGCATCCTGCAACTCATTCTAGCGGCACTTGTCATTTACGTTTCGGTTTTGCTGCCAATGCTCGTGGGGAAATACCTTGAAAAACAGTCAAATGCGCTCGGCATCGTGGCGTTCATCGCCTTGGCTGCCGTGACCACGTTGGAAGCCGTTGGTTACGCCGCACCGTTTCGGGCGTTTCTCTATGCCGCCGTTCACCTCGCCGTAGTGCTTTGCTTGCGAAAGCAGACGTCCACCACGAAAGAGCAAACCGCATGAGCACGCCGCCACCACGTTTCGACGCTTGGGCTGCGCGGTGGGACGCTCCCGCATCAGACCCACACGGGCTTCCGCTATTCTCGGGTTTTCTCGAACCAACGTGGGGCTGCATAGACGTAGTGAAAGAACTCGTCGAAACCATCCGAAGCAACAAGCAGGTGCTTCCGCAAAAATACCTTTATTCGAGTCTTCATGGAGCACGATTGTGGAAAGCTCTCTGCGATGGTCACAGTCACATCGCCGAAGTGTATCACAAGTTCCCGCTGAATCGCCGCAACGCTCCATTCACGAAAGCCCTCGCTGAACAGGCCAAACAACTCTTGGCGTCATGTTCCGATAAGAAGCTCGCCATCGTGGTGCTTGGTTCGGGGACAGGTCAACGCGAGGCAGACATCTGCAAGTGGCTCACCGACGAGTTCGATCTGAAGCGGCTTTATGCGGTGCTGGTTGACGTTTCGAGCGAGCTGCTTGGAATCTCGCTTCAAAAATTCAACAACCTGCCACAGGCCGTTCGGCCGCTTTTCGGAGTGCTGGATTTTGAATCAGACGCTGGTTTGGCTTACCTGCGAAGCTTGCGAAACACGTGGGGCGAACGTCCGGCGCTCTTCCTCTTTCTCGGCAATACGCTTGGCAATTTGGACGAGGTGACTTTCCTCAAACGAATTGCGCAAGTGATGCGGCCTGACGACCTAATGCTTTGCGAAATGCTTCTAACTTCTGACACCGAAGAGCGAAAGGACTACAACCCCCACGATGATCGTGAGCGTGCCAACTTCATTGTTGATCCTTTGCGCGCCTTGGGTTTGAACCCCAAGCTGGAAAACTTGAAGCGCCACGTCACGAGCGAGACCGGCAAATGGGTAAGGTCGGAGTTTCGGTATCATTTCGACGCAGATGATGAAGCGCAAACTCTGTCAATCGAGCCGACGCCGACAATCGTCAAAAACAATTGGGTTGGCCTCTTGGAGATTCAGGCAGACACAGCAGCCGGGTGTCGCGAAACGTTTGAACGAGTATTCGAGAAATTCGAGCTTGTTGAGCAAGAGTATGACGTGGAAGTGGACGGGCAGAGCAAACGAATCGTAATGGGCTATTGTTTCGCGCGCTCCCCGCAAGCCAAAAGTCGCGTTACGGCAAAGACGGCTGCCAAAGGCGGCGCGGCGACAGGCATTGTCTTGAACGCCGACGCGCTGGCGATCGAGTTTGCGACCGATTCATGCCCTCTTGCGGCGACACACTTTGCATTTTTGGCGGTGCTACAGAGAGCACAGCCTTCATGGAAAGCGCTCGACGTGCAGCGCGAGGTCGTCTCATGGCTTGAGGGATTTTCTCCAAATGGCGACAAACTGAACAAGAAAGCGAAGGATAAACTTGAGAGCCTGAGGGCCGGAGTCGCTGCGCATGATACGAATCCTGTCAGTCTCTTGAAGAACGACACAAAATCAGGGCTTGAGCAGAAGGCGAAGAAGCACACCGCAGCAGCCGAACTCCTGAAGTTTTGGCCGGAGGAGGAGCATTGGGTTTTCAGGTTTCCAAGTTGATGGCGCGAGCGCCTCGGATTTCCCGGAGTCAACTCGGACGACCGTAGGATAATCGGCTCGGATTCATCCGAGCTTGCCAATCGGGCGCGTTATGCAAAACGCGCTCATTGTTTATTCGGGCCTCGTCGCCCTCGCGGCGGCAGAGGCGTCACCACTCGGTTACCTGCTGCCAGGAACGTTGGCCATCATCGGCGCGGGCGGCCTGATTCAGTCCGGCCAACTCAACTGCACCGCCGCTTTGTCTGCTGTTTGGGTCGGCGTGGTTGCGGGCGACCTAATCAGTTTCGTAATGGCGAAGAAGTGCGGTGAGTTCTTGAGGAGATGGAAGGTCGTGGCTGGTCCGCTGGCCCGCGCGGAAGCGCGCCTGAAACGGCATCCGCTCGTGTTTGTCTTCGGATCGCATTTGTCGCCGTTCCTGAAAAACCTTGTTGGGCCAGCCGCCGGTTTGACGGGAATGTCGTGGTCGCGTTTTCTGCCACTAGAAATCGCCGCCGCGCTGCTGGACGCGGGGTGGTTTCTGGGGCTCGGCTTTGCCCTGTCCGCCGCCGTTGGTAGCGTGACGAGCGCTTCGACGATTGCGCGGATCGTCAGCGCGGTCGCGATTGTTGCCGTCATCCTTTGTTTGATTGGGCGCGGGCGCAAGTGCGCCGTGCCTCGCCGTTCGTCGTCTGCGTTGGCCAAAGCTAAGCGTGGATTCGGCTTTCTGGTCAAAGTTGCAATTTTGATTGGCCCTTGGGAGGCCGCCGGGCGATTGGCGAGGCGCACCGGCGAGTTCAACCGGCTAGAATTCCGCGCCGCGCTGGTCAGCGCAATTGCAGCGGCCAGGCCGGGTGACGTGATTCTTGTCGGTCGCGACGTTGATGCGCCGTGGGGGCAATGGTCGCACGCCGGCTTGATTGTCCAGACGCCGAACGGCGAGATCGCCGTGCTCCACGCATACGAAGGGGATGTGCGCGTGACCGGAGTGCGTGCATATCCGATGCCGGGCCGCGTGGCGATTCTCCGCTTCAATTGCACCGAGGAGCAAAGGCGCGCAATCATCGCGGCGGCATGGTCGCAACTCGGTGCGCCCTTCCGTCTGGGAAGCCGGAAGCCGGGCGAGAGCGCGCCTAAGGGATTCAACTGCGTCGGCTTGGTCGAGTGGGCGTTCGCGCAAGCGGGCATCAATCTGAGCGGCGCTGCTGCCGGATGCGTGGTCGTGCCGGACGACCTGCTCTCTGCTGGCGCAATCATCTTTCAGTTTCCAACCGCATGAAGGAGGCGCGATATGAAACAAACAATTGACCAAACTCTGTTTCCTGACTCGGCGGAGCGTGACAACCCAATCCGGAAGCTGGACAACGAACCAAACGTCGTGAGGCTGATGCGTATCGCCGAGGGCGTAGAACTATTGGAGCGCATGGCGCTGGGCGAGAAAGACCCAGTTCGGCAGGCCGCGCTTTGTGTGGCGTTGGCTGAGGCGAAGTGCATCGGATGATTTCTTGGTGTGGCGAACGTCGCTGAAGGAATTCAACTCCTCACCCCGGCCTTCTCCTCGTTCGAGCAGGAGAGGGAGAATTTTTTCGTGGGACGCAAACCCAGAGCGGTCGCGCTGCTCCAACCCTGGGCTATTTTCTTTTGCTCCGTTGGAGCATCGGCGTGAATCCGCGTTTATCAGCGGTTCGATTCTTTGCGGCGGGTCAGAAACGGGGACGGCCAACCCAGCGCTTGGTGCGAATTCGAAAATCCGGTTCTGCGGTATGACCGCGTCCTAAAGCAGAGCGCTGCGTTGTTTGTATTTCTCCATCGCCTTGTCGCATTCAATCAGGTTGAAGCGGATGAACCGGCGGATTTTCACGAAGGGGAGGACGCGCCCGCGCATGAGATTCTCGATTGTCCGGATGCTACAGCCATAGTGTTCAGCCAATTGCTTTTTGTTTCGCCACGGACTGCTCGAGTCCGGATTTGCAGTCTGTTGCTTGCGTTCGTCCATGTGTTCTTAAGTTCGGCGGCATTTGGGCCAATCCGTCAGAGCGGCATATCCACCCAAGGAGAAACATTGCGCAAGCCCAAGCGGCACTGCGACGAAGTAACTCCCGGGGGGACGGCCTCAAACGCCAGTAGCCCTGCTAACCGGACGAGCGGAGAGGCTCGCCGAAAAATTGATGCGCTGGTTAAAGGCGAGCAAGTCTGCTAATCTCGAAATCAAAAATGGCCCCGCTCATCATCATCGTCGCGCTGCTTGCGATTGCGGCAGTAGGAGCATGGGGTTTGAGTCGCCGCAATCGGGCTAGGATGCTTGCCGAACAAAGGGCGAGAGCGGAAAGCGAACGATTCGACACTGAGACAAGACTTGCCCATGAAAAGGCAGTGGCCGATGCCAAAGCTCGTGACGACGCCCGCCAACAGGCAGAGGCCGAAGAACGAAGCCGGAAGGAAACGGAAGCCAGAGAAAATGCACGGCTCGCAGAGGAACGACGCCTTGCCGCAGAAAAGCTCGCAGTGGAAGTCGAAGCAAAGCGACGGACTGAAGAAAAAGCGTTAACAGACGCGCAAGTGCGCGAAGCGGCGCGCCTTAAAGGTGAAGTCGAAGCCAAACACCGAGCCGAAGCGGAAGAACGCGAAAACTTGCGTTTAGCCGCAGAGGAAGAACAACGGGCTGAGGAACGCCGCCAAGCAGGAGAAACAGAAAGAGTTCGAGCGGAAGCGCGTGACAGAGCGCGGATTGTCGCAGAGGAAAAAGCGCGGCGTGACGTAAAAGAAAAGGTCGAGACGGAAGAACTGTCAGGCGAACCGGCTATCGAAGCCCCGTCGCGCCCGAAAACACCAGAGCCGGACGAAACGCCTCGCCCGCCCACGTATCGCCCAACCGCACCGTCCGCAACTACTCCACCATCGCGCCCGCGTCGTCCGACGGGTTCTCGCACCGCCCAGACTTCAAACGCAGACTTGCGTTTGCGTGTGCAACTTGTTTTCGGGCGAGGAGGATTCGTCAGATATCTGGCGCTTGCGCCTGACCGCCGTGACGGAATGCCGGGCGAAGTTGAAGTCACGGGCACGCAAGGCGAACTGCATCTGACTGAGTTGCGCGAGGATTGTTACGAGCCGGTCATGCTCTCTGACGCGGACAATGCGCTGACCCAGGGCATTGAGTGGCGAGGGCGCGGCGATGCGCGCCAATGGCGTTGGGTTTTGGGCGGACGTGACCTCTACGTGCTCGCACCGGGCGACGAGTTTGGTTTGCACGGTTTCGTTTCGACGGCTCGCCTTTGGTTGAATGCGCGCCATGTCGTTCTGGCAACGAAGCGGTTGCGAGAAGAAGTCGCGGCGGCTCTTGCCGAAGCAGGATGCGCAGCACCGGAAGTGAGCGATGATGCTAGTTCGGGCGTGCCCGCCGGCTGGCTGCTTTTCCGCGACGTGATCCCGACACGCGCCGTGCCGATGGGCGATGAGCGGGATATTCTTAACGCTCTTTGTCCGGCGCACGAAATTGAGCCGCATTTTGTCGGTGGCATCAGGCTGGAGCGAAACACGTGGCTTGCCGGATATCCGCCGCGCATCCGATTCACGGGCGAGTTTGCAAACGGATTTGAGGTGAAGATTGATGGTCATCTGGCGCAGCGGACCAGCGACGGTGCTTTTGAAGCGCCGGGGTGGGATTCAGAAGGCGAGCACCGGCTTTGGTTTGGCGACCAAGCCGAGACGTATTCACTTTGCACGATGGAAGAAGGTTGGTCGCATTGGCGCGCGCATGATTTCGGCACTGGCGCGGCGATTTGTGGCGCGAGCACTTGTCAGGCTGATGCGACACTGCGAAGACAGGTTCGCGTCCCCGCAAGCAACCCGCTACTCATCGGCGCGCGACCGGGTGAAATTTTCTGCTGTTATTCGCGTGACGACATCCGCTGCGAATCCCTTCTCGCAATGGTTTCCTTTGAGCCTGTGTGGGCGTTGCCGCTTGACCCCGCTCATGCGGACAAACAATCGGCGCGCATCTTGTTGCTTCATCCGACCCAACCACAGAATGACGTTCGAGTGCAGATGCGAAACCGAGCGGCTAATCGAAAGCTGGCAGCGTGGAGTGCGGCCATTCGCGAAGCTGGATGCAAGGGGCTTCGGCTGACGCAGGAAGACGAGCAAACGAAAGCCCTCTGGCATCGCTATCGAGTCACAGCAAGACAGCTTCGGAGGAAGATGCGATGAGAGCGAATGAACTATTGCTTTGGCTGTCGGCACGACAGGAGGGGTCGTGGCAGCAGTTTCGTCAGGCTGTAGAGGAACTTCATTCGAGTGATGGAGATGCCAATTCTGAAACCGACGGCGAGTTCCCGTTGCATCAACAACTGCGACTCGACCTTGAGCGATTGGCGCACGTTGAATTCTTCGCGGCGGAGTGCGAAGACGGTTGGCGCATTGCGCCCCCGACATTGGCAACTCATGTCGTCGCGGGTGGCGTGCGAGGCGTGTTGTGCGGCGCACGTTCTCCCGCGTTGCGCGAGCGAGCGATTCGCGGCGCTGAAAGCTTCAACACCGAAACGCTTTATTCGCTCACCGTGCCGGACGTGATTCGAATGATAGCCGGAGACGTGTCGGCTCTCGCGGAATTGGCTGCGCAGATAAGCGTCCGCTTTCAGCATGATGCTCCGCTTGCGATTCTGTCGCACTTGCCGCCATGCGACCCGCCAGCACGAATGCGTAGTCCCTCGGAAATTCCGCAAGGCAGTGATTGGACTATCCACGAATTCGATACGACGAAATTGGCGTGGCGCAAACTCGAACGCCACCAAACGCAAGCTGCCCGCTTCGCTGTGCTCCGGTTTCTGATTCACTTTCAGCGCCCGCGTTACTTCTTGCGGTGGAAAGACAGGATGTTTGAAATGCCGCGCGCTGTTGCTCTGTATGTGTTGCTGCGTCGTCATCGGCATGAGGTTCTGCGCTACACGCGCGATGCCGCTGCATTGACCGTTCCCGCGATTTGCCGACCGCCCCGCCTTTTGGAGCGGGCATTGGTTCTTTGCTCCGGGTTGCCGCCCGTTTACGCCAACGGACAACTGACGTATTCAGAAGTGCCGCCCGAAGTCGCGCGCCTTGCCGCCGAACTCCTTCGCCAACCGCTTGCATGAACAATCCAATCGCTCTTTTCGACAGCCTCCGCGACCTCTACCTGCGCTATCTGGACAGCCCCTTTGATTTGCGCTACCCGGACCTGGTTCGTGAACGTCGCGCCTTGCTAGACCGCGATGGCTATCTCTGGCGTGAGCCGTTGATTGAACCAGTCCCAGCGTATCCACCATGCGGGAGAAACTTTCGAGGAGTCGCGCATGATTTGTTGGACGGCTCTTGGGGCGCTGTGGCAGCGGATGAACTCGCGGACTTCATCGCTTGCGGCGCGTTTCGCGCCGACTTGCAACCATACGAACACCAACGCCGCGCTTTCGAGCAATCAGTCGTGCATGGGCGCGACGTAGTCGTTACGACGGGAACTGGCTCAGGGAAAACAGAGTGTTTCCTGTTGCCGATCCTCGCCGCGCTAGTGCGCGAGTCAGCAGCGTGGGGCGCACCCGGCGCTCGCGACGCGAGTTGGGACTGGTGGAATCACTACACGATGACTGGCGACCGCCGTAGCTGGCAGCCACGCATTCCGCAGCGCGCTAACGAAGACCCGTCTGAGCGCCCGGCTGCGATTCGTGCTTTGCTGCTCTACCCGCTCAATGCCCTCGTTGAAGATCAACTCATTCGTTTGCGCGAAGCGCTCGACAGCACGCCCGCGCGGGCGTGGATGAACGCGCATCGTCACGGCAACCGTTTTTACTTTGGTCGCTACACGGGCCGGACTCCTGTTTCGGGCGACCGCACGACGGCAAACCGAGATCGTCTCCGAGGTGATTTGCGTGAAATGGAGCGCGACGCCCGCCTCGTTGCAAATGACGCTGAAGCTCGCCGCTTTTTTCCCGCAATGGACGGCTCGGAAATGTGGTCGCGCTGGGACATGCAGGATTCTCCCCCTGATTTGCTCATAACCAACTATTCGATGCTCAACATCATGCTCATGCGCGGCATTGAGTCGGGTATCTTCGATGCAACGCGGCAGTGGTTG
Organism: Verrucomicrobiia bacterium; assembly: GCA_036524155.1. Lineage (GTDB taxonomy): Bacteria > Verrucomicrobiota > Verrucomicrobiia > Limisphaerales > UBA8199 > DATDCV01. Next base: position 16,791 of record DATDCV010000300.1, read on the forward strand.
GAAGATGATCGCAGCCGCGTCTTCCATCTCATCGTGGACGAGTTGCACACGTATCGCGGAACGCCGGGAACGGAAGTCGCCTACTTGTTGCGCGTGCTGCTTGACCGGATAGGTCTCGCGCCGGATTCCAATCAGCTTCGCATCATCGCATCCAGTGCGTCACTTGATGCAGGAGAGGCGGGACGAGTTTATCTCGAACAATTCTTTGGACGTGACCGCAACCGATTCTACCGGGAGCACGGCACGATTCAGACCCCGGACGCGACAGCTATCGCCGCCGTGCGCGCGCACGCTGCGGCATTTCGTGACTACGCTCGCAGTCTCGGCCCAAGCGCGAATTCTGTCGGCCAGGCAAGCGTATTGCATCAGGCCGTTGGTTGCGCGGCATCAACTCCACAGACCACATCGGAGCAGCTTTTGCATGAAGCGGCTGATCAAACGCGAGTCGCCGAAGCTTTGCGGGCCGCTTCTGTGAACGCCAACGACCAAGGGTTGCTGCCACGAACCCCGCTGCAACTCGCCAACCTGCTCTTTGAAGACGCGCTGCCGGAGAACGACCGACACGAAGCGGTCGAGGGCGTTTTAGCCTGCCTTGCATCGGCGCGCTCCAACCACGGTTCTGCGCCGTTGCCACTGCGTGGACATCTGTTTTTTCGGAACGTGCAAGGCATTTGGGCTTGCACAAATCCGCAATGCAGTGAAGTCACTGACCGGGCCGAACAATGTCCAGTCGGCGCACTCCACTATCAGCCAACACTGAGTTGTCGTTGCGGCTCGCGCGTGCTTGAACTGCTTGCCTGCGAGGCTTGCGGAGAGATTTTCTTTGGTGGTTATCGCCGCGATGATCCGCAAAATCCGGGGTCGTATTTTCTGAGCGCAGATCATCCTGACCTTGAAGCGTCGCCAGAGATGGCACTACTCGACCGCGAGTATCGGAACTACGCCGTGTTCTGGCCTTCTGACAATCGCCCTCCGCTGACGCCGCAATGGGATCAAGTTCCAACACGGCGGCATTGGCGTCCTGCAAATCTGTTGCCCGCCGATGGCTCGGTCACGCTCGGCGGAGGGAATGGCTACCTGTATCACGTGCCCGCAATGCACGGGCCAAATCCGCCAACCGATGACAGAGCGCGTCAGGCGTATCCCGCAATTTGTCCACGCTGCGATGAGGATCGGCGAGGCCGCCGGCTTGACACCCCGATTCGCGTCATGCGCACCGGTTTTCAAAAGATTGCCCAAGTTCTCTCCGACGCTTTGTTGCGGCAAATACCCGCGACGGCGCAACACTCAAACCGTAAACTGGTCGTCTTTTCGGACAGCCGACAGGATGCCGCGAAGCTTTCGGCGGGGATGAGGTTCGCACATTACCGTGATGCGCTGCGCCAGTCTTTAGCCGAAGCTATTCGAACAGCGGGCCGCGGCACGCTGGCGTTTCAAGCTCAGCTTGCCGGGCAACCACTTGACAACGAACGTCGCCGTCTCGCTGCGGATTTTGCGGCAACGCATCCCGCCGAAGTTGCGATACTTTCCGGTGCAGCTTTGCCGGCTCTGGCGAATTTGCCTGCGCCCGGCTTTGTCAACCTCACTTACGCGCAAGCGGCGCAACGCATTCTTCAGCGTGGCGAACACGGGCCGTTTCCAATTCCTCAATCCACCGTGGATATTGCCGCGCGCTTGCTCGCCCGAGGGATGAACCCCGGCGGTTTCGGGCTGGAAGTTTTGTGGACGGACTCCGACCAGCGACGCGGCCCGTGGCGCGAGCTTTACGAGTGGAATCCAATTGGGCAGCCCGCACCTCGGCCGAATCTTTCGCCAGAACAGCAGCGGCATCTTGGGCGCATTGACGCCGCCGCTTTCGGCGAAGTGATGGACATCGTCTTCGCCTCTGGCAGACGCAGTTTGGAAGCGTTGCACATCGCGCTAGCTACAACTGACCGGCTCGGTTTTCCGGCTTCGCGTCCTTTGGTTCAAGAGACGGCTGATGGTGTGATTCAAGTGCTCGGTTCGCGGCGCAGCCGACTCTCGACGCACAACGCGAATTCTCTGCAGAACATCCCGCGCTATGTCGTTGGTTACATTCACGCCGTTGCTCGGCAGAACGCGGAAGACCCGCAAACACTGGAACGCGACGTGGTGGATTATTTGGAGCGGTGCGGAGTTCTTTCGCCGGCACAAATTGCAGTTCTCTTTGCGGAACGGTTGTGCCTCGTGCGCCCAGAGGAACAATTCTTTGCGTGCCCGCAATGTCGGCGGGTGCATTTGCATCGCTCCGGCGGAATCTGCATTGACTGTCTTGAGCCGTTGAATCCGCCACAACCTTTCAACGCTGCTCCGATTGATGCCGACTATTACAACTTTCTCGCGACACGCGCGGGCGACGTGTTTCGACTAAACTGTGAGGAATTAACCGGCCAGACAAACAAGGCGGAAGCCCGAAACCGGCAACGCCTTTTCCAAGGTATTTGCCTTCCGCGTCCAACGGAAGAGCCGCGAACTGACGAACTGGATTTGCTCAGTGTCACGACAACAATGGAAGCAGGCGTGGACATTGGATCGTTGCTTGCGGTGATGATGGCAAACATGCCGCCGATGCGTTTCAACTATCAGCAACGCGTTGGTCGCGCCGGTCGGCGTGGAGCGGGTCTCGCCGTCGCACTGACTCTTTGCCGAGGCCGCAGCCATGATGACTACTATTTTCAGCGGCCCGACCGCATCACCAGCGAACGCCCGCCGCAGCCTTACGTTGATTTGCGGCGGCGTGCCATCGCGCTGCGGGTGCTGAACAAGGAAGTTTTGCGGCGAGCGTTTGTTGATCTTGGCCTCTTTGTTGGCGATGGCGGCGACAATGTACATGGCGAATTCGGTGACGCGGCAAACTGGAATCAACCGCCGAACGCGGCGACAGCAGCGACCGTTGAGCAATTGGTGGCCGGTTGGATTGCCGCGAACGCACCGGTGATTGAGCGAACGTGCGACGTATTGCTTGTCTTTGCGCCGCAGCTTCAGGAAGAACGTCAAGCAATGCTTGACTTCGTCCGGCAGACTCTCGTCAACGAGGTTACGCGCGTTGCAAATGATGCACGCTTCACCCAGGACTCTTTGAGCGAGCGGCTCGCCAATGCCGGACTGCTCCCGATGTTTGGATTTCCGACTCGCGTGCGTATCCTTTTTCACGACGATCCGAATCGTGCTCGCGAGTGGCCGCCGGAGAATTCGGTGGACCGCGACCTCGACATTGCTATCAGCCAATTCGCCCCCGGCGCAGAAACGGTAAAGGACGGTGTTGTGCATACCGCTGCGGGCGTGGCGCACTACCGGCGTATTGGAACGCAAGCACGCGAGCAAGCGAATCCGCTCGGCCCGCCCGTGCCGATTGGCATGTGCCAGAACTGTCAGGCCGTGGACCTGTCGCCCGGAGCAAACACAGTCGCTTGTCCTGTGTGCGGAAGCGGAGCGCCCGCCTTTCGCATAGTGCAGCTCGCGCAGCCGCGCGGATTCCGCACGCTTTACGAGGGCGGGCGTGATTTTGATGGAGTGTTCGAGTGGACGCCGCGAGCTTCACGCCCGAAAACCGACGCTGCACCGTTGCCGATGACGCAGCATTTGAATTTCGAGTTTTGGGCGAACGAACCGCGCGATGTTTGCGTGGTGAACGACAACGCAGGCCAGTTGTTTCAATTCGAGAAGTTGGCTCAAGGTGAAACTTGGGTGACCCGCGAAGCCGTGGATCAAATCAACGCGCAGCGGTTAGAGCACCGTTTGCAGCCTGTTTCAGTGCGCTATGCTGCCGCGAATCCCGATGTCCGCGCGCTCGGCTCAATCAAGCGAACCGACCTGCTGGTGCTCGGTCTGCGCGCCACGCCGCCGACGCTGGATTTAGATCCGCGTCGAGTAGAAGGCCGAGCCGCACTTTATTCGCTCGGTTTTTTGCTCCGGCGTGCCGCCGCCGTGCTACTGGACATCAACGAGTGGGAATTGCGAGTCGGACTGCGGGTCGTTCGCAATGCGCAAGGCAACGTAGTCGGGCAGATTTTTCTTTCGGATGCTTTGGAAAATGGTGCGGGCTACTGCTCGCAGTTTGCGACGCCCGCCGCGATGGAGCGGCTGCTCCGATGTGTATCCGACCGGACAAGTTCATTGCTCGCGCCCATCATTGCCGCGAGCCACGCTGACGAATGCCAGACTTCATGCCATGACTGCCTGCGGGACTACAGCAATCTTGCGTGGCACAACATTCTGGATTGGCGCATGGCTCTCGATGTGGCGCGGCTTGCACTGGACGCTAATGTGGCCGTGGACTTCACCACGTCACACTGGCAACCGCTCGTCGCTGCAGCGACACCGCCCTACTTCCACGCTCTCGGATGGACAGCCACGACATTCGGCGGCTTACCTGCCGCTCGTTCGGGTAATCGCGGTGAATTGGTAGTTCATCCACTTTGGTCGACCATTCATCCGTCAGTGTTGCGAGCACGTGGCGAAGCCTCGACCGGCGGTATTGCACAGCTTCAAACGAAAACATCGTTTGAACTTGTTCGGCGACCGTTTTGACGAAGTTCGTCTCTCAAAAACTGTTAACTTGCTCTGGTTGAAGCCCAACCCCTTTCGCCCGCGGCGACCATTCCAGCAAATGTTAGGGGCCGGCTTTCGCCTGCCGTTTGCGAAACAGGATGGGCGCAGATGGGCAATCGGGGCATGTGACGACCCCCGTGAACATCGGTGGACAGTCCCAGCCCGCTTCAAACGCCTCTTTAGTTGAACTGAATTCAGCCTCGACTCCGCAGCCTTCACATTTCAGCTTCACCGGCTTCCGTGGCTGGTCATCTTTCATGCGCGTTTTGTTTGGCTCATTTCAGTTTTGAGTCGCGTGAGCGGCTCTTTCGTGAGCACCTCATTCCACCCTGAGACCCTTCTCCGCCAAGCACAGATGAAGTTGTTGTCGCACGAAACGAAGTGCCTTGGCCGGCGTGGCAAAATGCTGTCGCTCCTTGATCCAAGAGCGCAACTGGCGATCTAACTCCACAACGACGGATTTCCACTCCAGACCTTTTGCAGATGCCTCGAAGCATTCTCGAGCCTCGGGCAGGTTGAATTCCAGAACCGCTTTCATCATTGAACGGCTGCCACGCCCGGCTTCGAGACCAAGGCCTCGCCGGTGCCGAAATTCGTTTAGCGCCGGCTGCAGATCGGTTGTGCCCAAGGACCGCAGGGTGCGCCGTCCGTTGATCCACGGGCGTTCGTAGAGCGTGCCCGCTTTCAAGTATCTGTAAATGCCGGGGGCAACCAGCTTCCAGACTTTGGGCGCAGGTTTTGGAGTCATTGGTAGTTGTGGGCCTGTCGCGTGAATCGAACTCGTTTGTGCGGGAACTGCGGGGGCGGTTTCATCCCTGGTTGAAGAGGCTGCCACTCCCTGGCCAGGCAACTTGACTGCATCGGCAGTCGGCGCAACATCAGGTGGAGTTTCCTTCATGCCAGAAGTGTTTGAGGGCGAAACGGTCGAAACCAAGCACCACGGAGAGCTGTCGCCGAGAACCCATTCGCGACAGCGCGAGGCCAATCAGGGCTCGCCGACACTCGGCAGCTCCATTCATTTCGGTTGAATTACAACTTGGGTCTTCCACGGAAACGCCTCCACAGTGATCTTCGTCGGCAAACATGGCTTGGATTCGGGAAACTCGAAATCCAGCACGCAATAGTGCAAGCTCATCATGCTTCGACCGACATTGACGCACACCGTCGCGCCCAATTCGCCATGCCAGGTGTTGTATCGCATGGGAGTATGATGATCGTGACCGCTGACGGTCAGCAATGGGTGAAAGCGTTCGACCGCCTTTGTCCACCGAGGATTGCATGCGTAGGGGCGAGCAATCTCCCTGACTTGCGGTGGCTCGTGCATCAACCAGAGGGTGCGAGCCGCAGAGCCGAGTCGCCGGATGAGTGGCGATAGCCAAAACTCGTAGTCAGCCGGCAGCACCTTGCGGCCGGACAGGGAGTTATCACGTGTGATTTCGTTGCCTGCCTTGGGCAGCGTTTCGCACCAAGGTTCTTCCCAGCCGGTATCGCATGGAAAGCCAACGATCACGAGCGGCCCGACAATATGCACAGTACCACTGAGCGCCACGAGCGGACGTTCATGCAGCGGCCAAGCTGCAACAAACTTTGGCCAGTCCTCTTGCTCGTGGTTGCCGCGAACGAAGACCAACTGCGGACATGGCAGTATGCTCAACAGTTCCGCCGCCTCCGCCGTCGCCACCCGGTCGCGCTGGCTGATGCTGGGGTCGTTGAGTAAATCGCCGACGAAGGCGACAACGTCGGGCCGCTTTGCCTCCACTGCATCACGCAACCAGTAGTAATGGGGCCAAGATTGGTGAAGGTCGGCAACTGTGAGGACTCGGAGGTTCATGGCGATTCAGCCGGCATTCCTTCGATTCACGTTTGGATCGGAACAGCTTTAGTGGGTACGAAGACGTCGCTCCAAAACTGCGGTTCGAATTCTGCCTAACCGATCTCGTCCGCGTGCTGCGATCGCTTTGGCGCCAGTCGCAGCCGGCATGTGACGGGGAGTCGTTTCGGTTCGCACAGCAGGGCTTCGACATCGGGCTCGTAGTAACGTCGGACCGGTTCAGCGCCTTCATCCAGCACCAAATACTTGTATCGCACCTTGTATCGCTCGGGCGAATCTTGCCACGGGATTGCGCGCCGCTCGACGGTGTCGGTGGAAACGCTGAGTTTCTTTGCGGCTTCCTTGGCTGAAAGCCAGACGGTCACGTTGATGCGGCCTGCGGGACCCGCGGCATCGGAGGTCTTCTTCATGCCGTTTCTGTTTGGCGGCGATTCCTCCGGTGACGTTTCCGAATCCAAGCAGATTTGAAGCAGACGGATCTCAGCGCGCGAAACAACGCGAAACCGTGAGCACCACTATACTACTAATCATACTACTCACATGTCCGCGGAATTTTGGCGTCTTCGTAAGCAACTGATAATGCAGAGAATACGTCGCGGCTTTGGTGTCGAACCCTATTATCCGAAGTCAGAAGCTCTATCCAATTGAGCTACGGACGCGCTCCCCGAAAGGGCGATATAAAGCAGCGAAACTATGCCACACATCCGCCGACCGCGGCAAGGAATTCACGTCAGCACAGTGACGTTTCCGAACGGGGAGGTTACGTTTTTGCGCTTATGAATTGGTACCGTTTGGAAGTCGGCTTGACCACCGAACCATTGGGGCATGGAGCCGGCAATAGTCCCGTGGTTGATATCGGTTGGTTTTTCTGGTTTGATCACGTCAATGGATTCCCAGCGGAACGAGAATCGCGATTCGGGCGCTGAAATCGCGGCTAACGCGCCCCTGGCCTCCAAAGCCAACGCTGCGCTTGGCGCCGAGGCGGGGTGTCAAACCGGTAACGCAACGTCCTCTTCCTCTCCGCTGGCGCACTTCGACAGGATGCTCGACCGCTGTTACGAATTCGCTGAGGCCGCCAAGGCGGAGGGCCGGCCGATCGTCGGCATCATGTGCGAGTTCACGCCGAGGGAATTGATCCTGGCGGCGGGCGGCGTGCCGGTCTGCCTGTGCGGAGGTTCGGCCGAAACGATTGCCCCGGCGGAGCAGTACCTGCCCGCGAACCTCTGCCCGCTGATCAAATCCACGTTCGGCTATTTCGTCACGACGAAGAATCCGTTCCTGAATTGGGCCGACCTGGTGGTGGCCGAGACGACTTGCGACGGCAAGAAAAAGATGTTTGAGCTGCTGGGGCAGTCCAAGCCGATGTACGTGCTCGAGCTGCCGCAAAAGGCGGGGGATGCGGACGCGCTCGAGCGCTGGGTGGCGGAGGTGCACAAATTCAAAGCGCACCTGGAGGCGAGGTTCGAGGTCAAGATCACCGCCGCGAAATTGCACGAGGCGATCCAACTCATGAACCGCGAGCGGCGGCTACGGCGGCAATTGGCGAGCCTCATGGCGCAGGAGAATCCGCCGCTGACCGGACGGCAGTTGCTCGGCTGCAAAAGCACCATCTCCGGGATCGAGGCGGACTTGTGCCAGTATGAGCGCGTCTACGAATGGTGCGTGGCGAATGGCGCCCAAGCTCAGAGTTCAAAATCCCAAGTCGAGGACCCTCAGCACGCAGGTCACGGGTCGGAGCACCCGGGTCGAAGTGCGAAGCCCAAAGTCCGGGTCCTGCTGACGGGTGTGCCGTTAGTGCATGGGGCCGAGCGAGTGCTCGAGATCATCGAAGGGTGCGGGGCGGTGGTGGTGTGCATGGAAAACTGCACTGGCATCAAGCCGATCCTCGAGGATGTCGATTTGGGTGCGCCGGACCCGGTTCGCGCGATTGCGGAAAAATACTATCACTTGCCCTGCTCGGTTATGACAGTCAATCGGCGCCGGTTTGAGAGTCTGCGAAAGCTGGCGGCCCAATTCCGGCCGCAGTGTGTCATTGAACTGGTGTGGCAGGCCTGTTTGACCTACGACGTTGAGTCGTTCCAGGTGCGACGCCTGGTGGAGGAAGATCTTCGCTTGCCCTACCTGAAGGTCACGACTGATTACTCGGAGGCCGACTCGGCGCGGATCAGGGCCCGGGTTGAAGCCTTGTTGGAGATGGTAAGGGGCTGAATGGCTAAAGGGATAAAGGCCAATCCAAAACGAACGCGGTCCAGGCGCGGGTTCACTTTGATCGAGCTGCTGGTGGTGATCGCGATTATCGGCATTCTGGCGGCGATGCTGCTGCCGGCACTGTCGCGGGCCAGGCAAAAAGCGCGGGCCGCCTATTGCCTTTCCAACCTCCGTCAGTGGGGGGTGGTGTGGCGAATTTATACCGACGACAACAATGGAGCGTTCAGCGGCGGCATCGCGGTGGATTGGAACCGGGGTGAGTGGCTGGACGCGCTGGAAAAGTACTACCGCAAGAAACCGGATCTGTTGCTTTGCCCGGCCGCGACGATGCGCAGGGGGCCGGGCGCGCGGGAAGCCCCGGTGGCGGCGACCTCGCCGTCGGCTGTGGAATACGGCGGCCCAACCACGGCTTATGATTTTCCGCTCTCGGATCCCACCGCCCCCGCGGGTCAGGCTTTCAGGAAGATTATCAGTAGTTACGGCGTCAACAATTGGGTTTACGATCCCCCTGGCGGGGTCACACAAATCCAGGGGCGCCCGACGACGCGAAACTGGCGCAAGTTCGACCTGGCGAAACGCCCGACCGAAACTCCTCTGCAGGCAGACTCGATGTGGCGCGGCGGCGGGCCGCACCACACGGATGCGCGCCCTGCCTTCAACGGTGAATGGTCCGGAGCCGGAGCCGAATCAAAACACTTCTCGATCATCCGTCATGGACGAGGCATCCAGGTAGTGTTTTTCGACGGCTCGACGCGAGGAAAACGCGCGCGCCACCTGTGGCTGCTCCCCTGGAACAAGGAATACGACATCACCCACGCTGAAAAGCAGGGGCCGACCTTTTTCCCGGTCTGGATGCGTTGAGCCCGGCGGGCCTTGCCGGCAGAAAAGGCAGAGCCCTGCCTTTGACGTGGCAGGGCTCCCGTTCCCCACCCGAGGAATTACTGGCCTCTGAGCGGCAACTTGCCGTTCGAGGACTTCGGGTTTCCAAGAAAGAACGTGGCAACAATGGCCTTATGATCCGAGGGCCAAAGCGGGGGTGTCGTGAGACTGATCCTCGGATCCAGAATTTCGAACGCCGTGGGCGCGAACCGGTCCCCGCGATAAAAGACGTAATCGAGGCGATAGACAAACTCCGTGCCCGGATCGGCGAGAGCAGGGTCATGGCCCCAGGTCAGCCCGCCTGCCAAGTCGTCCGGGTGCAGAGTCGCCCACGTGTCCTTGAACCCGGCCTCGGCGAACGCGGAGTAACTGTCGGTTCCATTGCGGTTGAACGGATCCGAATTGAGGTCGCCGACGATCATCACCGGCATCTCCACATCCGCGAGGTCCGCCAACAGCTCCACGACCTCGGCCCTTTGTATGGCGGGGATGGACTCATCATGCGGGTGTGTGCAGATGAGGCGGAAACGCTCGCCGCGAGTAAACACATCGACCGAGCACCAGCCACGGTAGATTGAGATGATGTTGCCGCCGAGAGGAACCTGCGGGTAGATGGAAAATCGCCCGGTTTGGGGATTGGATGCTTGGAGGTAACCGGGGGGCAGATCGGTCCTCACCAGGATCGCCTCGTGGTCGATGATTCTACCCCAGGCCAGCGTGAACGGTTGCAGGCTGGCGATCATGGGCACTTCGACGTCGGATTCGGTGGCCACCACCACCACCTGGTAATGTGCGCCTTTCGCGGCCAGCGCATTGGTCAAAAGTCCCAGGTAGTCATAAGCCACGGTGTAGTCTCCGGCGCCGGTGGGCGTGTTGGGGGCCGTGGCGATCGTGTAGAGTTCCTGCAATGCGGCTACGTCCGGCCGTTGGGCGGCAATTTCGTCTGCCAGTGCCGTCATGCGTGCCGGCGGGTCCGCGGCGAGAATTTGGCCGAAGACCGTCGTTACGGTCACGAGCAAGTTCATTTCATAGTTCGGGTCGGTCGGGTCCAACGCCAGAGGGGCCTCGATCGGCCCTCCCACGTAGGCGTTAGCCTGGTAAACCTTCAGGGCCTTTTTGCCACCGACATCCAGTGGGCCAGCCAGCACCCCGAAGGCGCCGGCGGCCAGGAGTGAAATCAGGCCGAACAGGGCCGTGCGTCGCGCGCAGCCGCCCAGGTTTCGCCGGGGATGTTTATTGTATGCCAATGCGGTGGTTTCCGATTTATCGAGCAATTTCGTCTTCATGGTCTGCTTTCGTTGGAGCGGTGAATTGTTCTTCCTGCCAGCGACGGTCCACTCCGGTCCCGCCTCCGGCAGGTCCCCGTGCACAGCCGCACACGAGGGACTGTCCCTTCCCGCGTCACTCAAATCCTGGTGTTTGCGAGCCTCCGCTTTCGCCTGCGCCCGCCTTTCTGCGTCCTGCAGCTTAAGAGTCCGCGACACCGGCGGGCATCATAAAGCGAGGAACTCCCAGAGCGTGAATCGAAAAAATTGTTCGTTCATCATTTCAATCGAATCGCGTCAGCCGCGTTTATGGCACGGCAACTCAGCAACCAAACGCCCGCGCAGCCTCTTGTTGGGCTCCGCTTTTCATGCCGGCTTTGTCCGGTCATTCGGGCCGGGAATGAGTTCGTTTCCACTGGAGCACCCGGCGTTTCACCTCGTCGATTTGAGCCGGGCTCAACCGGGTTTTCAGAGTCTCCAGCAAGTCCTCGCCCTCTTTGTGCCCTTCGGCTGCCGCGAGGCTGAGCCACATGCAGGCGGCGACGGCGTCGACAGCGGAGTTGGCGGACACGTTCGAGGACAGAAGGCAGCCGAGGTGATACTGCGCATCCGGAGAGCCTTGGTCGGCGGCTTTGGTCGCCCACTTCACCGCCTCGGCATCATCCTGCATTACACCGACTCCGTTCGAAAACAGGGTGGCCAGCTCGTCCTGGGCGGGAGCGTAACCCTGGTTGGCCGCCTTGCGAATCCACTTTGCCGCTTCCATTTCATCGGGGAGCATTCCTTCCGCGTTCAGGTTCATCTCGCCGAATGCGAACTGTGCAGGGGCGTAGCCCTGGGCGGCGGCCTTGCTGAACCAGGAGGCGGCCGCGGGATAATCCGGTGCGATGTCCGCTCCCTCGTGGTAGTACATTCCGAGCTTATATTGCGCCTCGGGGTCGCCGCGCTTTGCCTCAGTCTTCAGACGGGCAAGCTGCGGGTTTTTCGAGCAGGAACAAGTGAGGGCTGCAAGCACAAGACCGCCAAAGAGCAATTCGCCGAGTAGGTTCCGAAGACGTTTCATCGCACTACCAGTTCGCATCGCCCGGCAGAGGGCGGTATTCAGGGTTCCACTGTTTCCACTTCCATTCCTGGTAATGTTCAGGATAAACGCAGCCTGGTAGAATGGACGCCAGGCCCAAACAAATCGCCAGCACCACTCCGGGAGCCCGCGCCCGGCGCATCGCATGCCTTACTAAAGCGACCGGCCCTCTTCTTGTGTTCATACGTTGCCTCTCATGATCCCCCGAGATCCTGGATGAAACGCGCGTCCTCGCGATAGACGCCGGGTTTCAAGCCAAGTTGTTCGATTGTGAGTTCGCGAATCGCGGCGGCGACGTCCGGCCTCGACCAACGCCCGCTTGGCCCAGCCCGGCCACCCGGCGCAAAAGCGACCAGGAATTCGGCCAATTGCCCGACGGTGGCGTGGTTTCTGGAGAACTCCACCCCCAGAGGCTTGGTCAGCACGATCGCCGCACTCCAAACCAGGAGGCCAGCCACGAGCCCCAACACCAGTGAAAAGCCCATGAGGTGAAATGCGACCGCTTGCAGTAGCACCGCACCGCCGAGGATCCCCAAGGCCAGAACCACCCACCACGGTCGTTTCAGCTCCGGCCACACCTGCGCCCCCAGAGCGGTATGCAAACGCGTCCAGGCGGCCTGCCGGCTGACACGGGGGATAAGATCGTCGAGTTGGGCGGCCGGCACGACGCGGGCACGGGGCAAGCTGAACTCGTTCATAAGCGCCCGGCGCACGGAATAGAAGACGTGGCTCGTCATACAAACCGCCGGTTCATTGGTTTGCACCTTCGCCACCACGATGTCGATCAATTTCGCCGGGGTGACCGCCTGCTCGGCTTCGGCATCCGACAGCGTGATTCCGAACCGCTCTTCAACGCTCATTACCAACTCAACCAGGTCCAGGCCCATAGACGATCCTTCATCTGCCGGCGGGTTCGGGCGTCTCTTCGTGAGCGCGGGACAGCTGGGTCGCAAGTTCCCGGATTCTGCGCAGGTCCAGTTTTCCGGTCCCTAGCTTCGGCACCTCGTTGACCGCGAAGAACTGGCGCGCTTTGGGGATCCAGAGGTTGGGCAGATCCAGTTGCGGCAGGCGGTTCAGCAGATCGGATACCCGAGGTTCATCCAGCGTGTGCAGCACGGCGAGGCGCTCGCCTTTCTTTTCGTCGGGCACACCAGTCACGACGAAGGTGAGTTCGCTGACGCCGGCGAGCTTGTGCAACTCCTCTTCGATTTTGACCAGCGGCACCATCTCGCCGCCGATTTTCACAAAACGGCTCAGCCGATCCGTTATTTGGAGAAAACCATCTTCATCGAGCGTGGCGATGTCGCCCGTTGTGTACCAGCCGTCACGCAGCACATCGGCAGTCATCTCAGGCTTGTTCAGATAACCTTGCATGACGTTCGGGCCCCGCACGAGCAAGAGCCCGGGCTGACCCACCGGAAGCGGGGTGCGAGAGGCCGGGTCGACAATCCGCACGCCCATGCCCGGCAGGGGACGGCCGATCTTTCCGCGGCGGGCGCCCACCTGTCTTGTGCCGGCGGCCCTGAAATCGTGAGTGTTAGCCGCCACGACGGGGGAGCACTCCGTACAGCCATAGCCCTCGACCGGCCGGATGCCGAACTTGTCTTCGAAGGCCGATGCAAGCCAATCGGGGAGTTTCTCGGCGCCGGCCATGACGAACCGCAGGCTGCCGAAATCCTCGGCTTCGCAGGAGCGCAAATAGATTTGCAGGAACGAAGGGGTCGCCATCAAGTAGGTCACTCCGTACCGTCTCACCAGCTCACCGACCGCTTTGCCCTCGAGCGGGTTAGGGTGAAAGATCACGCCCAGGCCGTACAGGGCGGGCGCAAGCAGCGTGGCGGTGAAGCCGAATGAATGGAAAAATGGCAGGATGCCCAGGAACCTGTCCCGCGGCCCAAAGTCGAATGTCTGGCCGAGCTGCTCCAAATTCGATGCGAGGTTATAGTGGGAAAGCATCACGCCTTTGGGCTCCCCGGTGCTGCCGCTCGAGAACACCACTGTCGCCAGATCATCCAACCGGGGTGTGCGTTCGCAACCGGCGGCCCGCTCGAGAAACCGAATCGGTGCCAGCCAGGCGAGCGCGAGTGCGGCTAGCTTCTCGGCCAACCGTGGACGCGCCAGCACTTCTTCCAGCAGCAGTACCTTGCCGGGCAGAGATATCTTGATCTTATCGAGAAAGGTTTTCGAGGTAACGATGCTCTGCAATTCGCATTGGCGGATGCAGGATGCCAGGACCTGGCTCGAGAGAGTGTAGTTCAAATTCACCGGGACCTTGCCGGCGATCAAGGCGGCCAGGTTGGTCAGCGCACCGCCCACCGACGGCGGCAGAAAGATCCCCACCATCTTTTGGCCGGTCCAGTGAGCGCGCAGGCGGCGGGCGACAAAAATGGCTTTCACGAAGGCCGATCCGAGGCTGATTTTAGGCAGACGGGCGTCGGCCATTGCGAAGCGCAGGGGGTGATGCCGGGCGCGTTGCACGAAAGCGCGGCCCAGCGGTTTCATGACACGGCGTCGATAAGACCAGGCGTCGGTGTTGAGCTCCTGGATCACGCTGCGAACTTCAACGGCGGTTGCGCGGGCCGGCATCGGCTCGCCAAAGCTAACCGTCACCGGGTAGGGGATCCGGCGGGGCAGTTTCCAAAAAAGCCGGCCGGCCTGGTAGCTAAAGATGCTCCCCCACACCCCATCCAGGCAGACGGGAACGATGGGCGAATCCAACCCCTCCATGATGCGTTCAAACTCGTGGTGAAACGGCAGCATGACCCCAATCCGCGAGACGTCCTTTTCCGCGAAAATGCCTACCACTTCCCCACTCCGGATGGCGTCGGTAGCTTGCCGTAACGCTCTCGCGAGGTCGCGGGAGCGTTGTTCCGGCGGCAGCGGAATTACCCGAAGCAACCGCAACCATGGCTTCAACCACCACAGCGAACAGACCGCCTCGGGGATTACAAACCGCACAAAGCGCCTGGTGCTGGCCAGGATCAGCAACACATCCACAAATGAAACATGGTTGCTCACCAGCAATGCGCCCCCAGTTGCGGGCAGGCGGTCGGCTTTCACCGCCTCGACGCGGTAGAGCAGCCGCGACAAGACGGACAGGAAGGCGCGCAGATACCAGGGCTTCATATTGGTTCTCCTTTCGCCGCAGCTTGAGCGGCGAGGTATTCGGTACGCTCGGCGTCGATCAGCCGGATCAACTCAGACCGCCAGGCCAGCATGGTGCGAGCGGAGCCCGGCGCGCCGAGCAGCACAGCCGCCGCTCGCAGGCTGGCGATGAGGCGTTGCAGTTCGCGCAGATAATAATAAGCGACCAGGCTGGCCGGGGGCAGCGAGCAGGCATAGATCACGGTTGCCTTCCACCCGAAGAATTGGTGGAAAACAAAAACACACAGTCCGTAAAAGACCGGGAAGACTATCAGGCCGGTCAGGATCGTCGCGGTCGAGACATGCGTCTTTTCCCCCGGCACCCTGGCGGCCTTGCCGACCACAAACCGGACCAGCAGGTAAGGAATGAGGCGATGAATCCAGCCGTAGATGGCGATTGGCGCGGCTAATATCGCCGCCGCCGCCCAGGCCAGGCTCTGCCGCAGAAGCCGACGGCGCTCGGGGAAATGGGTCAGCACCTCCTCCGAAAGGTGTAGCTTCCGCAAAGTGGTTTCGTAATGGCCGAGACGGCGCACAAATTCCGCCGCCCGGGCCGGATGTTTCTCGAACGCCTGTTCGACGGCGGTCGTGATGGCTTGCGTCAGCAACAACTCTCCCGAAAGCGGTGTCACCGGCTCGTGGATCACCGTGTTGCCCACCCACAGCCGGTCGAGGTAGAGGCGCTTCACCGCTTCAACGATTCTTGCCCGTTCGAGGTGCGGTAAATGCACCATCAGCGACTTGATCCGGCGCTCGATTTCGGCGCTCAAGGCCTGGATTCGTTCGTGCCGGTTCTGCGCGTAGCCCGGCAGGAAATCCGCCACAGGGATCGGTTCACCGAAATTGACCAGCGCTTCGCTGCGATACCTGTCTTTGGCTGGGAACGTGAGGCCCACCGGCACAATCTTCAATCCGAGTTTGCCACCGTGACGGTCCTCGAGTTCCAGAGCCATCCGGGCTGTGCCGGGCTTCACGGCCTGGAGCATGGGATCATCCCGAGTGATGCCTTCGGGGAAAATCGCGACGGCTTCGCCGCGTTCGAGCACCCGGTAGCAAGCCTCGAACGTCTCCTTCACGGTGCGCATCGCGCGGGGGTCGTCTCTGACGCGGTTAATCGCAATGACACCACAATGCGTGAGCAGCCAACGGCACGGCCGCCAGCGGAACAACTGGACCGTAGCGACAAAATTCACCTTGCGGGGAACCGATGTTCCGATCACAAAAGCATCCGTCAGCGAATTGGGGTGATTGGAGGCAAACAGCACGGGGCCCGTGAGCGGCACGCGCTCCCGGTGGAACCGCTCGATCCGGCTGAAGTAAAACCCGAGGGCCGCTTTGATCAGCCAACGGCAGATGCGGTAGATGAGAGGCAGTGAGTTCATACTCCGTGCGAAATCCTGCTGACCGCGGCATTCATTTTTCAGGTCCTCGTTCCCTAGCTAATTTGATGACTGCCTGCCTGGCACCTTCTGAGCCTGCCACGCCCCGAACCAGGCGCGAGTATACCCAAGAACGGCGGCACTGGTAATCGTTAATTTTGCGGTTGAATCGATCGAATCGATGGTTGAACCAAGCGGAGAGCGACGGTCCAGCCCGAAGGCCGCCGATGCGGATCTGGTCCGCGTGGCACAGCTCAGTGCAGGGGGTGATGGCAGGTTGAGGATCAGAATCAAGCGCGCGATGATGGAGAAGATTCATGGGAATGAGATCGGTTGGGAAAGAGCTCGCGTGCAAGCAAAGGGCGAATTTGCAGGGGGATGCCTTGTCCTCGCGGCGGTGTTCCTTGGACGCCTCCCTGTTCTCATTCTTGTCGGGACGAACACCGGTTGGACGGCTGCGAACGAAATGCGACCCAGTTTCGAGGCGATTGGCGCGTGTTGAATGTAATTGCTTTTTCTTTCCAAAGACTTTGAATTGACCAACAATCTCGCCAGCAAGTTTGGTCGCCGTCGCGGGCGCTGCGATAAACATGAGGCAAAAAGCGGGCACCTTTTGGTAGACTGGGGGCGAAGAACTCGCTGAGCAGGACAAAACCTGTTCAAGGTAAGCATCTTGAATAAAGTGCTAAAAAGCACTTGCAGTGACATATATAATATGCAAAAGTGCGAATATATACGTCATGATGACCTGCCGCCTCTGGCGACAGAGAGTCAAATCAAGCATGTGCAACGCGCCTGTGAGTTGGATAAAGCACGTTTGGGGCAGTCAGCGGGGAGCTATGCGGTTTATCGCTGGCGTGTTCATGAGTCTCAGCTCAGGGGTGCCATCATTAGCCACATCGCGGCAGGTAGGAGAATCTTCCTCAAATTCGCGCAGGACGGCACGCGAAGGATTATCCCTAACCACCTGCAGGCCAATGTTTCCCTGTTCGAAGACTTGGACATCTATGTCGAAATGGTCCTCATGGGGAACGAAATGATCATCATCAACGCCCACGACCACATGCCGATCACACCTCGTCTTCCTCAATGAATGCTCCAAAACCAAAGGAATCGCTGGCTGGACAGACCTGCCCCTGCTGTCAGCAAGGCCACTTCGCCCTTGTCCAGATCGACTATCCGGGACCGGTCGCCGACGATAACCCCATCACCGTCCCCGGTGTCTGGGTCGAGCAGTGCGACCATTGCGGAGAAATCGTATTCCCGGGGGAAACCACTCGCTTTATCGAGGCCGCTGTCGCCGAACAAACCGAGCAACTCACCGCTCGCGAACTCGAGCGCATCCGCGAAGACCTCGGGGTTGCCACCCAGGACGAGATGAGCGAAATCCTCGGCCTCGGCCTCAAGACCTTCCATAAGTGGGAAAGTGGACGGCAGTTCCCGACCCGGTCCATGTCTTACTACATCAGGATCCTCGCCGGCGTCCCTGGCGCTTTTGAATTCCTGCGCTCTCGCGCTTGGCGGAACAGCAACCGCGTCACGACCCCGCCTGCGGAATCCGATTTCGCGGCCATGTTCCCGGACCTTGCCGCAAACCCGCCTTCGTCACCCAGGATGGCGAACCCGCGCGCCCAACAACCGCGCATAAATCCCGCACGTGGCCTGACCCGTGTCGTCTTTTCTTTCAAATGAAGCCCTTTTGGACAACGTTTTACTCCTACAAAGGCGGCGTTGGTCGGTCACTAGCCCTTGCCAATACCGCCGCAGTCCTCGTGAAACGAGGGCGTCGAATGGTCCTCATTGACTTCGACCTCGAAGCCCCCGGCCTCGACTCCTTCGAGGAATTCAAATCCGTCGCCGGCAAGCCCGGCGTCGTCGAGTACGTCACTGAGTTCAAAAAAACCAAACGCGCGCCGGCCATTACCCGTTTCGTTCACCGCTGCGAACTCCCGGGCCCTCTCCGCGGCCAGCTTTGGATCATGCCCGCCGGCAAGAAGGACACCCATTACAACGCCTGCCGCGCCAGCCTGAGCTGGGCCGACCTCTACGAAAACCACCACGGCGAGCAGTTTGTTGAAAATTGGAAGGCTGCCCTCGACAACCACTACCGCCCGGACCACGTCTTCGTGGACTCTCGTACCGGCCTGACTGACGTTGGCGGCATCTGCACCCTCCATTTGCCCGACTTGGTCGTCATGCTCTTCGGCCTCAACGAACAGAACGTTAAGGGCGTTGCGGCTGTCGCTAAAACCATCCGCGAGTCGGAGATTATCCGTGTGCCCCAGATTCATTACGTCGTCTCTCCGCTGCCCAACATGCCTCGTGACAGAGGCGGCTCCCTCGATAAACGTTGGGCTGAAGCCTCCACCGAGCTCGGCACCAAGATCGAATCCTCCCTTCGTTATCAACCCTTTGCCGCCCTCAGCGAACAACTCTTTGTTCTGGATCCGTCGTTGGACGACAATGTCCTTATCCAAAACTACCTGGATCTCCTCGACCGCCTCATCGGCTACAACCGCAACGGCCTCGACTTTCTGGTCCGCCAGGCCAAGGCCGCCGTCGCTGAGGGCGAGGTTCCAGACCGCCTCTATACCATTCTTCAGGAAGAATACTCGGACCGCCCCGAAGCGCTCATGGCCCGGGCCACTCTCCGCCAGGCAGCCGGCGATTTCCCCGGTGCTACCGAACTCGCCTGCCAGGCCATAAAACTCGACCCGACCTTCACCGACGCTTTTAATTGGTTGATCAGGCAGTACAAAAAAGAAGCTAACTTCCCTGCTGCACTTGAACTCTGCAGCTCGATCCTGGCGGCTGCGGACCGCCTTGACCGGGACACCGTGACCTCCATCCAAAAAGAACGAGGCGAAGTTGCGATGGCCGCCGGCCGTTACGAGGACGCTGGCTATTCCTTCGCCCACTTGCTGTCAACACCCCCGGACCACAGCGATCCTGCAGAGGCCGTATTTTACGCATTACATCGGGCAGAAGCGGTCCGGCGCTCCGCTCGCGAGGCGAGGCCAAAGGTCTGGGCAGCCGTGCTGAGTCGTTTTAGTGAGGCCACCCTCGACGCCCCGCTGCCTGTTCTCGCCAGTCGCCTCCAGGCGATGCACATCGCCTTTGCCATCACCGGCGACACTACTCGCGCCCGCGAGGCCCTCGGAAGGGCAAGGCTCACAGCCGAGCTCCTCGGGTCCGCCGAAGATATCTTCACCGTCAAAACCTACGCCTTCGTCCCGACTAGAGAGTTCCTTGCCATCAACGACGAGATGCTCGCAGCCCTTGACAGAGGCCAGCTCTGGGACGGCATGCCTCTCCCCACAGCGGAGAAGCCCGAGGTTACGCAGCCCCTATCCCAATAATTCACCAATCAATGGAAAACCTCGCCCAATTCGAAGCCGACCTCTGGGAAGCCGCTGATAATCTCCGCGCCAATTCCAAGCTTACCTCCAGCGACTACCTCATGCCCGTCCTGGGCGTCATCTTCCTCCGCCACGCCGCCAACCGGTTCGACACCGCTACCAAGCAAATCGCCGACGACCAGGCCGCCGGTCGCATGCCCAAGCGCAAAGTCCAGCCCGCGGATTACATCCGCCGCCGCGCCCTCTGGCTCCCCGAACCCGCCCGGTACGACTACATCATGGACAAGGCCAGCGTGGACCCCGCCGGCCTGCCCAAGCTGGTCACCGAGGCCATGACCGCCATCGAGGCCGACTTCGAACCGCTCCAGGGGGTTCTCCCCAAGGACTACGGCATCTTCGAGCCCAAGGTCCTCGAAGACCTGATGCGCCTCTTCAATACCGAGCTCATTAAACACGCCACCGGCGACGTTTTCGGCCGCATCTACGAGTATTTCCTCGCCAAGTTCTCCATTCAGAAAGCCCACGACAACGGCGAGTTCTTCACCCCGTCGTCGCTGGTCCAGACCATCGTCAACGTCATCGAACCGGACCACGGCATCGTGTTCGATCCTGCCATCGGCTCCGCCGGCATGGCCGTCCAGTCCAGCCATTTCATTGAGGACCACGGCGGCGACACCTCCCGCCAGGTCGTCATTTACGGCCAGGAGAAAAACCGCGACACCATCCGCATTGCCAAGATGAACCTCGCGGTTCACGGTCTGGAGGGCAAAATCGCCGAGGCCATCACCTACTATCAGGACGAGCACAGCCTTGTCGGCAAGTGCGATTTCGTCATGGCCAATCCGCCGTTCAACGTGGACCTCGTTGACGCCGAGCGCATAGCCAAGGACCCGCGCCTGCCCTTCGGCCTGCCAGGCGTGAACAAGGCCAAGAAGGTCTCCAACGGCAACTACCTCTGGATCTCCTATTTCTGGAGCTACCTGAATCCCAAAGGCCGCGCCGGGTTCGTCATGTCCTCCCAGGCTTCCAGCGCCGGCAACGACGAAAAGGAAGTCCGCAAGAAAATCGTCGAAACGGGCGACGTGGACGTCATGGTTTCCATTCGCGGCGGGTTCTTCTATACCCGCACTGTCCCCTGTGAACTCTGGCACTTCGACCGCAACAAACCCGCCGACCGGAAGGACAAGGTCCTGATGCTCGACGCCCGCAGCATCGGCCAGCTCATGAAAGGCTCCCGCAAGGTGTATGAATTCACCCCGGAGCAACTGGAGAACATCGCCGCCATTGTTTGGCTGTACCGCGGCCAGGAGAGCCGCTTTGTCGAGCTCCTCGCGCTCTATTTTTTCAACCTGCTCGAACAAATGGCTCCCATGGCGGGCCATGCGGAAGACTTTGCCGGCGCTTTCAAGCGTCTGAGCGACGAATTGACCGCGATTGCATTGTCCGCCGGGGCTCACGGACACGACCTGGACAGCCCCGCTGAGGGGCCGGACGATTCGCCCAGCCCCGAGGTCCAGTGGGACGAAGCAAACACAAAACTATCGGAAGCCTGGGAGCCATTCCGGCGGGCGGCGGCCAAAGCCAAACCGAGCGGCAACGCCCACCTCCAGCGCTTGGGCAAATTGCTCGAGCCGTTTCCGGAGGCGGTCAGGTGTGTCATTCGCCAGACCGACCTGCTCTACAAAAGTGGCGATAGACTTGTCGCGCGGGTTCAGGAGTTCCAGCGCAGCAATGGCAACCGCCACGGGAACAGCAATGGCAAAGGCAGCGCGCAACCCGAGGCCAGAGTGTTTAGGTCACCCGGTGATGAAGCTGTTGAAATCAACCTGGGCGAGCTTCGCCGGCTGCTCAAAGCTTGCGACGGCGCCCGCCTAAAACTCGCCGCGCAACTCAAGACCGTGCTCTACTTTCATCATCAGATCCGTTGGCTCCAGGACCGCTTTCCCGATGCCATTTTCCGCCCAGTGCCCGGCCTCTGCAAGATCGTCACTCGCAAAGAAATCGAAGCCGCCGACTGGAGTCTCACGCCCGGCCGCTACGTCGGCGTCGCACCCGCAGAGGTGGACGAAGACTTCGATTTCGAAAAGGTCATCACCGACATCCACGCCGAGCTGGCGACGCTCAACGAGGAAGCTGACGAACTTGCCAGCACCATCCAGACCAACTTCGCGGGGCTTACTATATGACCACATGGTCCGAAAAAGCCCTCGACCAGCTCGGCTTCCTGGCCCGGGGCAAGTGACGCCATCGTCCACGCAACGCCGAGTTCCTGTACGGCGGATCGTACCCTTTTATCCAGACGGGCGAGATTAAAGAGGCCGATCTCTACATCATCACATATACGCAGACATACAGTGAGGCAGGCCTTGCGCAGAGCAAACTCTGGCCAGCGGGCACGCTCTGCATTACGATCGCGGCGAACATTGCGGAGACCGCTATTCTCGGGCTAGATGCATGCTTCCCCGACAGCGTCATCGGCTTCATAGCTGACCCCAGCTTGAGCGACGCTCGGTTCATCAAATACAAGCTGGACACCATCAAAAGGCACTACCAGCAGGTCTCCCACGGCGCAGCGCAGGACAACCTCAGTTTGGAGAAGCTCCTCTCCTTCAAACTCAAGGTTCCGCCGGCGGAAGAACAGCGCGCCATCGCCGACATCCTCTCCGCCTACGACGACCTCATTGAAAACAATCGCCGCCGCATGGCCCTGCTGGAAAAAGCCGCCCGCCTTCTCTACCAGGAATGGTTCGTCCGCCTCCGCTTCCCCGGCCACGAACATACCGCCAAGGCAAACGGTGTTCCAAATGGCTGGGAACGCGTGCCCACGCCGGAAGCGATCGAAATAAATCCACCAACCACCTTGTCACACGACGACGAGCACTG
>DATDCV010000301.1:0-5340 GCA_036524155.1 Verrucomicrobiia bacterium
ATCGGCATTGCTAACCTGCACTGTTGCGGTGAGCAATGGAAATTAGAAAATGCTCGATGCTCAATGCTCAATGTCCGGACTACGAGCGAATTGGTCTGAGGCCGCGCCTCGCTAGAACTTGTAGCTCGCCCGCAGCGTGGCGATGTTGACCGCGTAGCTGCGCTCCGGCAAATCCGACCCGCGCCAGTAGTATTGGTAACCGAGGCTCATGGTGAGTTTGCGGGTGATACGCCGTTCCAGGTTGAGGCCGGGACCGAGCCAGTCGTATTGCTCCTTGGCGAAACCGGCCTGGATGCCGTGCTGCCAGGTAAAGGAGCTGGAGAGGGCGGTTTTCCTGAAGATATGCCAGTTGGCGTTGACCGTGGCGAAATACTGGTCAACGCGGCCGCCGAGGTACGCGAAGTTGAGCAGCCGGCCGCCGGTGAGAGTGTAATCGAGGTATTGGTTGAGGCGGTGAGAAATTGCGAGCTGGGCATAGACGCCCTGGAAATCGCCGTTGGGCGCGGAGGCAAAGCTGGAATCGGGAAGGAACTGCGTGTAGCCGACGCTGGCGCGGCCGCGGATGTATTGAGTGAGCTGGGCATCGTAGAAAGCGCCGACGCTCCATTGGGTGCCATCGCTGTAATAGAGGCGGAGGAGCGGGTCGTCCGCCAGCGAGACATAACGCAGCAGTGTGCCGCCGGCCTCAACCCCCGCCACCATCTGCGGTTTGAGGACATAGCCGGCGGAGAAGGAAAAAACCTCGAGTTCGGCATCGGGCTGTCCGCGGGCACCGCTCAACTGCAGGTAGCTGACATGATCGTAGCCGAACTTCGCGACGATCTTGTTCAGATCCCACGTCACCGACACTCCGGCGGCGTTGTCAAGGCGCTCGTAATCGCCAATGCCCGTCACGGTGGGATCGAGGTAACCGTTTTCGACGATCGAGAAGCGGTCGTGGACATTGACCCACAGGCTGCCGACGTAAAAGTCGAGGGAGAGCTCGGAGCCCGGGGTGACAAAGGGGCGGTTGTATTCCGAATGCGCCGCGTAAATGGCGTAGCCGGCGCCCACCGCCAGATTGAGCGTGTTGATGTCGGAGACCGCCCAGCGCATGCGGGCATCGAGCTGGGGCCGGGTGATGAGGTCCTGCTGCTGGTCCGACGAAGTGTAGCGGAGGTTATCGTTGTATTGGAGGCCCAGGCCGCCGGTGAAGGACCAGGTCGATGGCCCGAGGGAGAGGTTGTAGTAATCGGTCCGCGCCGCCGCCTCGCGCCTCAGCCGAGCGGCCTCCGCGCTGGCGAGCGACATCCGCAACGACTCCTGCGCGCCGGCGCCAAATGCAACGGCCGCGGCGCAGAAGCAGATGCAGCCGCGATAACATGCTGCCAGCGCAAAGGCCCTCTTTGCGCGCCCACCGTCCTCTCGCAGCACCTTCGTTTCCCTTCCTGCAACCTGCATCCAACCCAACCTCACTTCAGGATTTGGCTCTTCCTTTCCTCTTGAACAAGCCACCGTGGTGTTATACACCCGCCTTGGTGGTAAACACCACCGAAAACGGTCAGGTGGGCGGAATTTTGGGGACCGTTTTCGTGTCATCCGCCCACCCAACGGTTTACTCGATCAAAGACGCCGCCTCAGTGAAGCGCCGCGATGAAAGTCGCCTGCGAACTGACGGGGCGGAGCTTTGCCACGCTCCCACGCTTTAACGCTTCAACGTTTTAACGGCCCCCCGCCCCCCTTGTCCTCCGCCGCCCTCAAGACCTTCTTCCTCTCCCTAACGCCTCGCCCCTTCCTCCCCTACTGGCGCCGGCTTGAGTCCTCCCCGCTGGGCTATCGCCTCGCCAAAGGCGCCTTCTGGTCTCTCGTCGGCACCCTGTTGTCGCGTTCACTGACCGTCATTTCTTCGATCCTGGTCGCGCGCATGCTTGGCAAAACCGGCATGGGCGAGCTCGGCATCATCCAGAACACCGTCGGCATCCTCAGCGCTTTAGCCGGCCTGGGGATGGGGCTCACCGCCACCAAATACGTCGCCGAATACCGCCACGACCAACCGGCGCGCGCGGGCGCCATGCTGCGCCTGTCCGCCACCACCGCCTGGACCAGCGGGTTGCTGATGACCCTGACGATGCTGCTGCTGGCGCCGTGGTTCGCCCGCCACACCATCGCCGCGCCGCACCTGGCCGGTTTGCTGCGCGCCGGGTCCGTGCTGCTGCTGCTGGGTGCCGTCAACGGCGCGCAGATGGGCGCGTTGGCCGGCTTCGAAGCCTTTGCCACCATCGCCCGCGTCAACTTCCTCGCCGGTCTCCTCAGCCTGCCGCTGATGGCCGGCGGCGCCGCGTGGCTCGGACTCAACGGCGCCGTCGGTGGCCTCGTCGCCAGCAACCTGGTTAACTGTGTTCTCTCTCACCTCCACCTCCGCCGCCAAGCCGCCACCGCCGGCGTCCCGCTCGCCGCCCGCTTTTCCAGGCAAGAGTGGAATCTGCTTTGGGCGTTCAGTGTTCCGAGTGTGCTTTGCGGCACGATCTTCGGGCCCGTCAACTGGGCCTGCTGCGCGCTGCTCGTGAATCGCCCGGGAGGCTACGCGGAAATGGGCTTGTTCAACGTCACCATGAGTTGGTTTAGCGCCGTCACTTTCCTCCCGGGCGTCCTGGCGCAAGTGCTGCTCCCCCTCCTTTCAGCGCAACAGGCCGAACGAGCCCACGACCGCTCAAGGAAACTCGTGATCCTGGCGACCAAAGCCAACGCCCTCGCCGCCTTCCCCGTCGCCGTGCTCATCGCCTGTGCCAGCCCGATCATCATGTCCCTCTACGGACCCGAATTCCGTGAAGGCTGGCCCACCCTCGTCCTCACGGCTCTCACCGCGGCAATCATCGCGCTGCACGGCCCCGCCGCCCAGTCCATCATCGCCGGCAACCACATGTGGCCGTACCTCGCGATGCATCTCGGCTGGGGCTCGGTCTACTTCGCCGCCACTTTTGCGTTCGTTTCGTATGGCGCATTCGGCCTGGCCATCGCCCGCATGCTCGCGTACCTCCTCAGCAGCCTCGCCGTCTTCCTCTATGCCGCCCGCAACTGTTGGCCCGCCACCCAGGACACCCATTGACACGAGGAAGTGTGCGCAGCGCCCGCTTGCAGTCGCGACTGTGCGGAGCGCTGGCTTGTAGTCTCGAGCGCCCGGAGCGCCGACTTGTAGTCGGCTTAGATCGTGGCCATGGCAGCGCATCCATCAACCGAACAGGGTGTAAGCCGACTACAAGTCGGCGCTCCGACCTTAAACCGTTCGTTGCAGCCGAACCGCAAATTGTAGGCGACGAGGTAACGAGTCGATTCCCATGACTATAGCCGCCGGCGCCAGGAGTCGAACCACCATCAATCCAATAATCCATCAATCCATCAATCCACGCTCATCCCCCCTGCGCCCGTCCGTACGCCAAACCGCCGCCGCACCGCAGCGAAGGTATCCGCTCAGTCTGGGGTCGGAGCGCCAAGTTGCACTCGGCTTACATGCGGCCGCCGGCGCGCTTAAGCCGATTAAAAATCGGCGCTCCGACCCCAGACTGAGCGAATACCAGCGAAGCGGCTTCCATAATAACAACCGCCGAGCTATTCTCTCACCACTGTGCATATTGGCAGTGCCAAACGCTGGTTTTGGGTCGTGCCGGCGATGCTACTGGCCTGGTTCCTCGTTGTCGTGGACCGCGCCAATCCTACGGTCGACGGGCAGCGGCTTTCCGTGTGGTTTGAGCGGGCCCTGGCCCAGAAGGATCCACTGGTCCCCAGGGACAAGGCTGAGCCGTTTCGTCGTCTGGGCCGGCGTGGGGCGGAATGGCTGGCGCGGGAACTGCACCAACAGCCTTCGTTGCGGGTTCGGGCTCAGCAATTCCTCGTTCGCAACAGCTATCGATCGCAATTCCTCCGTCAGCGCTTCGCTCGGTGGCTCCGGACGCTGCCAGTTGCCCCGCCATCGCGGGGACCGCGGATTCAACTCGCTTGCCAATTGCTGGGGCATCTCGACCCTGCCGTAGCGGCGCCCGTCCTGGCACACCGTTTCAAGTCGTGCCGTGAAGCGGACAGGGCCATCGTGGCGGAAGCGCTGGGTGGATTAGGCCCCGACGCCGCGGAATCGGCCGGCCCTTGCCTGGTTTCCATGCTCGCCACCACCAACTCCGCGGACCTGGCGGCGGCCATCCTGGCCCTGGGCGAGGTGCTCTACCGGCCCGACGACGTCGTGCCCAGGCTCGTGCCGTTCCTGACGAACGCGGACTCCCTCGTGCGCACCGAAGCCAGCTACTCTCTGGGCACCTACAAACCCGCTCCGGCTGTCACCCTCAAGCCGCTGATCGACTGCTTGGCGGATTTGCACAGCGTCGTCAAGGCCAATGCCGCGCGGGCCCTGGGCCGCATGGGACCTGCCGCCCGGCCCGCCGTCGATGCGCTCGTCGCCGCTTCGCGTGCCGTCGGAGGCAACGCGCCGATTGTTCCGCGCGCGTTGGAAGCCCTTTCCAGCATCACCCCGGAAGCCCTCCCCATCACGCGCGAAGAATTGGACGACTGGGTAGCCTCGAAGATCCCAAGTGACCCTTACTTCCGGGCCATGGCCGAGACTGCGATGGTACGACTCGACTTTCCCGAAGCCACCCTGACCTCCGATTGTCTGCGCCTGGTGAAATTCCCCAAACCCTACACCCGCTGGGAAGCGCTCGAGCGGCTCGGCGAATGCGGCGCCGGCAACCCGGAGGTCTGCGCCGCGCTCGCGGCGGGGCTGTCCGACCCCAACGGATTGGTGCGTCACACCGCCAGGCGGGCGCTGGACCAGTGGACCCGCCGCCACCAGCCTGCCGCCGCTCAATAACCACCTCGATCCGGAGTCAAACTCCCAACTGATTGTGGGCGACGACGTAAGTCGAATTTCGAGGATTGTAGGCGACGAGGTAACGAGTCGACAGATTGATTGTAGGCGACGAGGTAACGAGTCGATTCCTATGACTGTAGCCGCCCACGCCAGGAGTCGAACCACCATCACACCCATCCATCAATCCATCAATCCATCAATCCACGCCTTCCCCCGCCCCCTTTGCGCCTCTGCGCCTCTGGGTCTCTGCGTTAAATCTGCGCCCTTCCGCGTCAACGCAGAGCCGCAGAGCCGCAATGACGCAGGAAAAGAACAAAAAGCAGCAAGACCCATTTTCCCTTCCGCGTATTCCGCGGTCTTGATGTCTCGCGCCGCAGTCGTGCCCCTCTGCCAACTCATTAATTCACTAATCCACTAATTCACTAATTCACTAATTTCTTCCCTCCTTCCCCCCATGTCTCCCCCCCTCGCCCCGCCCGCCCGCCACCTGCTCCACGCCCTCACCC
>DATDCV010000302.1:0-14649 GCA_036524155.1 Verrucomicrobiia bacterium
AAGCGACGCAAGCGCTCCTGCCCACGCGCGCTGCGGCAACCTGTGAGTAGTTGGCCACGCTTGCGCAGAAACACCTATCATAATGGCCCCGTCGAATACTCCGTCGGAGAGATCTATGCCTGAATTCCTAAAAGGCATTGGCCTTAGGCTGAAGTGGTTTCACGGCGAAGACCTCGTTGCAGAGCTGCCCGAAGCAGACGTAGCCTTTCTAAATGGTGCTTTGGTGTTTGGGCGGTTCTCCCGTCCCACTGCTGAAGCACAGTACGTGAGACTCCTCTCGCTTTACGAGTTGAGCGATACAGAATCACCCGAATACCAGCGAGCGAAGCGCCAGGGTGTCTCCCCATTCGATCTGTATGCAAGATTCCGGGATCAAATAGTCGAGGTGCTGGTCAAAAAGCATGTGAAGGAGGTGGGCTATCAGCGCGAGCATGTCCTTCGTGAATTACTCCAGAACGCCGAAAGCGCCTACGCCAGCAAGAAAGGCGCTATAAGCGTGCCTTGAGTCGTGTGCAGTATCAAGAAGGCGCCTGGGTCCGAAAACCATTTGGTCACCGTGCGACACGCCGGGCGTGCTTTCAACGAGACGGACCGCGATGGGAAGGACCGTCCGGACATTGAGCGCATAATCAAAATCAACGCCCCCAATCAGAATACGGAACAGGAAGTCGGCAGATTCAATCGTGGCTTTAAGTCTGTTTTCACAGTCGCCCAAGGCGGGACGGTAAAAATACGCAGCGGCCAATACAGATTTGAGATTCAGGACCTGCTATTGCTCAGCCCGGCAGAGCCAAAGCCAAGCCACCCAGCTCAGGTTGAGACCGAGTTCGAGTTTGCAGCTTCCACCGCCGACACTTTGGCCCTCTTGCGCCTGCGGGAGCCCCCAAATTCAAAGCATCCGCCACCGGTTCTGAACCCAACGAGCCTGGTCTTTCTGTCGCAGTTGCGGCGTGTTCGAATTGAGCTTGAAGACCGCTTTTGGGAATGGCAGGTGGACTGGAGACACCTCTCAGGCGGATGGGTCCGAGTGGAGGTCGTGGAGACCACTTCGGGTAAGGGAGAAGCGTTCCTGGTGTACCGCGGAAAAATGGAAGGCGGAAAGCACTATGGTGTGGCGATCCGAGTGGACAAGAACGACCTCCCGCAGAAGCTCGATGACGAGTGGCGCACACTCCGGTTAACATTTGAAACCGAACGCGCTTTCGGACTGGATCTGCTGGTAAATGGAGACTTTGATGCCGATCAAGGGCGGGTCAATGTTCGCAGCCTGGCCACGACAGGAACAGAAATCATCAAAGCGGCCATGAACGTGGCGTTGGAGAGCGCTGCCATGCATTTGCACATCAGTTTCTCCAAACAGATGTGGGTTGCCTGGGCCAGGGTCTTGCATCTGAAAGACTCCGTCGAACTTTTGGAAAACTGTTTCGGCCAGGAATCGTCACGGTTTTCAACATGGGTGACGCGGTTGGAGGATCTCATGAGTTCCTCTGTTCCTTGCGCCACAAATCCGTTACCGCTTTCGGACGCGGAATTCCCGACGCGACTCATGAGGCTCCTGGCAAAGGACTTCGGTGTGCGATGGGGTTTCACTTCCCACAACTGGATCGAATCAGAAGCAGAGGCGGAATTGCCTCAGCGGCTCCGGGACGGGAAGGTTAAACACAGTCTCCACAGGTGGATTTCAGGTCAAAGACCGCTATCACCGGTTCTCTATACTATTCAGAAAGACCTGCGCCAGCCGGCTTTCGAAACACTACGCAGGAGTCTTTCAAAACCGGAGCGTGATGAACTGGCCCAAGCAGAAAAAATACTGGAGGAGAAACTGCGCCCCGTCGTAGTGATTGAGCCCGAGGAGGAAGAGGTCGAACAGGTCTTGTTGCCCACAATTGAGGCTTGGACCGTGGAACAGCTTTATAGCTGGTGGACTGGTCAGGGCAGTCCGCAACATGAGTACACGCTGGAGGGGGCGAACTGGTCAATGCTGTACCCAAAGGAGGAAGACAAGGACCATAATCGCCGCGTGGCCCGAATAAAGGCAGACCTTTCCAGGCCAGATTCGGATGAAGGGCGCGCAGTCTACTACCGGCTATTTGGGTTGGCCTGCTTGATGTCCGCCGGGCGAAGGACATCTGAAATACGGCAGTTCTGGAGCCAGGATCTCGAACCGTGTGGCTTTTGGGCGGAGACTTCTAAGCGGACCTTTTCTGAGGAAGCGGACAAGCTGTTTGAAAATCTTGTTCGCCAGCGTTTCAATAACATTAGCGCCGCCGGGGAAAGAGCCTACTTTTGGCGGAGGGTCTTCTATGACGTCCGCAAAATCCACAAAATGGTATGGGAGAACGATTTTCCTGACGTCATGATGGAAGTGGCGCAAAGGGCGGATAGCGGGCGAGCATTGATTCAGTTTCTCAGAAGCGGCCACCTGCCAGGACAGGAAGCTTGGGTTGGCGTATTCGGCCAAAGCGCTGGTGCTCCGCTCTTTTTTGTGGTCAGGGAACTCCGCCGTCTTGGGGTCGTCGAGAACAAGCAGTTAGATCCGTTTGCTTTCTTCGCGTGCACACCCGTCCGGCGGGCCGCAGCCCGAATTGGTTGGCTTGACGAGGATTCAGCCCGTGCTGTGGATTTTGAGTCGTTAGCGTACGTGAGTGAGCAGCTTCACAAGAAGATCTCCGGCGATTCCCGTTTTGGGGCGAAATTGCTTCCAGCTTTCGATATTCCACTCCTACACCTTGGAATAAATGTCTGAGAATTCGATACAGTCTCTAGCGCAGGGCAACCGCGTCATACACCGCGCTCACCCGGAGTTCGGCTTCGGCGTGGTCCGTTATGTCGAGCAGGATGCCTTTGGTGATGAGCGCCTTCAGGTGGCCTTTGATCATATCGACAACCTTCAAAACGTCGCGCCTGATGAGTTGGAAAAGATTTCTCAACCCCTCGAAGACGCTGGTGCTCTTGGTTCGTTGGCGGCATTCAAACGCAAGCTCGCTGCGGGGCTGGTCATTGGTGAAAACAACCTTACGGGCGGTTTTACTCGCGCGGCCGTTCAGCCGCTCCCTCACCAAGCCTTCGTGCTCGACAAGGTCCTCGCAGCCGATCGTTTCGGTCATGTGCTGGCTGATGACGTCGGTCTTGGAAAAACCATCGAAGCCGGCCTCCTGATCACGTGTCTGATGCGCCGGGAGCCTCCGCAGCGCATTATGGTCGTTTGTCCGGCCGGCTTGGCATTGCAGTGGCAGGATGAAATGGACGAGCACTTCGGTCTCACCTTCGCGATACTGGGCGAGAACTTTGACGGCAAGCGGGCTGCCAGTTGGCGCACCCAGCCGCTGGTAATCGCACCCATTGATCGCCTTAAACGTGAGGAGTACCGAGAGCTCCTCAAACAGGTTGGGGCGTTTGATCTTGTGCTTTGTGATGAGGCACACCGCCTTACCGCCCAACGCCGGTTTCTCACCCAGAAGCTCGACAAGACCGCCAACTACCAGCTGTTCGAATTCCTCGTGGAGAGCCGGCTCATACGTTATGTCGAGAATAACGATAAGACCCCCCGCTCTCCTAGGCTGCTGCTGCTTTCAGCCACACCGCACCAGGGTGATGATGAACGCTTCCTTTACCTGCTGCATTTGGCTAGACCGGACCTGTTCCAGCCCGGCGAAGGCTCTGTGCCCGAGCAGCTCACGGCGGCGAATCTGAGCGAGGCGCTTACTCGAACCCCAAAGTCTCGGGCAGTGGATTGGGATGGAAAACCGATCTTTAAGGGCCACAAAACCACCACTTTGGATGTGCATTGGACGCAGCCTGAAACAGAAGTGTCACGACTGCTTACCGAATACATACTAAAGAGCCTGGATTTCGCCCGAGGTTCAGACCGTTCTCACCAACTGGTCGTGCAACTGGTGATGCACACTTTTCACAAGATTGCGGCAAGCAGCTGGGTAGCGCTCGAGAATGCATTAAGAGCCCGCTTGGACTCGATTAGTGGGCGGGCTGCTCGTCTGACCGAACTGATCCAGGACAATGGTGAGGATCAAGCAGAAGATCTGCCGGACTTTGTGCTTCCGGCACGGGAGTTCTTCGAAAACGAGCGCGCACTGCTGGAGGATCTTCTTGGACGAATCCATAGGCTGGAGACCGACTCCAAATGGCAAAGCTGTCAGCGCCTGCTAGAAGACGCTGAAAGCGCTGAACCTGGTGTGAAGATTCTTTTTTTCACGCAGTATCGCGCCACTCTCGGCATGCTTCAGACCCGTCTTCCCAGCCTTTTCCCAGGAGCGGGTGTCGAGATCATTCACGGCGATATCCCGCTGGAGGAAAGGCGAAGCGCTCGGGTGCGGTTCGAAAACGCCTCGCGTTTTCTACTTTCAACGGAGGCGGGCGGAGAAGGTGTAAATCTCCACCGGGCCTGCCATGTGATGATCAATTATGACCTGCCATGGAACCCGATGCGCCTACAGCAGCGAATCGGTCGTCTCGACCGCTATGGCCAGAAGGAAGTGGTGCGGGTCTTTAACCTTCGCGTCCCGGATTCGTGGGACAGCCATATCTCGACGCGGATTCTCGAGCGCATTGATGTCATTCAACGAACAATGACCTTGGCCGGCTCTGGAGCAGTCGAGGACTACCGGGAGATGATTCTGGGGCAAGTCGCAGAACAAATCGACGCCTCTGCTCTTTTTGCGGCATACCAAACCGGGCACCAAATATCTGAATCAGATGTGGATTCTTGGATAAGAGGCGCCGTCGCATCGATCGAACGTTGGCGGAAACTTTTCGACTCCGAGGTCGGGATGAGCGGCGATACTACCCGGCTAAAGCCCACCTTAACCTCGGAGGATTTCAAGACAGCTTATCGGCTCTGTATTGAGAATCATTCGATCCGCCTCCGGGAATCCCGCAACAGTCAAAATCAATATGTTCCCGGTGTTTACAATTTCGATGCCCCCGATGCTTTCAGGGATCCCGTGATCCGCCCTTCTCGCACGATGCACGTTGTGTTTGATCGGGAGGTCTTTGCCGGTGTGCGAGGGCAAGACCTGGGAACAGTTCGTGGTCAGACGATCCGGCCTCTGCTTACTGGGTTCGGAGAGCCATTTACGGATTGGCTTTTCCAAACCGCCATGCACGCACGCCGCTCCGAAAGCCTTTTCTCGCTCAAGACCGGGAACAAGTGGTCCCATGGTTCAGGGTGGTTATTGGTCTACGCAGCTCGGTGGCTCGCTAAAGCGCGCAGGCTGTCCACTCCTGATTCTGTGATCCCATGCTTCATTGAGGAGTCCGACGAAGTAACCGTTGTCACCCCACGGGAAGGCATGGCTCTCGTTGAGGATGCTGAGGAGCTTACAGCCACAGGGAAATTGCCGTCCCCTGAAGGAATTGCTGCAGCGGGCAAGTGCGCTCAAAAAGTCCTCCGAGACATCGCCGTCCGGCGTGATCCCTCCGCGAGGGCAGCAGCGAATCTCTCTCTGCTCCTTGCAGCTTCAATTCAAAAATCGCCGTGAGTTACACCGGCACATCCGGACGGCCCTGCGCAGCCACACTCCCACACGTCCGCTATAACTGTACACCCAGCCACTTCTTCACCAATTCAGCTTTCATGGCGCCGGAAAAACTCACAAAGATTTGCTTACCGACGAAAAGAATGTCGCTGACTTCATCAACCTAAATTATTTCGCCTAGAGTCGTTTCAGCCGGTCCGCCTATCTTGCTGGTTGTTCTGAACAGGTGCGGATATCCCTTTCGCCAATCCCGGGAATCTCTTGCGCCAATCCACGCCGAGTGTCAGAGCGAGCGATGCTTCAGCCAGATCCATGAAACTTCTCGGGTCGATCAACTTGAGAAACTCCCGGGACGAATATCGAGGATCCAAACACTCCAACACGATTCTTTCAAGGTCCTCATCAAGCAGAAGTTCCACCCACAAGCGTGCGGCGTGAGCGGTGTCCTGAGGGGCGTGTACTAAGACCCTGTCTTCATAGCCCTCCGGCTGAACGCCTCGTTTGTATCTAACTTCGACCAATCGGCTTCCTGCATCCACATCTCCAGCGGAGACCTGAACCTGCTCGTCAGGAGGACGAGAGAGGAGGTAATCAACCAGAAGGCGGTTTGAATCTTTTGTAGACTTCCTGAGCCCTGCCTTGACCTCGGCTTCGGTAAGACGTTGCAGGACAGCTTTGGTGGGGGGGTGATGGCCAATTTTGAGCAAGTGAATTGATGAGCGGCTCAAGCCCAAGGACTGGCCGATTTCCTCCCAAGTTTGCCCGGTTGAGGCCTTTAAAGACTCCAGACGCTCGAGAAACGTAGAATTTTGTTTACTTTTATCTTGCACTGTCTCGTTATGTACAATAATGTCTAACAAATACTTTATGTGCAGCCGGATTGAACATCAGTTCGACACGATTAGAAAGCAAGAATTTGCCATATCTGAAGGACCGAATAGAAAGTCTGCAAAAG
Organism: Verrucomicrobiia bacterium; assembly: GCA_036524155.1. Classification (GTDB taxonomy): domain Bacteria; phylum Verrucomicrobiota; class Verrucomicrobiia; order Limisphaerales; family UBA8199; genus DATDCV01. The sequence continues at coordinate 6,451 of DATDCV010000302.1, forward strand.
AATCCCTTCGGTCAACTGTGTTGCGCGAATACCAGGCCTCAGATGACACCTTGGAGACGATCGGCGGCCGACACGGCGTTCCCATCTCGACGATTACGTGTTGGGCGAAAAAGAATGAAATTCCATTGCGGGGCCGCGGTAGGAACCTCCAGAAGGAGCCCTCGTACCAGAACCAGCAGATCCTCTTTTCATTGCCGGGGCAAACCTATGACGAGGTTGGCCGTAAGTTTGGGATCACCAAGTCTCGTGTTGCTGGAATCGTGAAGCGTTGGCGGGACTGGGCCAAAGAAAGTCATTTGCCGTTCCCGCAACCGCCAAGAAAGAAGAGCGCGCCGACCCCACGTCCGGTGGTGTTGCGGGAACCAAGGAGCGTGGTTCTGAGCTTTCGGCTAACTGCTGCGCAGGCTAGCAGACTGAAGGACTCGACTATGAACACAGCCTCTCGCGAGTCGTCCCTGAACGCGCTCGCACGCTCCATTCTATTAAACGCGATCAACTCCTCCGATCGCATGAGCAGCATTAATTAGACGCGGCAACTGTATGCTGAACCCGAAAGAGCTTGAAAACTATTGCGCTCGGCTAGACCTGCCCGAAGGCGGCCGCGCATATTTGACCCGGGTACGATCGTCGCCTCCATCTCGCAGGGTCACCAGCAGAGTCGGAAATGTAGTTTGCCGATTCCCGAGTAGAAAGATGGGATTCGTTGTGTCCACGGAGAGTCGGCATGGCGAACTGGCTGTCGCATATGGTCTGGAGCATGACGCGGAGGTGCTCGAATTCTACGACCAACCCGAGTCCATCAAACTCGTGTACGCAGCGCGCTCGGGCCGGGCCACGGGTGTCATGCATACCCCTGACTTTCTTGTGTTGCGCCGGAGTTCGGTGTCATTCGTTGAGGTTAAACCCGAGGATCGGCTGGTCTATCTGGCCGACGCGCAACCCAACCGTTACCAGCGGGACACAGTCCAGGACTGGCGTTGTCCGCCCGGAGAGGAGGCTGCCAAGACGTTCGGTTTCTCTTATTCGGTCATGAGCACGGCCAGAATAAACCGTGTGTTGGTGCGGAATCTGGAGTTCTTGGACGATTTTTTGCGTGGGCCCATGGAGATTTGCTCGGAACTGCGGCACAAACTGGCCGGTCTGGTAACGAGCCACCCGGGCATCTCCATTGAATTCGTTCGACGACAACTCGGGCCGGAAATAATGGACGGTCTGTTCACGCTGATTGCTGCCGGCGAGATCTATTTCGACCTCGACGCACAGCTCCTTTCTGACCAGGAAACCGGTCAATTATTCGAAAGTAAGGAAACCGCCAAGGCGCTGAAAATTGTCGGGATCCCAAATCCATGTCCGGCGAATGGTCGGGCTGAGCGAATTAACGGTCACGAGATCAAAGCGGACCAGGTCTCGAACGTATCGCTGGTTCGAACCGAGCTCCTGGGTACGGGCCAGCATTGGACGTCAGGGGGCCAACGAATTGAAGCCAACGATGGAGTGACCGGACATTCAGAAGCCTTAGCCATGATCCAGAGCGCATCCCCCAAGGACATTGAAATCGCGAATGAGCGTCATGCGTTTGTGATGGATGCGGCGTTGGCGAAAGAAAACGGAGTGCCTGACCGTAATTTGCGTAGGTGGCGCCTACGTTTTCGACGCGCCGAAGAACTGTACGGGAAGGGTTACCTCGGACTTTTACCGCGATACAGCCGCCAGGGAAATCATGCGGCTCGACTTGCGGACAAGATTTACGAAATAGCCGACGAGGTCATCCGGGATGTGTTCATGACCCCGAAACGGGTGTCGAAAATGTTCGTTTATGGCCGATTCGCCAACCGCTGCCAGGAGGCAGGTCTTCAGCCTCCCAGTTATGTTTGGCTGGTCAAAGCCATGCGAAAAATTAAGGCCTGCGACATTAAGAACGCTCGCGAGGGAAAACGCGCAGCCTACCAGTTGGAATTCAGTACTCGGCCGTTGTCGGCCAAGAATGACAACCATGGCGAGTATCCGTGGCAGGTGGTCCACATTGACCACACGGAAGTGGACCTGGAACTCGTTGACGAGACCACCGGCATGGTTCTCGGTCGGCCTTGGCTGACGCTCATGTTTGACGCGTTTTCCCGCCGAGTGCTGGCTTTCGTGCTGTCGTTTGACGCTCCTTCCGCCAATTCGCTCAAATCAATTGTGCGCGCATGCGTGAGTCGTCATTCCCGTGTGCCGAGTTGCTTGGTGTTGGACTGGGGCAAAGAATTCGGGAGCGAGTTCTTCGAAACCCTGACCGCGATTTACGAAATTCGAATCATCAAACGTCCCCCACACCAAGCTCGGTTTGGAACTCTCATCGAGCGCGAGTTTGGAAAACTCAACAAAGCATTTTTCCATAACCTGCGGGGGAACACACAAAACACGAAGAACGTGCGCCAGCTCACAAAAGCACTAGATCCGAAAGGGCTTGCGGTATGGACCTTGGAAGCTCTCCACGAGAATCTTGCCGGCTTCTGCTTCGAGATCCATGACCACCGCCTGCATCCTGGGATCGGAACTACACCGGCAGAGGCTTATGAGCGTGGGATAGACTTGGCCGGGTCCCGGCCTTCGCGGCGCGTCGCTTACGACGACGTTTTGAAGTTTCTCACAATGGCCACGACGCCGAGGGGCGCTGCGCGCGTGCAACCAGGGTTAGGTGTGAAGATCCGCTATTTTCATTATTGGGCGGAGGAGATGCGGGACCCTCAGTGGGAGCGTAAGGAGGTGGCCGTCCGTTACGACCAGGACGACCTGGGGGTGGCCTATGCCCGTTTGGCTGGAAAGTGGGTCCGCTGCGTTTCGTGCCACTACGATGCTCTCAAAGGAAGATCCGAAAAGCAGCTCCGGATAGCCGTTGAAGAGCTGCGCCGGAAACGCTCGCTAATCGAGGGCGGTCGAACGGTCACTGCCCGGCAAATCGCACGGTTCTTCGAGTCAGTGGAAGGCGAAGAGGTTCTTCGCGAGCAGCGCATGAAGGACATGGCGCGACACCGCATCATTGAGGCTGCGAGCGAAGGTCCTCTAACAGTCGCAGCGGCATCCGCAGAAGGTGGCTCCGGAATCACGAAGGAACCTGCTGACCGGCCAGTCGCGCCTGAGGTGACGTCCCCAGCGCCTGCAATCGGGCCAGTTTTTGACGATTTTTGAGGAGGCCTTAACTTATGTTGCCACCGTCAAACCATGCCGCCGAGGACTTCAAGAAGTTCAAAGGCAAGATCATCGGGCACCCGCTTCTCAAAACGGCATTTGGGCGGATCATGGAGTTGATCGAGGAGCCGGGAGACGCTGAGGTCGCTGCCGTCATCGGCCCCACTGGCGTGGGCAAGTCCACATTGCTCAAGCGTGTGAAACAAGCAATTTTGGAACAAAATGCGGCGGCGATGGAGGATAATCCGGGATTAATTCCGGTGGTCGCTGTCAATGCTAATGCCCCAGAGAATGGGAGTTTCAGCTGGCGGCAGATGCACCTCGATATTCTGGTTGAGCTAAAGGAGCCAGCTTGTGACTGGCAGGTCGCCCTGAGGGAGCGCCACCAGGGGAAGCCCACCGTTGTACGATTGTCCTCCCTAACCCATATCGAGCTTAAGGGACGGGTTGACTCAGGCTTTAGTCACCGCGGGGTGAAAGTTCTATTGGTGGACGAAGCCCAGCTTCTGGGCAAAATGGCGAGCGGACGGCGTCTGTTGGATCAAACGGACACCGTGAGAGCACTCGCCAAGAGCACCGGAGCGTTTATTGTGCTCTTGGGCACCTATGACCTGATCCCGCTGTTGGGCCTAAATGGCCAAATGGCACGGCGAATCGCATCGGTTCACCTTCCTCGTTACCGCTGCGATGAACCCACCGAGTGGCGTGACTTCCAAACCGCCATTCGCAGTTTCGAATCGGAGATCCGGCTCCCAAACGTGCCGGACTTAGTTCGCAACTCGGAGATGCTGTACCGGGGCTCGGCAGGCTGTATTGGGACCCTGAAGAGTTGGCTGAAGGCTGCCTACAAGCAAGTGTTGCGTTCCGGAGGAGACGCCCTGACGAAGGAAGTGCTGCAGTCCACCTGCTTACCGACTTCGGCGCTACGGAAGATCATCGAGGAGATTGTGGACGGGGAGCGACACTGGGCGCGCTGTCACGCGGAAGACCCGGCGTTGGACGGACTCCTCGGCTTGTCATGCTTCTACCCAGGCGAGGCCAAGCAGGTTGAGCCTCGGCGTGCAGCCCACCAAAGCATTCCTGTCGGCATACGGAAACCAACGCGAGATCCGATCGGTTTGGTGGCGGCGGACGTATGAGCATTGACATCCAACCCGAGTGGGATGAGTCAACTGCCGTGGTGCCGCCCCGGGCTCGGCTGTACCGGTTGGAGCCACTTGGCCTCGGAACGACTATGGTGGAATGCCTGTCGAGTTACATCCATCGGCTCGCTGCCGCTCATGGTCTCCCCACATGGATTCTGGTTTGTCGAGAGCTCGCGCCGCTTTTTCAAAGAAAGTCAATTCTCGCGGCGAATGGACATTGCGACCTGTTTGGCCGGGTGGGAATAACGATAAACGGGAACAACGATACCGCCCTCGAAACGGCAGCGGTCGTCCAGGCGCTTACGGGCCAAACGATGCTCCGCTCCACAACCTTCTGCCCACTTGGCGAGTTGGTGGCCGAGCACCGGATACTTCGTGCGGCACAGGCGTGGTGCCCAATCTGCTTGGAGGACTGGCGTCAGAAGAATAGATCCGTGTTCCAGCCCCTGATCTGGATCCTCTCGTCGTTGAAAACGTGCCCAATGCACGGCTGCCCGCTTCAAGACCATTGCCCCGGTTGTGGGAAGCAACACACCTCACTTGGCCGGTATCGGTGGAGCGGGAATTGCCCAAAGTGTTCCGCGTGGTTGGGGCGAACTCCACGCCGCGATAGGCGTTCCGACAACATGCCGCTGTCGGCCTGGAAGGCCCTCGCAGCCAGCGTGCTGAGTCGCTTCGTGGTGGCGATGCAATCGCTGCCCGATACGCTGCAGGAGACAACGTTCCCGTCCAATGTTATGGGCTTGGTTCAAGCTCGATTCGACGGCAACATCTCCGCTTTGGCACGTAGTCTCCGAATTCACCGGAGCACGGCAACCGATTGGGCGAGCGGGGAACAGCGCCCCTCCCTCGCGTCGCTGGTCGCGTTGGCGTATTGCTTCGGCGGCGAGGCCATGGACTGGATCATCGGCAAGCCGGTCCCTGCGCACCTGCATGAAACGCGCCCGATTGAACCGACCGCGTCGAACGGCACGCGTCGTTCGCTTCGGCGCCATCTGCCCGAAACAGTGCGGGCGCACCTTACCTCGTCGATGCAGGTCGCCGAGTATCCTCCTCCTTCGCTAAGAGCGATATCCAAGCGACTTGGAGTCGACCAGACGGTGGCGAAGCGGGTGTGCCCAGACCTTGCCGAGGAGATTATGTCAAAATACAGGCATTTTCAGGCCGAACGCAAACGCAGCCGCGAAAACTTCCAGAAGACCCTTGTCCAATCTGCGGTGAATCGGCTTCTCGCGCAGGGACGGACGCTGAGTTACAACCAGCTCAGCAAAGTCCTCCCACAAGGAGTGACAGCGCGCGACAGGTTGGTGCGCTGTGAGTTCAAGAGGCTTCGGGCAGAGTCGGCTATCGCATGAACTCGTTATTCCAGCTGGAATGCGACAAATCGGCAGAGAGCGTGCCCCCTCGAAGTCGATTGTACCGCATGGAGCCGATCGGGCTGGGCACTGCGATGGTGGAATGCCTCTCGAGCTTCATTCATCGTCTGGCTGAGGCCCACGGCCTACCAACTTGGGTTCTCGCTCGGCGCGAGTTGGCCCCGCACTTCCAGCGGAAGTCGATACTGGGCTCACGAGATGGTTGTGACCTTCTCGGAAGAATGGGCGGGGCGATCAACGGCAACAACGCGTCTGCCCTCGAGGCGGTGCAGATCCTGGAGGGTCTGACGGGACACGCGAGGCTCTCCTCTCTGACTTTTGCCGGACTCCAAAACTTGGTGGCACGGCGGGCGATCATCCGAAGCTGCCAAGCCTGGTGTCCCCAATGTTTAGAGGAGTGGCGCCAAAAGGAGCAGCCAATCTACCAGCCGCTGCTGTGGTTGCTTTCGGATCTGGCGTCCTGTCCCCAACACGGATGTCGGCTTGAGGAGCGCTGCGCTGACTGCGAACGGACTCACACTCCCCTGGGCAGGTACCGCTGGAATGGTCTGTGTGGGAAATGTGGCACATGGTTGGGGAGAGGCGGAAGCGTCACTCAGAAAGAAAACCCTACGCCCTTGTCAGCATGGGACGGGTTCGCGGCGGCTTCGATCGAGCGGTTCATCGCGAGCATTCAAACCCTGCCTCAGGAGGTTTCGGAATCGATGTTCGCTGCAAATGTGAATGCGTTGATTGACCAGAAGTTCGGTGGAAATACAGCTGCACTGGCGCGGGTAGTGGGTGCAACCCGGCGGACCGTGAACGACTGGGCGGCAGGTGAGTTGCGTCCTTCATTAGGTTCACTGCTCGGGCTTGAGTACTGCTTCGGCGCCAACGCCATCGATTGGATTACCCGGAACATTCTCATCCCGGACCTGCCACTTGCCCGCGCACTGGAACGGATCGTCATTGATCGAATTCGCGCCGCGCCTCGACACCACAGCGCCGAAAAGGTCAGGGCGGCGTTGACCGCAGCCATGGAGGCCAAGGAATACCCCCCACCTTCGTTACGGGCCGTGTGCCTGCGGCTCGGCTACCACCAGACGGTCGCGAGTCGGAAGTGCCCAGAACTAGCCGAGAGCATTATGGCCCGGTTCAGATCTTTTCAGACGGAGAGCAAGCGAACGCGCGAGTACTTCATGAGACAGACGCTGGAGTCCGCGGTGAATCAACTCCTCTGGGAGGGCAGATCATTGAGCTTTCATCAACTGGCCAAAGTGCTGCCACCACATATTTCCATTCGAGACAAGCGGGTGTTGCAGGAGTTCAAACGGCTCCGGAAGGAGGCTGAGGATGAACTTCAGGCCGTGATGCAAGAGCCGGTCGTGCCGGCCCCAACAACCAAGGCTCAATTATGATTTCGAAATCAGCTTTCCATGCAGGATTGCAGTGCGAACGGCTGCTTTGGACACGCTTCAACGCACGGGATCAGATCCCGCCTGCGGATGCCAGCCTTCAAACCAGGTTCGACCAGGGACGCGAAGTTGGCGCTGTCGCCCGGGGGCTTTTTGCGGACGGGATGGAGATCGCAGGGGGATTATGGATCCCGAAGAGGTCGAGCGGGCAAGCCAAATGGCCCTCCAGGCGCGGAGACCCCTGTTCGAACCGGGATTCATTTTCGAGGGAACGTTCGCTCGGGCCGACATTTTGGTACTGCCAAAAAACGGAAGCTGGGATCTCTACGAAGTGAAGGGGGTCACTGAGCCCGAGGAGAATCACTTCCAGGACCTGGCGTTCCAAGCCTACGTCTGCGTCGGCGCGGGAGTCCGACTTCGCCGCTGCTCTTTGGTCTACTTGAATCGCGACTACGTGCGGTGCGGAGAACTTGAACCTGAACACCTCTTTGTTCGGAGAGACTGGACCAGAGAAGCGGCGCAGCTTCGCCGAACGATCGAAGACCGCGTGTTGGCCATGCGAAGGATGATCGGGAAAGCAGCGTGCCCTGAAGTCGGGATCGGCAAGCACTGTGACGCTCCAATTACCTGCCCGTTACGAGAACGCTGCTGGACCTTTCTCCCCGAACACAGCGTCATGGAACTTTACCGGGGCAAGGCAAAGGGCTTCGCACTGCTTGGGCGCGGGGTGACACGTTTGACCGAAATACCGGAGGATTGCTCGCTGACGGAGAATCAGCGCGTTCAGGTTGAGACGGTGAGATCGGCAAGCCCACGTGTCAGTAAGCTGGCCATTCGGCGGTTCCTACAGGACCTCAAATACCCCGTCCACCTCCTCGATTTCGAAACTTTCAGCACCGCGATCCCGAAGTTCGACGGACTTCGACCATTCCAGCGTGTTCCCTTCCAGTTCTCGCTGCACATCCAGGCGTCACCCGGCGCAGACCTCGTTCACCGCGGATTCTTGGCGCACGGGGCGGGCGACCCCCGCCCTGACTTCATGACTCGTTTACGCCAGGCAGTTGCCGAGGAGGGGTCGCTAGTCGCGTACAACGCTGCGTTCGAAAAGGGGGT
>DATDCV010000303.1:0-13878 GCA_036524155.1 Verrucomicrobiia bacterium
GAAATAAATTGGTCCATGATGCCGCAGGGCATGCCGGCGTACTCGTGTTCGGCTTTTTGGCAAAGGAGCGCCTTTTCGACGGGGTCGAGTTTTTGGCCGGTCATCGCTTCGAGCAAGGTCGCCGTGGAAACCTCGAGGGCGGCGCTGCTTGAGAGGCCGCCGCCAAGCGGTACGGTCGAGTGAATGAGCGCATCAAACGCCGGAATACGAACGCCGCGCGCCTGGAAACCGGCGATAACGCCCAGCGGGTAGTTGTACCAGGTCCCTTTTGCAGCGGGCTTGGGCGGTTTCGCCAGGTCGATCTCCACCGGCGCACCGCCGACCGTCGAGCGGAGGCCGATCTTGTGGTTTGCCGCGGCGGGCGCGGCGGCGATCACGGTGTAGCGGTCGATCGCCATCGGGAACACGAAGCCGCCGTTGTAATCGGTGTGTTCGCCGATGACGTTGACGCGACCTGGAGCGGCGACGAGCCATTGGGGCTGACGCCCGCAGGTGCTGGTGAATTGTTCGGCGACCTGATTGCCTAGCTCATTCAGCGACATAAAATCGGGTTTCAGGAATTGAGGAACGTATAAACGGTGCTTTGGCGGAAGGTTTGGCCGGGGCGCAAAATGGTCGAGGGGAAGTTCGGATGGTTCACCGAGTCGGGAAAATGCTGGGTTTCGAGGCAAAAAGCGGAGTGGGTCCCGTAGACGATACCATACTTTCCAGTGAGAGAACCATCCAGGTAATTGGCGGTGTAGAGCTGGACACCCGGCTGGGTCGTGTGCACTTCCATGGTGCGCCCGGTGGCGGGCTCATGTACCCGCGCGGTGAGGGCCAGGCCCGACCCGCCGCGATTGACGATGTAGTTGTGATCGTAACCGGCCTTCGGGCCCACGACCGCCCTCATGCGGGAACCAATCGGAGCAGGAGTGGTGAAGTCCAGCGGCGTGCCTTTCACGGGCAGAATTTCACCAGTGGGGATCAACTGCATGTCCGTGGGCGTGTATTCGCTGGCAGCAATCATCATCACGTGGTCCAGGACGCTCCCGCTGCCGGCGAGGTTGAAGTAGGAATGATTGGTCAGGTTGATGGGCGTCAACTGGTCCGAAACGGCGGTGTAGTCGATCTGAAAGCCGTTCGCGTCGGTAAGCGTCATGAGCACCGTGACGTCCACTTTGCCGGGATACCCCTCTTCGCCGTCGGCGCTCGAATAGGAGAACTTAACGGCTGCGTCGGCCTGCGGTTCGGCGTGCCAGACAACCTTGTCGAAGCCTTTGAGCCCGCCGTGGAGGTGGTTGGGCCCGTTGTTGACGGCGAGTTGGTAGGTTTTTCCGTAGAGGGTGAAGTGGCCGCGGGCGATGCGATTGGCGACGCGGCCGACTGTGCAGCCGAAGAAGGGATGGCCTTTGAGGTACTGACCCAGGTTATCGAAGCCCAGAACGACATCGCCGGTTTGGCCGGCGCGATCCGGCACATGCAGCTCGGTGATAATCGTGCCGTAAGTGATCACTTTGGCGACCAGGCCGTTCGCGTTGGTGAGGGTGTAGAGATCGACTGCCGTGCCGTCCGGCAGCGCGCCGAAGCTGGATTTTTCTGTCGTCGGTTTCATAGTAATAGATGGTTCGGCGCCTGTAGATGGCCGAACAGTGCCCGCCGCTAAATCAGGGACAGACAAGATGCCTGTGCTGCGCAATCAACACGACTAAGAACGCCGGCCGGCGGGATCTTGCGGCTTCGCCGCTTCATTCTGTGACCCGCCCTGTTCGGCGCCGCGGCCGCCACGGACCGCCATGATAAGCATCCAGCCGCCGAAGACCACCAGCAACACGCCCCAATAGAGGTTGATATTGATCCCCAGCGAGGGTTTGTAGGTGTCCGGGCTGGAGCCCGTCGCCAACCCATAAATAACCAGCAGGGCGCCGATGAGGGAGAACATCAGGCCGATTGGCCAGCGGATATCGAGACCCATAAATCAGTTCCTTTCTTTAGCGGAAAATCAGGTTCAACACGACGCAAGCGCCCAGCAGAATGATGCCGAGCGTTGCGGGACGAAGGTACCAGGCTTTCTCGTCGTCCTTAAGCTTAGGGGTGAGCGAGTAAACCAGGCCCTTGAGTTCCTCGTTGGTCTTGGTGCGGGCGGTAGCGAGCGAGATGACGACTGTCAGCGTGAAACAAACGATGAACGCAAAGCTGGCCAGCCAGAAGTTTTGGGCCATCTCGCTCGGGAAGTACTTTACGACAGTGACGTAACCGCCCTTGACGCCCGGCAGGTTGCCGGTGGCCAGGGTCAGCGAATGAAACACGGCCGAGCTGCCGATCCCGCCGAACAGGCCGATGAAGGCGCCTGTGCCCGTGGTGCGGGCCCAGAACATGCCGAGCAGGAAGGTGGCGAAGAGCGGCGCGTTGACGAAACCGAACACGAGCTGGATGATATCCATCGCGTTGTTGTATTGCCGCGCGAAATAGGCGCAGGCGATGCTCAACAATATACCCACCACGGTGATGGCCTGGCCCATGCGGAAGTAGTGCTGGTCGCTTTTGTTCGGGGCCATATAAGCCTGGTAGAGGTCATAGGTCCAGACGGTGTTAAAGGCGGTGACATTGCCGGCCATGCCGGACATGAACGACGCCAGCAGGGCGGTCAGCGCCAACCCGAGCAGGCCCGTCGGGCAATACTTCTTCACCAGCGAGAGGATGACGCCGTCGTAGTCGTATTCGGCGATGGCGTTGTAGAGGCCCTCTTTGATCTGGGTATCGTTCAACTTGGGGCAATCTTTGATGAGAGTGGCGAGCTTTTGCTCGTTCATTTTCTTGCCCATCGCCGCGGTCACGCTCTTCGCTGCCGCTGCCGGGTCAAGGTTAACGGAGCTTTTAACCAGCCCGGTGGCGTTGGCATAGACTTGCTCGCTGAGAATCGGCGGCGGGATCCGGTAATTCTTGCTGGGCATCGAGGTCAGGGCGACGGCGATCATGCCCGGAACGATGACCAGCATCGGGAACAGCATCTTCGGCACTGCAGCGATCAAGGGAGTGCGCCGGGCGGCGCCCATATTCCTGGCTGCCATGGCGCGCTGCACGACGAGGAAGTTGGTGCACCAGTAGCCGAACGACAGCACGAACCCGAGGCCGAACACCATCGCGAAAAGGTCAACGCCCATCGGGTTGGCCGAGGAGCCGCCCAGCAGCGGTTTCCACGCGCTGGTCCACGCATCCGGGGCGAACGGCTTTGCTCCGAGGTTCAGCGCGGCCGGGTCCTGCGCGACCGTTTGGAGCGAGCTGTTCATCGCGCCCCAGCCGCCGACGTCCTTCAGCCCGAGGTAAACCACCGGCGCGAAGCCCAGCACGATCATGAAGAACTGCAGCACCTCGGTGTAAATCGCCGAGGTCAGCCCGCCTTTCAAAACGTACACCAGCACCACGGCGGAGCAGATCCATAATGCCAGGTGATAATTCCAGCCCAGCAGTTGGTTGAGCAGCTTGGCCAGCGCGTTCATCGAAATGCCGGACGCGAACACGGTCATTACCGCGAACGCAATCGAGTTGAGCGCCCGCACGCGCTCGTCGAACCGCATCTTGAGGTACTCGGGCACGGACCGCGCCTTGGAGCCGTAGTAAAACGGCATCATAAAGATGGCGAGGAAGATCATCGCGGGGATCGCGCCGACCCAGTAGAAATGGCACGTCGCGATGCCGTATTTCGCGCCGCTCGCGGCCATACCGACCAGCTCGAGCGCGCCCAGGTTGGCGGAGATGAACGCGAGTCCGGTGACCCACGCGGGGATTGACCGGCCCGAGGTCAGGAAGTCCGAGGAGCTCTTCAGATACCGTCTCAACGCGAAGCCGATGCCGACCACAAAACTCACGTAGATGAGCAGGATGGCGTAATCAAGAAAGCCGAGTTGGGCGCTGTGCATAAATTCGGTTTGCTGACTGCTGGCAAGGTTTTAGGGATTTTCGGAGTCAATGTCAATTCCGGCGGACAGCGCAAAAGCACTTTGGCAACCGGGCCTCCGTTCGTCGCATTGAATTTGCCTGGCGCTCGCCCTACACTCGTGAAGCGTGGATGCCGCAACTATCAAGAGCGCTCTGGCCGATGTTTCCACCGAGAAGGACCAGACCGTCAAGAGCCTCAAGCTGGCTTCACTTTGCTCCGCGCTGTGGTCAGGGCATGGGGTTGACCTGGTGGTGGTCGGCGGCTCGGCGATCGAGTTATTGACCGAAGGAGCGTATGCCTCGGGGGACCTGGACCTGTGCCATGTAATGTTAAGGAGTGCAGGTCCCTGGCAAGACAAGTTGCCAATGAACTCAGGCTCAAAAGTCCCATCGATCCCGATTGAAGGCTCGCTGAGCTACGTGGCCTGGCTGCAAGGAAGACGCTACCGCCGCGAGATCAGCAAGCAGGTGGCGCCCGGAGTGATTCGCCGCCGTCGCAGCTCCAGCGACCGCCGGCTGAGGCGGCTTTTCAAGGGCGAGCGTGGGATGCCCTTCACACCGACTGAAAAGCTGTGATCGGCTTCGGGCAAACGCGCAGGGATGAAGATCCGTCGTGCCGGGAAATCAGTTGATCCGTCTGCGCGCCTGCCGCACCTTCCGCCGATGCGAATTGTAAGGTCCGTAGCCGCGATGCAGCGGCTGGCCCTGCGCTGGCGGCGCGAAGGCCAGCGGATCGGGCTTGTGCCGACGATGGGTTATCTGCATGAAGGCCACCTGAGCCTGGTGCGACGCGCCCGGCAGCTCGTTAGCTCGCGCGGCAAGGTCGCTGTCAGCATCTACGTGAACCCGACGCAGTTTGGTCCGACCGAAGATTTTTCCCGGTATCCACGCGACCTGAGCCGCGACCTGAGACTGTGCCGGGCCGAAGGTGTGGATGCGGTGTTTGTGCCGACGGATAAAGAGATGTATCCGGCCGGAAAAGCCGGGTTCAGCACATTCGTGGTTGAGGAAACGCTCTCAAAGAGCATGGAAGGCGCCTCACGGCCCACCCATTTTCGGGGCGTAACCACCGTGGTCGCCAAGTTATTGAACATTGTGCAGCCGCAGGTTGCGGTCTTCGGCGCCAAGGATTTTCAGCAGGCTGCCATTGTGCGGCGCATGGTGCGCGACCTGAACCAGCCAGTCGAGGTAGAGGTCGCCCCGATTTTCCGTGAGGCCGACGGATTGGCAATGAGTTCGCGGAACAAATACCTGGCGGGAGATTTGCGCCGGCAAGCCACGGTGCTGTGGAAATCGCTGCAGGAGGTGGCAGCGATGGTGCGTGGTTCCGCCGGCCCGGTGCTCGCTTCGCGCCTGCGCAGAGTGGTGGAAAAAAAGATCGCGAGCGAGCCGGACGCGCGCCTGGACTACGTCGAGTTTTTCGACCCGGAGACGCTTTTGCCAATGCGGAAGGTTAGCCGTGGCGCCCAGGTTGCCCTGGCCGTCTTCGTCGGAAAAACCCGGCTGATCGACAATCTGAGGCTTAGCTGAGCCCGAACTCTTTCCGGTTTTGGTCGCAGGAGACGAGTACCTTCCGGGCGTCGACTTTGGCCTTGAGCAGGGCTTGTTCGTCCGCTCCCTCGGAGAGTGGCAGGGCGACCTGGCCGCCGAGCGCGGCACTGCGCTGCATCGCGAGCATGATCTCCGCGCCCAGCGCGGCGTGGTCGAAGTTGCACTGGTGGACTTTCTTCCCGTCAAGCCAATCAGCCATTTCCTGGATGTAAGGCGGCATGTCGAGGTCGTAATTCATCGCGCCTTCGCCGGTTTGGAAGCCGCCGGTTTTGGTGACAGCCCGCCAGCCGCCGTTGGTGAGGACCTCGGCGAAACCGTCGGTGCCCTGGGCGCCGATGCGGTTCTTGCCCCACCATTTGGCGACTTCGGGTTGGTCGGGAGCCCCCGCGCCGCATTCGTAGACTCCGCGCACGCCGTTGGCGAACTGGACAAACCCAGCGATGTAGTCGGGCGACGGGTGGTTGTCTGTGAATTTGGAGGCGCCAGCGGCCTGAGCGATGGCCCACGCGCCCGGGACATAGTCGTTGAACCAACAGGTGTAATCGATGAGGTGCGAGAGCATGTGAGTCATCCAGCCGGTGGCGCTGCCGTACACGGTGTGCACGCGGCCCAGCGCGCCGCTGGCGATGATCTCCTTCACCTTCTGGTAATGTTTTCCGTAACGGTGCTGGTGGCTGACGACAGCTTTCGCGCCGGCTTTATTGAGCAGGTCGCGGATGGCAAACAGCTCAGCGCTGGTCAACGCCACCGGTTTCTCGAACGCGACGAGCCGGGCGCCGGCATCGACGGCTGCTTTGATGAACGGCGTTCGCAAATGCGGCAGAGTGCAAAAACAGAACACATCCGGTTTCACGGCCCGGGCGAGCGCCGCGGCGTCTGTTCCTTTTTGCGGGTTGCCGAGTTTGGCGGCGGCGTCATCGAGGCGTTTCTGGTCGATGTCGCAGATGCCGGTGACTTTGAAACTCGGGTTGGCATTGAACGCGGCGGCGTGATGCATGCCGCGCTTGCCCATGCCGACGACGAGGACGGAGTAGGTGGACATAGCGAGATGGAGTGATGGATTGCGGGATTATTGGATTAATGGATTGGGTTGCTGGAGCGCGGAGTTGCGCAACACTCCACTACGCCAACACTCCACCAATCCCTTTCGTCTTACGCGTGCTGGTTGTCCCAGGCTTTGACGTTGGCGACGACGTAATCGACTTCGTCGGCGGTCAGTTCGGGGAACATGGGCAGGCTGATGCAGGTGGCGGCGTTGTGGTCGGCGTTGGCGACGGAGCCGACGATGCGGGCGCCTTTGTCCCAGGGATAACCAGCCTGCTGATGGATGGCGATGGAGTA
Organism: Verrucomicrobiia bacterium; assembly: GCA_036524155.1. Taxonomy (GTDB): domain Bacteria; phylum Verrucomicrobiota; class Verrucomicrobiia; order Limisphaerales; family UBA8199; genus DATDCV01. The sequence goes on from DATDCV010000303.1 coordinate 6,811, forward strand.
GTGAGTCTTGGCGTCGATGCCGTTCTTCACCAGGTAGTCAACCAACTGGTCCCGCCATTCGGCCTTCTTGGTTTCGATGACATAGAGGTGGTAGATGTGGCGATAGCCGGGCAGTTCGACCGGCAGTGTGAACGTCTTGCAGCCTTTGAACCCGGCGGTATACCGGGCGGCCCATTTGCGCCGCTGGTCGTTGTATTCGTCGATGTGCTTGAGTTTGGCGCTGAGGATTCCAGCGTGGAGGTCATCCAGACGGCTGTTGAAACCATAGCTGTGAACGTTGCGTTGGTTCGAACCGTGGTTGCGGAGCTGGCGCACCCTAGCGTCTACCGCAGGATTGTTGGTAACCAGCGCGCCGCTGTCACCGAAGGTGCCGAGGTTTTTCTGGATGATGAAGCTGGTGGTGGCGGCGTCGCTGAGTTCGGCGATCCGGAAATTGGGGCCCTTGGCGCCGATGGCCTGGGCATTGTCCTCGATGATTTTCAGTTTGTGTTTGTCGGCGATCTGCTTGATCGCGGGCATGTCGGCGCATTGGCCGTATAGATGCACCGGGATAATCGCCTTCGTCCTGGCGGTGATCGCCGCCTCGATTTTGGCGGGGTCGATGCACTTCGTGCGCGGGTCGCAATCGACGAACACCGCGGTTGCGCCCGCGATCCAGATCGCCTCGGCGGTGGCGAAGAAAGTGTTGGGGTGCGTGATGACCTCGTCGCCGGGGCCGATGCCCAGCGCCATCAGCGTCAGCCAGATGGCGTCGGTGCCGTTGCCCACGCCCACGGCGAATTTTGTGCCATGATAAGCCGCAAGCTCGCTCTCGAATTTCTTGAGCATCGGGCCCATGACGTACTGGCCGCTTTCCAAGACCGTTTTGATGTTCTGGTCAATCTCAGACTGGATGTTGTGGTATTGACGAACGTGACCGTAGAATTCGACTTTCATAAGCGGGCAACGCTAACCGATGGCGGATGCAAAACAAGATCTTTTCGTGAGCTTTATGCGTGACCCCTTGTCCAAACTGGTGAAAAAGTTCGCGATAACGGCGGGTGGCGATTAGAATAGGCATGGTCGACACATGAAACTGATGACGCCAGCAGCTCCCGCGGCCGTTCCGGCTTTGAGCTCGATTGTTTCGGAAGTAAGCACCGCGCTGGTCGTCTCCGAGGCGGCGCGGCAGGTCTATCAGCAGATTGCCGCAAATATCGCCCGGGTGATGCAAGGCCAGGCCGCCTCGACGCGGAAACTGCTGGCGGCGCTGGCCAGCGGCGGGCATGTGTTGCTCGAGGATTTTCCCGGAACAGGCAAAACGACGCTGGCGAAGGCGCTGGCACGATCGATCGACGCGAAATTCAAACGCATCCAGTTCACGCCCGACCTGCTGCCGTCGGACATCACCGGCGTCTCCATTTATAGCCAGCGCGACCAGCAGTTCCAGTTTCACGAGGGGCCAATCTTCACCAACATCCTGCTGGCAGACGAAATTAACCGCGCGTCGCCGCGGACGCAGTCGGCGCTGCTGGAGGCGATGGGGGAAGCCCAGGTAAGCGTCGAAGGCGAGCGGCGCGACCTGGCGGAGTTGTTTTTTGTGATCGCAACCGAGAACCCGGTCGAGTTCCGCGGGACGTATCCGTTGCCGGAAGCGCAGATGGACCGGTTCGCGATGCAGTTTGCGCTGGGCTACGTGCAGAGCGAAGAAGAGGTGGCGATCCTGACGGCGCACGAACGGAACCATCCGCTGGGGGATCTGAAGCCGTGCGCGTCGCTGCAGGATGTGCTGCTGCTGCGGCAGGCGGTCCAGGAGGTGCGGATCAGCGAGGAGCTGAAGCGCTACACGGTGGACCTGGTGGGCGGAACGCGCAAGCAACCCGGCGTACAACTTGGCGCCAGCCCGCGCGCGTCCATCGCGCTGATGAAAGCGGCCCAGGCCATTGCTTTGTTCGACGGGCTGGGTTTTGTGACCCCCGAACAAATTCGGGAACTGGCGGTGCCGGTGATTGCGCACCGGCTGGTGATGGAACCGCAGGCGCGTTTCTCAGGTCTGACCGCGCGCGCCGTGGTGGAGCAAGTGGTGAAGAAAACGCCCGTGCCGGCGTGACAAGAAGCCCGAAACCCGAAAGAAGACCGAAGACCGAAAACCCGGCGTGGAGAGGTTAGGGTCAGGAAGAGGCAACCGCCGAATACGAATAAACGGAACGAAGAGAGAATCGACCCTGCCGCAGGAATGCGGCAAACAGGGAATTGAAGCCTGTATTCAGAATTTTGTACCGGTTGTATCGCCTGTCTGCGTGGGTTTGTTGCTGGGGGCCGCGGCGGTTCACGAAACTGGGACTGGGGCTGTTGGCAGCGGTGGCGGCTTGCGGGATCATGCTGCCGGACACCGACAACAACCTGGCTTACCAGGGTTTCACGTTTCTGCTGTGCCTGTTGTTGCTGCCGGTGGGTTTCTGCTTCTTTTTCCGCGGCCCGTTCAGCGCCAAGCGGCTGCTGCCAAGGTTTGGGACCGCCGGGCGCCCGCTGAGCTACCGGGTGCTGGTGAGGAACCTATCGAGCCGGAGCCAGGCGGGGCTGATATTGCGGGAACACCCGGCTGATGCCGGCCCTTCTTTCAAAGACTGGCTGGCGGTGCATCTGGCGGAGGAAAAACGGCTCCGATCGTTCCGGTTTCACCAGCGCCGCCGCATCAACCCTTTCCGGATGGCGAGCGCAAAAGAGGCGGCGCTGCCGCCGATGGCGCCCGGCCAGGAGGTCGAGGCGGAGGTGCACCTGGCAGCGCTTCGGCGCGGTGTCTTGAGCCTGCGCGGCGTGACCTTGGCGCGTCCGGACCCGCTGGGGGTGGTGCGTTCGCTCATCGACGTACCCCTGGCCCAGAGCGTGGTAATTCTCCCGAAACGCTATCCGCTGCCGCCGATCGCGCTGCCCGGATCGATGAAGTATCAGCAGGGCGGCGTGGCGCTGGCTTCGAGCGTCGGCCAGAGCGAGGAGTTCGTCGCATTGCGCGATTACCGCGAGGGCGACCCGCTGCGCCACATTCACTGGCGGAGCTGGGCGCGAACCGGCAGGCCGGTGGTGAAAGAATTCGAAGACGAGTTTTTCGTGCGGCACGCGCTGGTGCTGGACACCTTCACCGAACAGCCGTACAGCGAGGCGCTCGAAGAAGCGATCGCGGTGGCGGCCTCGTTTGCCTGCACTGTCCGCACGGAGGAATCGCTGCTGGATCTGTTGTTCGTGGGGGCGGAATCCTACTGCTTCACCGCCGGGCGCAGTCTGGGCGGAGCGGACCAGATGCTGCAAATCCTGGCGTCGGTTCGGGCGTGCGGCGGGCAGCCGTTCCAGAAGCTGGAACACCTGGTGTTGAACCATGTGCGCTCGGTCAGCGGCTGCGTTTGCGTGTTGCTGGCGTGGGACAAAGCACGGCGTGACTTGATCGAAAAACTCCGCGCGCTCGGCGTGCCGTCGCTGGTGCTGGTCGTGCTCGAGCCCGGCGAAGCCGCCAGCGTGGACCGCGGGCCGATGGAGAGCGACCCGGAACATTTTCGCATCCTGGAAGTCGGCCAGGTTGAACAGGGTCTGGCCCGGTTGAAATGAGTTACAGGTTTCAAGTTGCAGGTTGCAGGTTTCAAACCCACGGCCGAGGCCACACCGGGATCGGTCGCGGGCCTGGAGAAGGTCTCCCGGGATCACGAGTGCCCAGCCTGAAACCAGCAATAACGTCGAGATGAAACCTCCGCCACTACTTTTAGGCGCGGCGTTGCTGTTCTGGGGCTGGCAGAGCGGGTTCGAAGCGCCCGCGGTGGCGCTGGCGCTGGCGCTCGAAGCGCCGCGCTGGGTCAAGCTGCGGTGGGATTTTTCGGAAGCTGATTTCTCCCGCATCTGGGTCTTTTGCACGCTGTTGTTTTTTGCGACCGCGATCTACGCGTTCACCTCCAACGAAGGCCCGAGCCAGTTTCGCAACCTGTTCCAAAGCCCTAATTTTCTGACCCAGCGCAACGCCGGCACGGCCGCAACCCGGACCGTCGTGTCGTTGTTCCGGTGGCTGCCGATGGTTTTCTTCCTGTTTGCGGCGGCGCAGAGATACAGCACGAACGAAGGGGTGCCGGTCGAGACCGTGTCGCTGCTCTTGCGCTGGCGCTGGAGGCGGGCCCGCAAACCGGGCACCGGGGCGACCTCGGGGCAGACGGTGGATATTTCCTATTACTATTTCGGGCTGTGCCTGTTTTCGGCGAGCGTGCATGCGAGCGAGGGGACGAGCTTCTACTGGGGGCTGTGCGGGCTGGTCGGCTGGGCGCTGTGGGCGCAGCGGCCGCGCCGCTACCCGGTGGCAGTCTGGCTGGCGTGCCTGGGTGTGGCAGTCGGTCTGGGTTTTATCGGTCAAAAGGGTGTGGCGCGCCTGCAGGGCTATCTGGGGAACTTGAACATCGGTCAAGGGATGTTTGCCCACGCGCGCCACGACCCGACCCAAAGCCGCACGGACCTGGGCAAGGTCGGCGGCATCAAGGCTTCGGCGAAGATCGTCATCCGGCTCGAGGCGCGCGAAGGCGCCGCCCCCCCTTTGTTGCGCGAAACTAGTTACCAGCGATTCAACGGTTCCGCCTGGCTGGCCGACCTGAAGGACGTCGATTACATAACGGTGCTGGAGGAACCGCCCAACAGCGGCACCTACAATTTGCTGCGCGGCAAAACAAATTCTCTGCGCGTTAATATCGGGTGCTACCTTGAGGGCGGAGTCGCCCTCCTGCCACTGCCGTCCGGCTCCGGCCGCCTCGAAGGCCTGTCCGCGAGCATCGTGAGCCGTAGCCCGCTTGGCGGCGTCCTCGAGGAAGGCCCCGGCGTGGTGGTGTTCGACGCGCTTTACGGCCCGGGAGCGACGATTGATTCGTTGCCGGATCGGCCGCACGACCTGGCCGTGCCGCCCCGCGAGCAACGGGCGCTGGATCAAGTGATCGGGCAACTCGATCTGAAGGATAAGAGCCAGTCCGCCGCGCTCGGGGCCCTCAACAAGTTTTTCTCGGAAAACTTTTCCTACTCGACCTACGAGCCTCGAGCCGAGCGGTTCAAGGAAGACGAGACCGCCCTGAGCCAGTTTCTGTTGCGCACTCGGCGTGGACATTGCGAGTACTTTGCGACCGCCGGGGTGCTGTTGTTGCGCCGGCTGGACATCCCAGCGCGGTACGCGGTGGGTTACTCGGTGCATGAAGGCTCGGCCGGCAAGTTCGTGGTGCGGCAGCGCGACGCCCACGCCTGGTGCCTGGTTTGGGATGAGAAACGCGGCGCGTGGAGGGACATCGATTTCACGCCGCCAGCCTGGCTGCAGGCCGAAGCGGTCCGCCGCGGCTGGTTCCGCTCGCTGTCAGACTTGTGGTCGCGCGCAGGTTTTGAGCTCGCGAAATTCCGCTGGGGACAGACGCGCTTGCGGCAATACCTGCTCTGGGGGGTGGTGCCGATCCTGGCGGTGCTGCTGTTTCAGATCATTTTCTACAGCCGCCGGCGCCGGCGCAGCGGCGAAATCTTATCGGCCCGGACGGCGATGAACTGGCCGGGGCTGGATTCGGAGTTCTACCGGCTGGAAAAGGCGCTCGCGGCACGCGGGCTCCCGCGCCTGCCGGGCGAGCCGCTTTCGGCCTGGGTCGACCGCCTCGCGGCGGATCCGCGCGCGAGCGATCTGGAGGATGACCTCGCTGAGCTGCTGCTGCTGCACTACCGGTATCGCTTTGACCCGCTGGGTCTCAGTCCGGACGACCGCGCGGTGCTGCGGAGCAAAGTCACGGCTTCGCTGGGAAAGCTGCGCTCGACTCCCGTTCCAGTGCGCGCGCATCGCTGACTCGGAACCTTCATCGTTGGTAGGCTGGCAAAACGTGCCGCTGAACCGCCAAGGCCATCACGGCCATGCTGGTGGTGTAAACGGGGCCGCCGTCCTGGGCCTCGCCATCGACCGAAGTGTCGAATGATCCGTCTTCCTTCTGGTGAGGCAGCAGGACAGCCTCATATTTGGGGAGATACCTCTCCCATTCGTCCGGCAGGGCGCGGCTGATGCCGACGGCGTCGTAATAGGCGCGATAGTAGAAGTGGCTTCCCTGCCAGGCGATGGGGTCGGCCCAAATGCGGTCGGCAATCTTCTTCACGACCGGCAGCTTTTCCTCGTGGCCAATCACAAACGCCAGCAGTGCCAAACCGCGCAGCGCCGGGTGATCTTCGTTGGGATTCTGGTAGCCGACCTTTCCGTCTTCACCGACCATTTTCTTAGTGTAATCCACGGCGCCTTTGATGACGTTTTCGGGCACGTTGATGCCGACCTGCTGGGTGGCGTGCAGGCTCATCAGTTGCCAGCCGGAGAGGCTGAGGTCCGAGTCGCTGGCGTCGGGGGTGTAGCGCCACCCGCCGGCGTGGTCGGGAGATTTGTTCACCAGCGCAGCGTTGATCGTGACCTGCACCGCTTTTTTCAGCGCTTTGCGGATGTTCTCGTCCATTTCGTCGTCGCGCGGCATGCCGAGCGCTTCAGCGAGCATGAGGGTGCAAAGGCCATGGCCGTACATCCGGCTGCCGTCGGATTCGCCGAAATAGCCGTCGGCGTTTTGCCGGGAGAGAACGAAGTTGATGCTTTTGCGGAGCCAGGGGCCGTATTGTTTGTCCGCCGGCGGATGACCGGCCGAGAGGTGGGCCATGACGGCCATGGCGGTGAGCGCGGTCGGGTACCGGTCGCCGACGGCGCCGTCGGTCTTCTGTTTTTGGCGCAGGTAATCGAGTGCCTGCTTTACTGCCTTATCGCGAGGTTGGTCGGCGGTAAGGGCCTTGAGCACGTCCTGGTCGGAGAGATCGGCGGCGGGAGCCGGGCCGACGAGGAGTGCCAGAACCAGCACGGCCAGCAGCTTCATGGAAAGCCTCCTTTCGCGGTCGCGCAGGCATTGGGACCATGAACCTCCCACCAAGCAAGTGCCACCTCTCCCCTGTCCCCTCTCCCCCGGAGGCGGAGAGGGGGACCCAGCGTAGCCGCCGGTAATTACAGTACCCCGTTTGCTTTCCCCCTCTCTTCCCAAGGCGGAGAGGGGAACCGCATCGGCTGTCCGCTCTTCTCCTAAG
>DATDCV010000304.1:0-27425 GCA_036524155.1 Verrucomicrobiia bacterium
GCGCGCGGAGCCCAGAGGGTGACGGGGCCGGTGCGGCTAACGGGCGCGAACGCCAGCCAGCGATCCCGCGACCACGTGGTCATCGGGTGCTGGACAACAATGGGCTTGACCCGGCAGCGACGCTCGGGAACTGCGGCGACCAGATCATCGAAGGCGGCCCGGCTCGGGCAGACGACATGCACGGTGATCTCAGCTTCGAGGACCGCCAGGAGCTGTCGGTAAACTGGCGCCACGATACTCTTCGCCGAGGGTTCGTAGTGGATCACCAACTCGCGCAGGTGCCCGTCGCACTCGGAAAGCACCGGCCCGGACGGCGCGGGGTGTCGCTCGCGCCCGCCGGCCAGGGCCAGGAAGCAGGCGGCGATGATCAAGCCCAGAAACACACCTATGATATGCGGCCAGCGATGCATAAGGGCCAGGTGGCGCGCGAGACTTCAGTCCGCAGCAAGGTCCGATGACGAATCTCTACCGCCTGCAAACCCCTCCAATGCCTGATTATTGCTGCGGACTGAAGTCCGCGCGCCGGCCTGGATCGTCGCTATGCTCTGATCTTTGCGTGGAACAACCGTCGAGAAACTCAGCGCGGTGATCGCGCCGGGGGCGGTTATGCGCATTGCCTTCAAGCCGTTCACCGGGGCTGTGTCCAACGCCGGGGATTGTGCCGCGGCCCCGGTGTCCTGAAGCAGGATCGAGATCAAATTGTTCGGCGGCAACTTTGTTCCGATCTGGAGGACGATGGTTTTGCTCTCGCCGGGGGCAAGCGCCACGGCCTGGTCTGTTTGCCAGAGCAAAGACGGCGTTCGGACGACCCGCGATAGGGCGTCGGCCGGTGAAGTCGCGGACATGGCGAGGTGAACCGTCGCTCGAGCAGGGGTAGAATTAGTGTTTAGGGCCGCAAGCTCGAGGACAGGCTCTTCCCCCGCAGAAAAGTTCCGATCGTCGGCAGGCTTCAAGGTGAATTCGACGCCGTTGGCAACCAGCGTCGGCCGGCTGATCTTCGGGGCCAGTGCGACCGGATCGTCGCCGGCGTCCAGGGAGTCGGGCCAAAATGCTGTTATGGTCAGTGCCGCGGTGCCAACGGCCACCGTGACCGCTGTCAATAGTTCGTGTTTGTTCATAGCTGCCATTCCTTTCGCTTTTTCGTGTGATCGTTGTTGACGGTTCTCGTGGAACCTTGCTGATTTCTACGCCGGGCGGCGCGAATAGTTGTCAGGTGCACGTAGGCAAGATGTAAAAGATTTGTGCGGCGGACATTTGTGTTTCCCGCGGACCACGCCCGGTTTAGCTTTCGTCAGTCGGCGCGGGAAGCATGGACTCGAAAAAAGCAGCAGCGGATGCGGCCCAACCGGGCACCAAGCTCACCCCCCCAACCGGGGGTGTATCACGGCCATCGGTGCTGGTCTGCTTCGCCGTCAAAGAGGAGGCGGCGCCATTCAGGCGAGCGACATCCGCTTGCGCCGCCATCCGGGTGCTGATCACCGGGATAGGACGCCGAAACGCGGAGCGGTCGTTGAAGGAAGCTCTGTTGCAGCAACGCCCGAAGTTGGTCGTCAGTGCCGGTTTTGCCGGTGGCCTGAGATCGGATTTGCCCTCCGGCACGACCCTGTTCGCCGCTGACCCCGAGGCGGCGCTGGACGCGCCACTCGCTGCCGCGGGGGCCCGCCGCGGGAAGTTTCACTGCGCCGAATCTGTGGCGGTCACGGCGGCGGAAAAACAGGCGCTCGGAGTCGAGACCGGGGCCGACGCGGTGGAAATGGAGTCGGAATTCATCCGTGCCATCTGCCGCCAGGCCGGCATCCCGAGCGCAACCGTGCGGGTGATTCTGGATACAGTCGAGCAGGACCTGCCGCTGGACTTCAACCGCCTGATGACCAAAGAAGATCGCCTGCACGGCGGGAAATTAGCGTGGGCAATTGCCAAGGCCCCGCGGAAGATACCGGCCCTGTTGGAATTTCAGAAACAAACGCGGGCAGCCGCCGGGCGCCTTGCACAAGCGCTCGATAAGGCGTTGGGCACTCTCCGCTAACACTGCGAAACGGGCGCCTGGCCGGTCTCCGGACTTTGACATTCCCTCGAAGCGGCACATTCCGAATTGCGTCGGTCAAGACGGGCGGTGCAGACTGCAACCATGCGAACTTCGAACCTGAGCTGGCGGCCATCAGGAACCCCGGCCAATCGGCCCGCTCTACTGCAAGCCGCCCGGGCATTCATGACGGCGGCTTTGTTGGTGAACGTTTCGCTGCCCGGGGCGCGCGCGGACAACCGTCCTGCCGCAGTGGATCTGCGGCCCCGGTTCGACCAGTGGGGGCTCCAGCGCAGCTTGCAGCGCGACCGGCCCACTTGCTCGGTGTTCACCGTCGCAGGCGCGCTCGAATTCGCGGTGGCCACTAAACAAGGTCATACGCCGCGTTTGAGCGTTGAATTCCTGAACTGGGCCGCGAACAAGACCTGCGGAGACCGGGAGGACGGCGGTTTCTTTTCCGATCTGTGGAGAGGCTACGCGGCGTACGGCATCTGTACCACCGGTGATTATCCGTATCAGACCAAATTCGACCCGGCGGGCACGCCGCCGCCAGAAGCGTTTGCGGATGCCAAAACCCGGCTCGGGCTCGGCCTGCGCCTCAATTGGATCAAAGAATGGAACGTAAATACAGGGCTGACTGACGCACATCTCGAAGCCATAGAACGCACCCTGGCCGCCGGTTGGCCTGTCTGCGGCGGATTCCGCTGGCCAAAACAGGAGCGATGGGTGAACGACGTGCTGCAAATGTGCCCGGCCAACGCCGTGCGTGATGGGCATAGCGTGCTGCTCGTCGGATACCGGAACGACAGCTCCCAACCCGGCGGCGGGGTTTTTATCTTCCGGAACACCGCCCACGGAGGGGCCGACGGGTTTATGCCCTTCGCCTACGCGCAGGACTACATGAACGACGCCGTTTGGGTTGATTACGAATCACGGCCGAAGCAAACAGGCACGGCCGCGACACCAGGCCTGCCCTATCGCGACCCCCTGGGCGGTTTTCTGAACCTGTCCGCCGGTCGCAGCCGCCGCATCTCGAGCAACGAACAGCCCAAATGGAATGACGCGAACCTGGATATGAACATTCTCCCGCCAGGTAAATCGATCGAAATGCCCGTTCTCGAGGGACCCGGTGTCATCACGCATATTTGGCTCACCAGCCACGCCGGCCGCGTTAACGAGCTCAACGCTCTGAGCCTTCGGATTTACTGGGATGGCCGCAAAGAGCCGGGCGTGGAGGCGCCGCTCGGCGAGTTTTTCGCGGTCGGCCAGGGAAAACCGGCAACCGTCGAGAGTGTGCCGGTGCAAGTCTCGCCTTCAGGCGCGCTGAGTTGTTATTGGCGGATGCCGTTCGCCAAATCCGCGCGCATCGTGGTTGCCAACGACAACCCGGACCGAACCACGGGACTCTATTGGCAGGTGGACTGGGAGGAGCTCGAAGATTTGCCCGAGGGGACGCCTTATTTCCACGCGCGCTATCGCCAGGAATACCCGGCCGTCGCGGGAAGCGATTACGTCGTCGCCGACCTGGAAGGAGCCGGCAGTTACGTCGGCACGGTAATGAGTGTCACGCTCGGCCAGGACGGCTGGTGGGGCGAGGGCGACGATTTTTTTTACATCGACGGCGAAACGGTGCCCAGCCTGCAGGGCACAGGCAGCGAAGATTACTTCAATGATGCCTGGGGTTTCCGGCCCCGCACCGGACATTGGTTCGGGCAGCCGCGCTGGCAGGGGGACGTCGCGGGCAACAGTGGCATCGCTTATCGCTGGCACATTCTCGACCCGGTCGGATTCACGAAATCGCTGAAGGTTGCCCTCGAGCACAAAGGCAATCGCGCCGAGGATACCGAGGGTTTCTATCTCGAGCGACCGGACTTCATCAATAGCGTTGCCTTCTGGTACCAAACCGGAACACCAAAGTCGTTCGGCGTCCTGCCCCCTTATCCGGAGAGGGGCGTGCCGTGGCAACATCATCACCTGGTGCCCGCGCTGAAACAGGCGCGGGCCACCGGGAAGATCAAACCGCGCGTCGATTTCGCCGGCATGTTCGGCGCCCGACCCGTCGTGCTCTGGACCAACACCGTTCGAGACGCGCGGCTAACCATCCCGTTTTCAGTCGCTGAAGCCGGCCGCTATGCGGTGCGGCTTACCGCCGTCGCCGCCCCCGATTACGGCCTCTACGACATCGAGCTCGACGGCAAAACGGCGCTCGCGCGGACTGATTTTCGGGCGCCGGATTTCGACGAATCGGATCTCGGGCTGGGCACCCACGACCTCGGCTCCGGCGAGCATGCGCTCTCCTTCCGGGCTCTGGCGGTCGAGGGGAAAAAGGCCCGGCCGCTGGCTGTCGAGATGCTGAACCTGCTGCGGCTGCCATCGGAAGCAACCCGCGCCGTCAAAACCCACAACGAAGCCCATTTCATCCGCCTGGGGATCGGGCGGGCGGTCTACGCGTATCGGCTGGCGAATGGCGCGCTGCCGGCCTCCCTGGACACCCTCGTGCAGGCGGGCCTGCTGCCGGCCCGTTACCTGGCCGACGAAAACCACCGGCCGCTGCGCTGCCGGCGCGAAGGCGATTTTCTCGTTGTCGAAAGCGACGGCCCGGAACCGTGGGCCTATCGCTGGCAAGGCCTTGATGCCAGGCGCTGAACCCTCCCCAGTTCCAACATTCGGTAATAGTATATTTTAGGTTGTCGAATGCCAAAGACGGGTTATCGTCTCTGCACGCTTCTGCTTTCGCGACCGCACGGCGCGGAAGCTTCCTATGCCCAGGAAATTGCCACAGACGACCGTTGCTGGAGAGCCGAGCCGGTTTTTCGGACTTTGGCCCGCGGCTAATCTCCTAATCCTTCTCAGCGCGCCCGCCTGGGGCGGGACCAATGCTCCTGTGCTGTTCAACCGGGACATTCGCCCCATCCTTTCGGACAACTGTTTTCCCTGCCACGGTTTCGACGCGAGCAAGCGCAAGGCCGAGCTCAGGCTGGACACCGCGGAAGGCGCGACGACTCCGCACAAGGGGCGGCTGCCGATTAATGGCGGCGACCTCGAGACCAGCGAGGTTTGGCGGCGGGTTAGTTCGCGCGACCCGAAAATTCAGATGCCCCCGCCTGAATCGGCCAGAAAGCTAAAACCGGACGAAATCACGACCATCCGCGATTGGATCGTGCAAGGAGCCGCCTATCAGAAGCATTGGGCGTTTGATCCTCCCGTCCGCCCCGAACCGCCGGCGGTCGCGGACCTCGCCTGGGTGCGCAACGAAATCGACCGGTTCATCCTTTCAACCCTGGCCCATAGGGGCATGGCGCCTTCCCCCGAAGCCTCCAGGGAGACTCTTATCCGCCGGGTAACGCTTGACCTGACCGGGCTCCCGCCCGGTTTGGAGGAGGTGGACACGTTCCTCGCGGACCATTCGCCGGACGCGTACGAGAAACTGGTGGATCGTTTGCTGGCCTCTCCCCGGTACGGCGAGCAAATGGCGCGGTATTGGCTGGACGTGGCTCGCTACGGGGACACCCACGGGCTGCATCTCGATAACGAACGGTCGATCTGGCCCTATCGCGACTGGGTGGTTGCCGCCTTCAACGGCAATCTCCCGTTTGACCAATTCACCATCTGGCAACTGGCGGGCGACTTGCTGCCTGATGCGACCCGCGAGCAGAAAGTGGCCTCCGGGTTCAACCGCTGCAACGTCTCGACCAGCGAAGGCGGCGCCATCGACGAGGAATTCCAGGCACGCTACGCCGTGGACCGCGTCGAAACCACCTCGGCTGCGTGGCTGGGCCTGACGATGGGCTGCGCAGTTTGCCATGACCACAAACTGGATCCGATCACCCAAAAAGAATTCTACGAGGTCTTCGCCATCTTCAACAACCTCGCCGACAAAGCGATGGACGGCAACGCGCTCTTGCCGCCGCCCTCGCTGCAACTGCCTACCCCTGCCCAGGAAAAAGAGGTCGCGGATCTTGACCCGCCGATTCGTGAATTTGAAAAACGCATCAAGGACCTGGCTGCTGCGCTCAAATACAACGATCCGGCGGCGCTGACCAATCTGGCGAAGCCCGAGCCCAGGGAAATCCTCTGGCTCGATGACGCTTTCCCGGCCAAAGCCGAAGTGACAGTCCTGCCGGCGGCCGAAACCAACTTCTGGATCGGGCGCACCAATGGCCAGGTGCTGCAAGGAGAGCGCAGCATTCATTTCTCGGGAAAGGGATTGCACCGGCTTTTCTTCACCAACGCCGAGCCGCTGGCCATCACCGCGGGCGACAGGCTTTTAGCCCATGTTTACCTGGACCCCACCAACCCTCCCCGCGCGCTCATGCTCGAGTTCCAAGCCGATGACTGGGACCACCGGGCGAACTGGGGCGAAGCGAACGCGATTGCTTCCGTCGACGATAAGCTCAAAGACGCAGCTCACGCCGGCACGCTGCCGGAAAGCAACCGATGGGTGCGGCTCGAAATCAGCGCCGCGAAACTCGGGTTCCGGCCGGGCACGAGGATCACCGGTTTGGGGTTGGTGCAGCTCGACGGCAACGTTTACTGGGACCAGGTGGGACAGGTCGAAGTGAACGATCCGGCCGAGAATCCTGATTTGTCTTTGATTGCCTGGGAGAAATTCGAGAGAGAGTTGGGGGACAAATCCAAACTGCCGCAGGAGATCAAAGACTTGCTTCATAAGGAGGCCGCAAAACGCGAGGCGGCCGACCGGGAAAAACTCACCGGCTATTTTCTGGCCTGGGTGTATGCAGACATCGAATCCGGGCTGCCCAAGCTCCGGTCGGAGCGCAAGCCTCTGAAAGACCGGCGCGAGGCGTTGGAGAAAGAGATCAGTGCGACGATGGTTTCACAGGAGCTGGAAAAACCGCGGCCTACCTGGGTGCTGACTCGCGGGCAGTATGACAAGCACGGCGAGCAGGTCGGCCCGGGAGTACCCGCTATCCTGCCTCCCCTGCCGAGTGGCGACGTGACCAACCGGCTGACGTTCGCCCGCTGGCTGACGGACCCACAACACCCGCTCACCGCGCGCGTCACCGTCAACCGGTTTTGGCAGCAGCTTTTTGGAACGGGCCTCGTGAAGACCTCCGAGGATTTCGGCACCCGAGGTGAATGGCCATCGCACCCCGAATTGCTGGACTGGCTGGCCACCGAGTTCAGCCATACCGGCTGGGATGTGAAACGAATGCTGCGGCTGATGGTCACCTCGGCGACGTATCGCCAGGACTCCCGCGTGACTCCGGCCCTGGCGCGGGTGGACCCGGAGAACCGATGGCTGGCACGGGGCCCGCGGCACCGCCTGGATGCGGAGGTGCTGCGGGATTACGCCCTCGACGCCAGCGGCCTGATCAACCTGAAGATGGGCGGCCGCGGTGTTCGGCCTTATCAGCCGCCGGGGATTTGGGAAGCCGTCGGCTACACCACCAGCAATACCGCCAAGTATGAGCAGGACCACGGGGACGCGCTCTACCGCCGCAGCCTCTACCTTTTTTGGAAGCGCACCGCCCCGCCTCCCACGATGACGACGTTCGATGCTCCTTCGCGCGAGCAATGCCGCGTTCGCCGCGAGCGAACCAACACCCCTTTGCAGGCACTCCTCACCATGAACGACCCCCAATACTTCGAAGCCGCCCGGCAGCTCGGCTACCGCATCTGGCACGACGGCGGCACGAACGACCTCGACCGCCTCCGCCTTGGCTTCCGCCTCATCACCGCTCGCCAGCCGACCAATGGCGAACTGGCCGTGCTATCGGAGACTCTTTCCGCCCAGCGCGGGCATTACGCCGCCGACCCGGAAGCCGCCAGGAAAGTGGTCGCTGTCGGCGAGGCTCCCGTCCCCGACGATGTCCCTGCCCCCGAGTTGGCCGCTTACTCGATGATCGCCAACCTCCTGCTCAACCTCGATGAGGCCGTGACTCAAAACTGAGCTTCCCCATGGTCGCAGCACCTGTTCATTCACCCGAGATTGCCGCAGCCCGCGCAATGCTGGAACCGATCGCCCTCCCCGGCCCTCCCACAATAAAACACAACGACGCTTCGACGCTTCAACGCTTTAACGCTTTAACGCTTTAACGCTTCAACAATTCGACGCCCCCCACCCAATGAACGATCGCAGTCTCCCACAGCTCACTCGCCGTGCTTTCTTCAAAAACACCGGCCTGGCGGCTGGCCGCATCGCGCTGGCTTCGCTGATGTTTCCCGAGCTGTTCCGCGCCAGCGCGGCCCCGGTGAAAGCTCGCGCGCATCCGTCCCTGCCCGGCCTGCCCCATTTCGCGCCCAAAGCCCGGCACCTGATCTACCTGTTTATGAACGGCGCGCCCTCTCAGATCGATCTCTGGGATTACAAGCCGCAGTTGAAAGAGCTGTTCGACAGCGATCTGCCGGAATCCGTCCGCAATGGTCAGCGTCTCACCACGATGACATCCGGCCAAAAGCGGTTTCCACTCGCACCCTCGATCTACAAGTTTGCGCAGCACGGGAACTGCGGCACCTGGGTGAGCGAATTGCTGCCCCACACCGCGCAAATCGTCGACGAGCTCGCTGTCATCAGGACCGTTCACACCGAGGCGATTAATCATGACCCTGCCTCGACCTACATTCTCACCGGCAACCAGGTACCCGGAAAGCCGAGCATTGGCGCGTGGCTTTCGTACGGGCTGGGCAGCGAGGCGGATAACCTGCCGGCGTTTGTGGTGATGACTCCGCGGTGGTCGGCGAAACGCGATGCGCAGGCGCTCTATCAGCGGCTCTGGGGTTCCGGGTTCCTGCCCTCGCGCCATCAAGGCGTCGCCTTGCGCGCGAAGGGCGACCCGGTGTTGTTCCTGAACAACCCTCCTGGTGTGGATGTAGCCGCGCGTCGAACGATGCTGGACGGATTGTCCAGGCTCAACACGTTGGCGTTCGATCGTGCCGGGGACCCTGAGATCCAGGCCCGTATCGCCCAATACGAGATGGCTTTCCGCATGCAAACCTCGATACCGGAACTTGCGGACATTTCGAATGAGCCTCAATGCGTGCTGGATCTGTACGGCCCGGAAGTCACCAAGCCCGGCACCTTCGCCGCCAGCGCGCTGCTGGCGCGGCGGCTGGTGGAACGAGGGGTGCGAGTAGTCCAATTGCTCCACCGCGAATGGGACCACCATAGCGATTTGCCTCGCGACTTGCCGTTGCAGTGCCGTGATGTCGACCAGGCGTGCAAGGGTTTGATCCTCGATTTGAAGCAACGGGGTTTGCTCGACGAGACACTCATCGTGTGGGGCGGGGAGTTCGGCCGCACGGTCTATTGCCAGGGCGAGCTCAAGCGCGACAACTACGGCCGTGATCATCACCCGCGGTGTTATACCATGTGGCTGGCGGGCGCGGGCGTCAAAGGCGGGACCGTCTACGGCGAGACCGACGACTTCAGCTATAACATCGTGCGGGATCCTGTGCACATCCGCGATTTGAACGCGACGATCCTGCACTTGATGGGCGTCGACCATAACCGGCTCACCTTCAACTTTCAGGGACTCGACCAGAAACTGACCGGCACGGAGGCGCCCGCTATCCCGGTCCAAGGCATCTTCGCGTGAGCCTGGCGGCTATTGGGCACTCACCCGGACGAGTGGGTCCGCCCGAGTCTGGACGTTCAGCCCGTGATCGGTAGCATGCACCCATGAACCCGCCTCCGGAATTTATGGTCTTCCTCGGCAGGCTGCACGTGGTGTTGGTCCACGTGCCCATCGCGGTGATCGCTCTGCTCGCGTTGCTCGAGTGGCTGCCCCGTTATCCCAGGCTCCGTCATGCCAACGCCAATGCCGGCATTATTTTGACGGTTTCGATCCCCGTGGCTTTGCTCACAGTCGCCTGCGGATGGCTGCTGTCGTTGTCCGGCGATTACGACGCGGGGTTGCTGCGATGGCACAAGTGGACCGGGATCACTACCGTCTCTCTTTTCGTGGGTGCCGGGCTGCTATATTGGCTCGACCTGAAGAAACCGTATCGTTTCTGCGTTTTCTCGAGTGTTGCGGTTTTAGCGCTCGCCAGCCATCTCGGCGGCTCCCTGACTCATGGGCGCGATTATCTTGTCCGTTACGCGCCGGGCCCCCTCCGCCACTGGCTCGCTCCTTCCGCAGCCTCCGGGCCGGCACCGGCCGGGCCGGTCGCTCCGGGGGAAACGCAGGTGTTTTCTGGTCTCGTTCAACCGATCCTGCAGCGGAATTGCGTCCCCTGCCATGGCCCCGAGAAGACGAAGGCCGGCTTGCGCCTGGATTCTTTCGAGAGATTGCTAAAAGGCGGCGAAGACGGCCCCGCGATCGTTCCGGGGAAATCAGCGGAAAGCCTCGCTCTCAAACGCGTTCAATTGCCAACGAGCAGCGAGGATCACATGCCGCCTGAAGGCAAACATCAGCCCAGCGCTGACGAAATCGCTCTCTTGCGGTGGTGGGTGGATGCGGGTGCCCCGACTAATAAAAACGTCCTCGAGCTCAAGCCGCCCCCGGGCATCCTTCGAATCGTGGAGGCGCAACTTGGCGCTTCTTCCCCCGCGACGGTCACGGCCACGCTGCCTTCCCCGGTGCCGCGCAACCAAGTTCTGCCCCTCGCCTCCAAGCTGGCCGATGAGCTGGGCGTCGTCATTGCCCCTCTGTCCCAGACCGAACCCTGGCTCGAATGCAATGCTTCGGTCGCCGGCACCAATTTCGGCGACGCGCAACTCTCGCAGCTCGCTCCTTTGAGGGCGAACCTCAGATGGCTCGACCTCGGTGGCACCGCGACCACGGACCGCGGCCTTTCCGAGATCGCCCGGTTGCCCAACCTCACTCGCCTGCATCTGGAACGCACCGCCGTCACCGATGACGGCTTGGGTGCTCTGGCGTCGCTCTCACAACTCGAATACCTCAACCTGTATGGCACCGTCATCAGCGACTCGGGGCTGGAACATCTGCAGCAACTCCCCCGGCTCAAACAGTTGTATGCGTGGCAGACGAAAATCAGCGCTGAAGCCGCCACCAACTTCGCCCAGGCACGGATCGATAGCACCCAGATCGCCCGCTGGCAGGAGGAGATCGCCCGGCTCAAAGCTAAAATTCAGGACGCCCATTTTCTGCTGGATATCGGCGGCACCACCGCTCCACCCTCCGACACCAATGCCAACTCCTCCACGAATGCGCCCTCGGCTGCCGCCAGCCCTGCGAACTCAACCAAAACCCGTTGAGAATTCCAGCCATGAGTAAGCCCATCTCAATGCCCTCGGTCAGCCACACCTTCACCATGCGGCTGACGTACCCGAACCGCATCGGCATGTTCGCCCGCGTCGTCAGCACGGTCGGCCGCCAGGGCGGAGACCTCGGCGCGGTCGATATTGTCACGCCGGATGCGAAGCTGATGACCCGCGACATCACCGTGCGCGCGCGCGACGAGGCGCACCAGGACGCGATCGTCTCCGCGGTCCGGCGACTGCCGGAGGTCAAGGTGATCAACGTATCGGACCGGGTCTTCCTCCTGCACCTCGGCGGCAAGTTGGCGATCCGCAACAAGGTCCCGCTCACGACCCGCGACACTCTTTCCATGGCTTACACTCCCGGAGTCGCGCGCGTTTGTGAAGCCATCGCGGCGGACCCGAGGAAGGTCTGGCAGCTCACGATCAAAGGCAACTCCGTCGCCGTGGTAAGCGACGGCACCGCCGTGCTTGGCCTGGGCGATATCGGCCCGGCGGGCGCGATGCCGGTCATGGAAGGCAAGGCAATGCTGTTCAAGGAATTCGGCGGGATCGATGCGTACCCGATTTGCCTGGCGACGAAAGACCCCAATGAAATCGTCCAGGCGGTTAAGCACCTCTCAGTCGGTTTTGGCGGCATCAACCTAGAGGACATCTCGGCGCCGCGCTGTTTCGAGATCGAACACTGCCTGCGGGAGGAGCTTGATATCCCCGTGTTCCACGATGACCAGCACGGCACCGCCGTCGTCGTCCTCGCCGCCTTGCTCAACGCCCTCCGGCTCACCCGCCAGAATCTGGCACGGCTCAAGATCGTCATTTGCGGCGCCGGCGCCGCCGGCGCCGCAGTCGCGCGAATTCTCCTGCGCGGCGGCGCGCGCGATGTTGTGGTCTGCGACCGGGAAGGCATCATTCATACGGGCAGGTTGCCCGCGCTGAACGAGAGTAAAACCTGGCTGGCGCAGAATACGAATCCCCGCAAGCTGCATGGCCGCGTGCACGACGCCCTCCGGGGCGCCAACGTCTTCATTGGCGTGTCCGGCCCCGGCACCGTCCATGCCCGGGATCTCAAACGCATGGCCCCCCGGCCAATCGTCTTCGCTCTGGCCAACCCGACCCCGGAAATCATGCCGGAAGAAGCCGCCCGCTTCGCGTACATTGTCGCGACCGGCCGCAGCGATTATCCAAACCAGATCAACAACGTGCTCGCGTTTCCCGGGATCTTCAGGGGCGCGCTCGATGTCCGCGCGCGCCAGATTACCGAGAGTATGAAGCAAGCTGCCGCCCGGGCTATCGCCGGATGCATCGCGCCGCGCGAGCTCAGCCCCGAGTATATTGTCCCCAGCGTCTTCAACCGGGAAGTCGTCCGCTGCGTCGCCCAGGCCGTCCGCCGCGCCGCCATCAAGGCCGGCGTCACCCGGAAAAAAACCTGATATTTGAAATTATCGTTATCATGAGCAATCCTATTCCAATCGTGAATTTATCTTATGAACCGCCGCAAGTTCTTGTGCGCCGCCGCCTCAGTCACAGCGGGGGCGTTCGCCGGAGAAACGCACTCGCATCACCACGTTGCCGAAGTCCGATTCGAGACTGCTTTGGCGGCAGACGGCGCCGTGCACGCTGACGATCCGGCGAATCCGATCATCAGCGGCAGCGGCGACTTCCGTTACCAGTATATGCCCGACAAGCTGGCGCTTCCGCCCGAAGTGAGGATGAAACACGGCCACGGGCTGTGCCACGACACCGAGGGCAATATTTACTTCACGTTCGAGTCGGAAACAGTCGAGGAGCACACACGGTGCCTGGTGAGGTTCAGGCCGGACGGAACGGGGGCGGCGTTGCTGGGGTCCGATAACGCGCTGGCCCATGGGGTCCCTCACGGGCTCAACATTCACTTCGAGAAAGACGGGCATCCGGTTCTGTATCACGCGAACAACGACGCGACAGTTCACAAGACGACTTTGGACGGCCGGATTTTGTGGACCCAAAAGTGGTCGCCGCAGATGGGCAACTACAAACCGACGGATGCGGTGGCGCCGCCGGAGGCTGACCGGCTGTTGGTGGCGGATGGCTACGGCAGCAGCATGATTCACGCGCTGAAGACGGCGGATGGCGTTTACGCGGGAAAATCCTGGGGCGGCCTGGGTTCGGCCCACGGAGAGCTGAACTGCCCCCACGGAATCACCTTCGACCCGCGGAGAAGATTGCTGCTGACCGCCGACCGTGGCAACAAGCGGCTCGAGTATTTCACGCTGGACGGCCGCTACCACAGCACCATCGAAGCGCCCGAGATCACCGCGCCCTGCAACGCCGATATCCGGGGCGATTACGTCCTCGTGCCCGACCTCGACGGGCCGGTTGTCATCCTGGACGGGGGCAACAAAGTCGTGTCGGTGATCGAGCAAGCGCGGCTGCTAGGCGTTCGGGGCTTCAAGCATCCGCACGACGCGATCTGGCTGTCGAACGGCGATATCGCAATCTGCACCTGGAACCCCGGCCGGATCGCCTATTGGAAGCGGGTGGCCTGACGGGGCGGTTCACCGCCCAAGAAAGCGTTCCGTACCGTTCGGGTTCACCGGCGTGCGGGGGGAGAACGCCACGCCTTCGATCTCCACCAACAGCTCCGGCCGGCAGACGTCCGCCAGGGCGTAGATGGTGGGCACGGCCCCGAAGCGCCGCTCGCAAACCGCCCGGCATTTCGCATAATCCTCGTGCCGTTTGATGTAAACGCGGAGTTTGGCCATGTCCTGAAGCGAGGCTCCCGCGTTCGGCACGCCGCGCGAGCGGAAATTCTGCGGGGCAATCAGTTTTTCGATGTTGTCGATGGTCTGCTCGGTCTGTTTTCCGATATCGCCCCGATGCTGGCTTTCGGAATCGACGATGCTGGCGGTGCCGGAAACCCACGTGGTTACGTAGTCCGGGGCTACCAGCGCGATGGCGCGAGAGAATTTCGGGCTGCGGGGGGAATACCTCGCATGGTACTGGTACGCCGGGGTCTGCTGGGGGTTCTCGAGCGGCATCAAAACCAGGTCCCCGCGCTGCGTCTGCATAGCAGTGCATCCCAGGACCAGGCCGGTGCCCGAGGCGCCAATGCCCGTGCTGGCGGGATAGACCGGCCGCGGGCAATCCGCCGGCAGCAGGGAGTCATAGAACTTAATGGTTCGGTAGAAATCACAGCGCGCGCGGTTCAACTCTTTGTAGCGCTGGGTGCGGCGCTCGGACCCCGTGATCGCGCCGAGGTAGAACCAGGTCCGAACCACGGATTCAAAGCCACAGCCGGCCTGGCGGAGGGCGCAACGCAGCTTGTCCAGCGCATCCAGGGTCTGGCGATGCAGAAGCCCGCTACTTTCACTCGACTGGATCCCTCCGCAATAAACCCAGCGCAAACCGTCGTATTGGACGGCCATCAGATTCGGCCCGAAACGCTCGACCCGGACGGACGGACCGCCCATTGCCCAGGCCTCCATCGCCAGAGCGGCGCCGCAGCACGGGGCCTGCAAAACGAAGGTTGTCACCGGCGCTTGATCGCCGTAATGCGCCCCGAATAACCGCTCGCATTCCGGTTGGTCGGCGGCATCTCTGAGAAAAACCGTCTGGGACGTCACCAGCCGGATACCGGCCTGCTTCTTGAGAATCGCGGTTTGCGCCGTGAGAATATCGGCCAGTTGGTTCGCCAGGGATCCCCGGACTTGCGGAGCCAGCAACAATGAAAGGCGCCGCGTCCGGCCCAGGTGTACGACTGAAAAATCCGCGGGTTTGGAGGATGTCCCGAGGCGGCCGGGAATAACCAAGCGGGGCGGCGGCGATGGGTTGCCGCCGCGCGAACGCTTCAGAACATCCTGGCGCTGGCGTGCGCCCAATCCACGCGCTAACATAAACGGCGGGTAGTGTAGCAAAAGCGAGGGCCTACGCCAAACAATTTCGTGCCCTTTAAATCACCGTGTTGTGCGGCAGGATGCCGTTCTTCGGTATAATCACAATCCCGTCGCGGATGTAATAATTCGGATGGTCGAGCTTCTCCGGCTTGCCGGCCGGCGAAATGATCACGTTGTTGCCAATGCGCGCGTTTTTATCGACGATGGTGTTTTCGATGCGGCAATTGGTGCCGATGCCAATCCGCGGCAGGCCCAGCGCCTCGTGCTCCTCGATCGAGGCTCGGGTCTCATAGTAATCGCTCCCCAGCAAAATCGCACGGTTCAGCACCGTGCCTTCCCCCACCACACAACGCAGCCCGACGATGCTGTCCTTGATCGCGGCGCGGTTGATGATGCAGCCGTCGGAAATCACCGCGTGGTCGATCGCCGCGCCGTTGACCTTGGACCCCGGCAGGAACCGTGGCCGGCTGAAGATCGGCGCGAGCATGTCGAAAAAGTTAAAACGCGGCAGCTCGCGCGTCACGTCCAGGTTCGCCTCAAAGAAGGCCCGGATGGTTCCGATGTCCTCCCAGTACCCCTGGTACACGTAGGAAAATACCTGCCGATCCTTGATCGATTGCGGAATGATGTGCTTGCCGAAATCCGCCAGCTCGTTGTCGAGGACCCCGCCGTGGCCCGACCTTGGGAAAATGATCTCACGGCTGAACAAGTAGATGCCCATCGACGCCAGAAAGAACTCGCCCCCGCCTTCGATGCCCAGAGCGCGATACCACGCCGGGTCCAGCCTCAGTGAGTCCTGCACCGCCCGGTCAACAGGCTTTTCAACAAACCGCGTAATCCGGCGGTCGGCATCGGTCTGCATGATCCCCAGGGAAGGAACCTGTTCCCGGCGCACCGGGATCGTTGCCACGGTGATTTCCGCCTCCGTCGCGACGTGTTGCTTGATGATGCGGCCAAAATCCATCCGGTATAACTGGTCGCCGCTCAGAATCAGCAGATAATCCCAATCATGGTTTCGGATGTGGATCCTGTTCTTCCGCACCGCGTCCGCGGTGCCCTGGTACCAGGAGGTGTCCGCATAGGTCTGCTCCGCGGCGAGGATTTCGACAAACCCCCCCGTGAAATGATCGAACTTGTAGGACTGGGAAATGTGGCGGTGCAGCGACGCCGAGTTGAATTGGGTCAATAGGTAAATGCGCCGCAGCTTCGAGTTGATGCAGTTGGAGATGGGCACATCCACCAGGCGGTATTTCCCGGCCAGCGGGACCGCCGGCTTTGATCGCTCCTTGGTGAGCGGAAATAGCCGCGTGCCCTGCCCGCCACCCATGATGATTGACAGCACGTTGCTCTCGTTTACCGACTGCCGGCCCGTCTGTGACATAAAGCGCGCCTGTATATTAGATGCTTGCCTGTGGCCCTATTTAACCGCTCAACCGCAGCTTCTGCAAGCGCGGAAGCGACTCAAAAATCAATGAACAACGCCGCTTCATGAAACGACCCGCCACAAGGGCCTTCCTGGCACCGAGGATGAAACCAGCCAGACGACGGATTCGCGGTTATGCGCTGGTTGCCCGATGAACTATCGCCTGCACCCGGTTCCCGTCAGGAGCCGCCCTTGTTCGGCTGGAGCCAGGGTGTCAGGCTCCAATACCACATAGACGTTTTCAGGCTCGCGATGTGCCCGTCCATGAACAGGACCGCGCTGCGCCGGTTGTGCCGCGGCATCGGGCCGCCCCAGTTCGGGTCCTCGTTGGTGACGCCACCCGTATTGGGGGCGTCACTGCCAGGATCGTGGACGATCCAGCACCCGGGCTTTTCCGGCGTCGACTCGGTCACGCAGGTGAGCGCGTTAGTTGTGTTGAGGGGTTTGCTGCCGCTATCCGTGATGTAAACCACGTTGGCGGGCCGGGAAATGCCCCCGCGCACGCCCGGCCACTGCGAGTAGGGCCACGGGGCAAAGTCGCACCCGCCAACACGGAAATTCATGCCGTAGTTTGATACCCCCATATCGTCCGGCCCGGTGGGGTACACCTGGATGAACTCCCTGAACCTCCGCGAACGCACCGGACACAGCAGCAGGTTCGTGGTCTTTTGGTAGGGCAGCAGGAAATCGAACCAGGCCCTCCGCCCACCCGCCAGGGTTGAGGAATTGTCGCCCGTCACCTGGAACGTCAGGCAATACCTCCCGCCAAAGTCATCCGCATACATCTGGCAGGCGAACCCCATCTGGCGCAGGTTATTCACGCACGCCGTTGCTTGTCCTTTCTGCCTGGCCTTCGCCAGCGCCGGCAACAACATCGCTGCCAGAATCGCGATAATCGCAATCACCACCAGGAGTTCAATCAACGTGAAACCCGCAGCGACCCGCCGGCCGGCGGTCTCCCTGGCGGATTGAAAGGCCGCAGTCTTCAGCCGGCAATCGGCGGCGGCACTCAGGCAGCCCCGGTTGTGCCTGTGTCTCTGCATGGCCGTGGAGCCAACCACGACCGTCGTCTCTTTGGCTGAGAAAGTGGCTGACACAATTTAGACTCTAATGTCGCGGCGCGGTTCTGCAAGCAGAACGTGGTGAAAGCCCCGCCTTTGCGCGCTTGAACCCGTAACTCGACTTTCCAGTTGCCGCTTCGACCCGGCTGGATAACTCTCACCGCCATGTTCGAGTTGGTCAAAACCGACGGCTCCTCGAAAGCGCGCCTGGGCCGGCTGACGACCGCTCATGGGCCGGTGGACACGCCGGTCTTCATGTCGGTCGGCACCCAGGGCAGCGTGAAGGCGATTGACCCTCGCGAGCTGAGGGAGATGGGCACCCAGATCATCCTGGGCAACACTTATCACCTGAACATCCGTCCGGGTATGGAAATCATCCGCGCCGCGGGCGGCCTGCACCGGTTCATCAATTGGCCGGCGCCGATCCTCACCGACAGCGGCGGATTCCAGGTGTTCAGCCTGGCCACGATCCGCAAAATCCAGGCGCATGGGGTCGAGTTCCGGTCGCACCTGGACGGCTCGCTCTTATTCCTCGGGCCCAAAGAGGCGATGGCCATCCAGCGCGAACTGGGCTCGGACGTCGCGATGGTCTTTGACGACTGTCCGCCCCACACCAGCACGCCCCGCGAGATGCGGGCGGCCGTCGAACGAACCCTGCGCTGGGCGCGTGAATGCCGCGAACAACCTCGCGCCGACCGGCAGATGGTGTTCGGGATCGTGCAAGGGGGCACCCGGCCGGAGTTGCGCGAGGAATGCGCCCAGGCGCTGGTCGCGCTCGACTTCGACGGCTATGCCGTCGGCGGGGTCAGCGTAGGGGAGCCCGAGCCCGAAATGATGCGTGCGGTGGAGATGACGGAGCCATTTCTGCCGGCAGACAAACCGCGCTACGCGATGGGCCTGGGCACGCCCGCCCAAATGGTCGAGTTGGTCGCACGGGGGATCGATATGTTCGATTGTGTGCTGCCGACGCGCGTTGCCCGCAACGGCACCGCCTTCACTCGCAAAGGGAGCATCAGCATCAAAGCGGGGGCCTGCAAAGCGGATTTCCGGCCCATCGAGGAAAGCTGTGATTGTTTCGCCTGCCGGCATTTCACCCGCGCCTATCTTCGGCACCTGCTGAACGTGGGGGAGATCCTCGGGTTACGCATGCTCAGCGTCCACAATACCCGCATGTACCTCCGGGTAATGGCTGACATCCGGGAGGCCATCCGCGCCGGTGCGTTCGCGGAGTTCCGGCGCGAATTCGCATCGCAATACGTTCCCACAAAGAAGGTCTTGCTGGCTCGCGCCGCCGAGGCCGAACGCTAAGGGTGGGGCCTCAGTTTTTTTGCCGTGGGGTGCCCGCGTCTCCGGGAATTTCACTGACCTGCCGGCTCCAACTTTGCCTTTGAATCCACGTTGAGTTTTGATTCCCTTTCCGCATGCCAAAAGTTGCCCTCCGGCGCATCGTCGAACACTGCGACCGCTTGCTACGCACGGCTGAACTCCAGGATTACGACCGCGCCAGCAACGGCCTGCAGGTCCAAAACCGCGGCACGGTTTCGCGGATCGCCGCAGCGGTGGACGCCACACTGACCACTTTGAGTCTGGCGGTGGAGGCCAGGGCTGACCTGCTGCTGGTCCATCACGGACTCTTTTGGTCGCCCGCCCGCCCGTGGACCGGCAAACGTTATGAACTGTTAAGGCTGCTGCTGGACAACGACCTCGCCGTTTACAGCTCGCACCTGCCGCTGGACGCGCACCCGCGGTTCGGAAACAACGCGCAGCTCTGCGCCGCGCTCGGATTCAAGCAATTGAAACCGTTCTTTTTTGATCACGGCCAGTTTCTGGGATTCAAGACCAGGGCAAGAATGACGCGCAAGGAGCTTAAGGAGCGCCTGCAGCGGGCGACTGGCACTGACGCTTTGTTGATTCCAGGCGGGCCCGAAATCTGCCGGCGTATCGGCGTCGTCTCGGGCGGAGCGGGCGGTGACCTGGCAAAGGCCGCGGAGGAAGGCGTTGATACCTTTGTCACTGGCGAAGGCCCGCACTGGAGCTTCGGAGTGGCGGAGGAACTGGGACTTAATGTCCTCTATGGCGGCCATTACGCCACCGAGACCTTCGGCGTTCGGGCGTTGGCCGCTCATCTCTCCCGCCGTTTCAGAGTGCCCTGGTCGTTTCTCGACCATCCGACTGGATTGTGACGTGCCTGGTTATTTGTGGCACGCGGCCGCTGCGGCGTCGCCGGCGCGCGGACTTCAGTCCGCAGCAATGCGCGGCCCACCATCACGCCTGGAATGCGGATGCCTCCGGCCAACGGGAGTTGCTGCGGACTGAAGTCCGCGCGCCGGATGCTCGGCTCCCCCAGAGCTGAGCCCCCGCCCGCTGCGAACCAGTCCCTCCTTGACGGAAAACGCGCAGGGGATGAAGATTGGGGACGCTCACGCACGGCGGGCGTAGTTCAATAATATGGCCGATCTTAGAATCACTTGTCCTCATTGTAACCAGGATATCCAATGCGACGAACTTTGGGTTGGGCATGAACTGGCGTGCCCGATTTGCCAGGGCACTTTCACGGTTCCGGCTCAGACTGCGGCCGCAAGTTCGTTGGGCAAGCAGCTAGTCCCTCCACCGCCCCCCGGTCGCGGCCCCAGACTCTCTCTGGGGCAGTCGCAAGTGCCGGCGCCGACCGGGCGGAACATCCCGATCCGCAACCTGACGGAAGCCCCGCCAAAAAAGCGGAGCCCGATCATCTCGGTCCTTGTGGGGCTGCTGGTGGTGGCGGCACTCGGCGTCGGGGGTTACTTCGGCTTTGGCTATGTCAAGCAAATGCAGGACAAGGCCAACGCCAAGAGCGCCGCGGAAGCGAGAAATTCGGACGGCGGCGAGGCGGGGCACATCGCGAATCTGAACAAGTTTCTGGACGCCACCGAGCCTGGCGGCGCGGGGTTGGCAAGTCTGGCCCCCGGCGGCGACAGGCCGCGCCGGGCCCGCGAACTCCCGGTTGGTGATCCGGCAGCCGCCCAGGCCGCGGCGAGCACAAACCAGGGACCGGTTACCCCGCCGAAGTACACCTTGGACATCGGCCGCGCCGGCATCCCGGAGAGCAGAGTCAACGGCGTGATTTCCGGCACGAACTTCGTCGCCGAGACCGCGCGAATCGACACGGTCGGCACCGCGCAGGTCTTGCGCCTTTTCCAGGGTCAGATGCTCTCGCCCGACCGCGAGATGCTCGTTTATTTGCACCTGAAACCCGGAGAAAAGCTTGGCGGGCAGTCGCTGGTGGTCTCGAACGAGATGAGGGGCGCGGCCGTGCCGCAAGTAGCCAAGCGCTGGAAACCCGACCCGCGCTACGCCCCCAATATACGGACTTTCAGCACCGGATATGCGATGAAGTTGGAGCTGGGGCAGGCCACCAATGACGCGGTCGCCGGGAAAATTTTCCTGGCGCTGCCGGATAAGGAACAGAGCGTCATCGCCGGGCTGTTCACCGCGACGGTTTACCAACCCGATCCCAGCCTGCAGCCGGCGGCACAGTACACCGCGCCGGTCGCGACTCCGGGGGCCACCCCCACCACTCCGAGAGGCGACCGTTCCGCGATGGATCGGCGCTACGGTATCAGGCGTTAATTCCACTGCCGCGGGTGAAACAGCGTCCGCATGATCAAGCATTGAGAAGGGCGCCCGCACCCTTTCTTTCATGATCCGTTCCCTCGTATTTACTACGCAGGGCCGGCTGCATAGCAGGAATATCGACATGTTTCTAATGCCGACCCTGCTTTCCGACACTAATCTGTTCCTCTGGGTCGATCTCGAAGACCCCACCGCGCAGGAAACCAAGTTCATCCTCGAAGACGTATTCCACTTCCACCCGCTGTCGATCGAGGACTGCGTCGCCGCCAGCCCCTCCCCCAAGGTGGACGAATACCTGCCGAAGGAAGGCGATCTGTTCACGCCGTACCTGTTTATCGTTATCCACGCCGTGGACTACAGCCGCAAGGACGGCGTCTTCGCCACCAACGAGCTGGATTTCTTCCTCGGGAAGAATTTCCTGGTCACCTACCACCACGGCCCAAGCCGCAGCGTGTCGATGACCGAAGAGCGCGCCGTGAAGAGCAACGTCCATATCGGCCGGGCCCCTGATCGTGTCGCCTACAATCTCCTCGATTCCATCGTCGAGAACTACAAGCCGGCGCTCGATGACCTTTCGATCGAGATTTCTGAAATCGAGCAACTGGCTTTCCAGCATTCAGGCAAAGAGACGCTCAACCAAATCATGCAGGTGAAGAAGGAGGTGCTTCACCTGCGGCAAATCATCGGTCCCCAACGCGAAGTCCTCGCCCGCTTCGCCAGCGGCGAGTTCAAGCTGATTCGCGGGCACATGGTCCCTTATTACCGCGACGTGTACGACTCGCTGTTTCACATTTCCGAGATCGCCCAGGGCTACGCCGACTCGTTGACGGGCATCCTGCAAATTTACCTGAACATGTCCTCCAACCAAACCGGCGAGGTGGTAAAGCTGCTGACGATGATCACTGTCATCACGACCCCGCTCATGATGGTCGGCACCTGGTACGGCATGAACTTCAAAAACCTGCCTGAGGTCGATTGGAAGTTTGGTTATCCCGTCGCGACGCTCGTCATGGTGCTTTCCACTGCGGTAACCTATTGGTACTTTAAGCGAAAGAAATGGTTCTGAGCTGAAGTATGGCGAGCAAGTCCAACTTCCTGGGCAAAGTCTTGACCCGGATCGGCCAGTTGGACGCTGCCGGGCTGCAGACCGTCGTGCAGCGCCTGGCGCGGGAGCGATCGTTTCTCGAAACCCTGTTCAACACCATCGAAGACGGCGTGCTGGTGGTCGATGACGAGGGTCGCATTCTCTACTTCAACCAGGCCGTGACGCGCTACCTGGGGTTGCAGCCTAACGCGGAGGGCCAGCCCATCACCAACTTCATCCCCGAGCTCGAGTGGGAGCGAATCGCCCGGTTCGATGCGGCGGGCGGGCCTGGAGTGGTCCGGCATGAATTCGAGGTCAGCTTTCCCCGGCCGCGGTTCCTGCGGCTCTATGCCTCGCCCCTCGACGGCGAGGCGATCGGCAGCACGGGGGTGGCCCTCATTCTTCACGACGCCACCGAGGCGCGCCAACAGACCTACGAGGCCATCGAAAGCGAACGGATCCAGGCCCTGACTCTGCTCGCCGCGAGCGTCGCTCACGAAATCGGCAATCCGCTCAACGCGCTGCACATCCATCTCCAGTTGATGGACCGTGAGCTCCGCAAACTGAAAACCACTCTTGCCTCAGCAAGTTCGGGGGCCGCCTCCGCCCGGGGCTCGGCCGCTCTCGGCAGCCGGCGTCCGCCCGCTCGCCTGCGCCGGCAGGCTCCCGCCCTCAACCTCGAGGCCGAGGCCGGCGATTCAGTCCTCAAGCTCGACGAGTACCTGGCGGTGGCCAAAGGCGAGATCAACCGGCTCGACTATATTGTCACCCAGTTCCTGCAGGCGATCCGCCCCACCCCCCCGCAGATCAAGCCCACCCCCATCAACAGTGTCGTGGCCCAAACCCTCGAGTTGCTCGGGCCGGAACTGGAGAACCGCGGCCTGCAAGTGAAAACGAAACTCGGGCATGAGCTCCCGATTGCACCCATCGACTCCAACCAGATCCAGCAGGTGCTGGTGAACCTGATCAAGAACGCGATGCAAGCCATGACGCGGGGCGGCACCCTGACCCTCCAAACCGGGGAGGGCGCCGACGGGATTTGGATGAGCGTCGCCGATACCGGCGGCGGCATCCCGCAGGATCAAATCAATCGCATCTTCGAGCCCTTTTACACCACCAAAAAGAAGGGGACGGGCCTCGGCATGATGATCGTCCAGCGCATCGTTCGCGCCCACGGCGGCCGCATCGAACTGGAAAGCCAGGTTGGCCGCGGCACCACCTTCCGCATCTGGCTCCCGCTTCGTGAGCGCAAACCCCGGCTCCTGGAAGCTCCCATGCACGATTAACCACTTTGCCAACCTTGAAACTTGCCACGATTACTGTCATCGGCCGCGATAAAACCGGCGTCGTCGCCCGAATCACTAATTTTCTCTTCGAGCAGAAGGCCAACATCGAGGGTCTCGAAGAACAAGTTACTCGCGGCCAGTTCAGCATGAACCTTCAGGCCTCCTGGAAGGACGCCCAACTGGCTCGCCCGGCCGTCGTCGAAGGCCTTGCCCAGCTCGCCCGCGACCTGGACATGGAGATCAAAATCCGCTTTACCGAACCGCGCCGCCGCCAGCGCATGGCCATCCTGGTGACACGCGAGCCGCACTGTTTCGAGAAAATCGTCGCCGCCGCCGAAGCCGGCGCCCTCAAAAAGGCCGAGCCGGCCCTCGTTCTCTCCAACCGGCGCGACCTCGAGCCGCTCGCCAAGAAGGCCGGACTCCCTTTCAGCTTCGTCTCCTGGGAGGACCGGCTCAAGGGCGAAACGCTTGCACTTCGGCTCCTGGACCGGTCCGAGATCGATTTTGTCGTCCTGGCCCGTTTCATGAAGATTCTCTCGCCAAATTTCGTTTGGCGCTACAAAAACAAGATCATCAACATCCACCCCTCCCTGCTCCCCAGTTTTCCCGGCCCGCAAGCCTATCGCCAGGCCTATGAGCAGGGCGTCAAAATAATCGGCGTCTCGTCGCACTTCGTCACCATGAACCTCGACGAAGGCCCGATCATCGCCCAGGGATGTTTCCCGGTTCGGCCGCACATGAGCCTGAAGGAAATCGTTGCCACGGGCCAGCAGTTGGAGGCCAGAACCCTGCTCAAAGCCATCAAATTGTACCTCGACAATCGCCTCGACGTTTACTGGGGGGTGGTCAAGGAGATTTGACGCCGCTGCGTGTCCGCTCAGTCTCGGGTCGGAGCGCCGATTTTTAATCGGCTTAACCGCGCCGACGCCTGCGTGTAAGCCGAGTGCAACTCGGCGCTCCGACCCAAGACTGAGCGGATACACCGCTGCCGGCCGCCCCGGGTTCGAATTGGAAGCAACCGTGCTATTTCTTCGCGGGACCCTCCGAAGCCGTCGGCGTTGACTTTTCGGATTCGTTTTGCAGGGCTTTAAGGCGGTTCTCGATCTTCAGGGCGCCTTCCGTTCGGTTCATCTTGCGCAGCAGCAGCGCATAATTTTCGAGGGTCGCTCCAATCTCGAGGCGATTCGACTCAGGATCCTTTTCGAAAATCCTCAGCGCGCGTAAATAGAGCGGGTCGGCGTCGGCGTAACGGCCCTGCTCCCGATAGAGATTGGCGTGCTCCCTCAGGCTGGTCCCCACCGAACGGTGCTCGCTTCCCAGGGCCTTTTCCCAAATGGCCAGGGAGCGCAGATAGCGCGGCTCGGCCTCGGCGTAACGGCCCAGGTTCCGGTAGAGGTTCGCCAGGTTGTGCAGCGCGATGGCGACATCGGGGTGGTCCGGGCCGAGGGCCTTCTCCCAAATGGCATAGCAACGCAGATACAGCGGTTCCGCCTCGGCCCGCCGGCCCTGAACCTCGTAAAGCGCCGCCAGGTTATTAAGCACCGTGCCAAGATCGGGATGGTCGGCGCCCAACTTCTTTTCCCAGATGGCCAGCGCCCGCTTGAAGCAGACCTCCGCCTCCGCGAACTTGAGCTGCGAATGCTTCAGCACGCCCAAATTAATATACGTGTTCGCGAGGTCAGGGTGGTCGGAGCCCAAATGCTTTTGCTTTATGGCCAGGGCCTTTTCAAAGAGAGGTTCAGCATCGGAGTTCCTGCCCAGGTTCCAGTAGACTATGGCGAGGCTGTTGAGACTTCGCGCCACTTCAGGGTGGTCGGACCCGAGCTTGCGGGTTCTTATGTCCAGGGATTGGCGGAACAATGAAGCCGCCTCGTCGTACTTGCCCTGGTCGTCCAGGATGACCCCCAGATTATGAAATGTGTCTGCCACGCTGAGGCTGTTCGTTCCCTCGAGGTGTTTCTTCAGCTCGAGGGTTTTTTCGAGCATGGACCTGGCTTGCTGATAGAGACCGAGACTCGTGTATACAGTCCCGATGGTCTCCAGCAGCCGCGCCCGGACCCGCGGCTGACTTTGGAGTTCCCGATCGATTTTGGCGGCGCCTTTGTCGAGGATCTCGCGGGCGGTGACCGAGTTGCCCCGGGCCTCGCCCGGATCGGAAACGTTGAACAGA
Organism: Verrucomicrobiia bacterium; assembly: GCA_036524155.1. Classification (GTDB taxonomy): domain Bacteria; phylum Verrucomicrobiota; class Verrucomicrobiia; order Limisphaerales; family UBA8199; genus DATDCV01. The sequence goes on from DATDCV010000304.1 coordinate 25,716, forward strand.
TCGACCAGAAAATCTGATACCTGTTTGGCGGTCTCGGCTTCCTGAACCGCCTTCTTCTCGGCCCGAACCGCTCGCCACAGGTTTATCACCGTTCCGGCGGATCCTATGATGACGGCCAGGGCGAGCACCGCCCCCGAGACGACCGCCAGTTTATGACGCCTGACGTACTTTCCGGCGCGGTAGCCCACGCTCGGCGGACGCGCCTCCACCGGTTTGTCCTCCAGATGGCGGCCGATGTCTCGCGCCAGTCCGCTGGCCGTTTCGTACCGCCGGGTCCGGTCCTTCTCGAGGCACTTCATCACGATCCAGTCCAGATCGCCTCGTAACTGGTGGATGAGCCCGGGAGGCTCGGAACCCCGCCGCCGCGCCATCGCGGTGCGCTCGTTCCCGTCCAGGGAATTGATCCTGGTGGAAGGCCGCGGCGGCTCCTCTTCGCGGATAATCCGCCGCATTTCGCTCAAGCCCGCCCGCAGGAGTTCCTTCGCGTCGAAAGGCGTCCGGCTGGTCAGCAGTTCATACAGGACAACCCCCAAAGCATAAATGTCGCTCCGTGTGTCGATGTCCAGCACGCTCATTTCCGCCTGCTCCGGGCTCATGTAAGCCGGCGTGCCGATAAACTCCTCGGCTGCGGTTACGAGCGTCTTGTCGGTGAGCGCCTGACCGGCGGTGGCCTTGGCGATCCCGAAGTCGATCACCTTGGGCACGGGCACACCGTCCTGGAGCGCGATCAGAATGTTCGACGGCTTCAAGTCCCGATGAATAATGCCTTTTTGGTGCGCGTGCTGCACCGCCTGGCACACTTGCACAAACAGTCGCAGCCGCCCTTCGGTCGAAATCTGGTTTTGGTCGCAGTAATCGGTGATCCGGATGCCCCGCACCAGTTCCATGACAAAGAACGGCCGCCCGGAATCTGTGGCCCCGGCATCCAGCACCTTGGCGATGTTCGGGTGTTCCATCAGTGCCAGCGCCTGGCGCTCCGCCTCGAAACGAGCCAGGACCTCCTTCGTGTCCATGCCTGGCTTGACCACCTTCAGGGCTACCTGTCTCTTCACGGGTGTTTCCTGTTCCGCCAGGTACACCACTCCCCACCCTCCTTCGCCAATCTGGTGAAGCAGCCGGTAGCGGCCGATACGGCCGCCCGGTCTATCAGTCGCGGGGTTAACGACAGTCTCCGGCGGAGGGACGGTAGATTTCGCAGCGTCGGGATCTGGTGAGGCTGGCCGCGCGCCGGTCTGGCGAGGCTCGCCCGAAGCAAGCCGCGCCGCGCAGTTGGGACACAGTCCACCTCCGGCATCCGGCCGCACCTCGACGCCGCATTCGGGACATCTGCGAGCTTCCGCCATAGAACCTTGCCCGTTGGAGCAAACTCCGCTTCATGATGAACCGGATCCGAATCCCGATGACAAGGACAAAACAACCGCCTGGGTATCGCCTCAGTTTTGGGTCGGAGCGCCGATTTTTAATCGGCTTAAGCGAGCCGACGGCCGATGACAAGCCGATTGCAACTCGGCGCTCCGACCCAAGACTGAGGGGGGTACCCGCCTGGTTTCGGATTTGGATTGCCCGCCGCGCGCGCGGCGGGATAGCGTCACCTCGCCGATGCGCTACGTTCTTGCCATCCTGCCCATCATCCTGGTGCTGGCGCTGATGATCCGCCTGAGGTGGGGAGCGTGCGCCGCCGGGGCGGCGGGCCTGGCGGCGGGGCTCCTG
>DATDCV010000305.1:0-2768 GCA_036524155.1 Verrucomicrobiia bacterium
GGTCGGCCGGCTTTCAGCCAAGGTGACCTCGGGCAGGCGCAACGGCTGGGACGTCACAATATCGGGGTGCTCAATCTGGACGTGGACCAAGCGCCAATTCTTTTCCTCGAGCCATCGTGCTATTCGATGTTCGTCGAAGACTACCGGGAGCTGAAGGTTCCGGGTTTCGAACGTGTCGCACGGAGGTGTTTTCTTTTCGAGCAATTCATCGAAGAACTGCTCAGTCACGAACCGCACGCGCTCCAATTCAAGAGCAAGCACGCCAAGGTCATCATCCACGCCCACTGTCACGTCAAATCACTGCTGAACCCGGCCTTCCTGAGGCGTCTGGCGGAGCGGCTGCCGAAACGGGAAGTGACGCTGCTCAACACGGCCTGCTGCGGCATGGCCGGCGGGTTCGGCATGCTGGAGGATAACTACGAGTTGTCGCTGAAGGTGGCGGAGCCTCTGGTCCACGAAATTCGCGCGCAGCCTTTCGGGACGCAAATTGTCGCCTCCGGCACGAGCTGCCGGCACCAGATCAGCCACCTGACGCCCGTGCGGCCCAAACACATGGCGGAGGTGCTGGCGGAAGCGCTGGAGGGCGGCTGACCGCCGGTGTCCGGTGCCGGGTTGATTGGCTGCCGGGTCCATCGTATCGGGAAGTGTTGCTGTCACTCGAGCCGTCACTGCAGGTTCCTGAAGAACGAATGAGCAGTCGCGCAGGTGGCGCGGCTGAGTTGTTCCAGTGAGCAGTTTTTGACCTGCGCGGCGACTTCGGCGATTTCTTTCACATAAGCAGGTTCGCAACGCTTGCCCCGGTACGGAACGGGCGCGAGATACGGGGTATCAGTTTCCAGCATGAAGCGGTCGGTGGGGGTCGCAGCCAGGGCGTCGCGGATATTCTGGCCGTTTTTAAAGGTGAGGATCCCGGTAAAGCTGACCAGCGAGTTAAGGGCGACGATGCGGCGCATCGTTGCGGCGTCGTTGGCAAAACAATGGAACACGCCGCGGACGCGATCGGCGAACGGTTCGAGAAGCGTCAGGGTGTCTTCGAGCGAATCTCTTTGATGAATGATGCAATTGAGCCCGGTTTCGGCGGCAACCTCGAGGTGTTGTTGGAACAGTCTGGCTTGCTTCGTTTTGTACGCGGCATCGTCAGCGGTTGTGGAACCCGGTTTTTGACTTGGGAGACGGTAGTAGTCGAGGCCGGTCTCGCCCAGGGCGGCAACCCTGGGGTGTTGCGCCAGCTCGCGGAGTTCCGGGCGGATATCTTCGGGGGCTTGCAGGACATCGGAAGGATGCCAGCCTACCGCCGCCACGATGCCGGGGAACTGCTCGGCAATCTCAAGCGCCCGCCGGCTGCTTTCGAAATCGGTGGCCACCGCGACAATTTTGGTAATGCCTGCGGCAAAAGCGCGGCGGATAAGGTCCGGCACCTCGAGCGCCATATCGGGATAATGCAAGTGGGCATGTGTGTCGTAAAACGTCGCCATAAACGGGATTACTGTGACGGGACCGGGGGCGATGCGCAACTGTCTGGATTCGCGGTCCGAAAGTTCAGGGCCAGCCACTGATGGTTGCAGTTCCAAAAATGGAGTTGCAATTGGATTTTGAGCCCGTTATTCGTCTGGCGGTCCGTTTGTTAACTAAAACTTTTGAACTCCACAAAACGTATGGCCGAAAACTGTTTCCACCCCAGCATCGAAGGCGCGCAACACGGCGCTAAGAGTCTCGCGCAGTTCCTCGAGTACGCCAAAAAATCCGGCGCGACCGGAGCGCAGCCCTCCAATTACATGCTCAACACCGACAAGGGACTGATGAGCGCGAAGGACATCAAGAACGCCTTCGCCAAAGCCAAGCTGACTTTGGACGGTATCTCTTCCCATTGTCCTATTTGGGTGCAGACCACGGCATGGACGGGCAGCCCGACGATTCGGCCTTTCATCCCTGCCGATGTCGCCAAGAAATCGACTGCGGACATCGAAAAGTGGGCGGAAGATTACGTCCTGCGGTTGCTGGATCTGTGCGCCGAACTCGGGGTGAAGATCGTGCCGATGTTCTGGGGTGTCGCCTTCGGGTGGGAAATGGCCACGGGGTATCCGTGGGGCTTCTGGGGCGGAGGGGACTATGACCTCATTAAGGAAGGTCAGGAGCGGTTTGTGAAGAAGACCGCAAAGATCCGCGCGCATGCGAACAAGCTGGGGATTTATCTCGCGCATGAAATCCACCCCGGGACAGCAGCGATGTGCGCCGACGATTTCAACATGCTGGTCGAGATTTGCGATGGTGACAAATGTCTTACGGTGAATGCGGACCCGTCTCATTGCTGGGAAGGTGAAAGTTTTGAGACACGCTTCCTGAAGGTGGCCTCACGCGTCTACGCCTGCCATGTGAAGAATCACACGGTTCGTCCCGGGATGCCCCTGCGGATGATGGAGCCGGGTTGGCAAAAACGCGCCATGCAGTTCGTGGACATCCCCTCGGGCGATCTGAACATGGTCCGTTACGTCGAAGTGCTGGTCCACACAGGTTTTCCGCAGCGGTATTGCCAGATAATGGGCACGAAAACCGCCCCTCTGGTGGTCGAAGCCGAGAGCGCCTACCGGGATCTGGATGCCACCAGCGCCAACGGCATCCAATACGTTCGGGACAACCTTTGCTTCCCGCTGGCGGCGGGGTCGTTCGAAGACGGCATGGGGGCTTGATTCGCGGCTTTAGGATGGCACGGAACTGGCTCTCTCAGCGCTTGTAGGTTCCCTGCCTACGTCCTCCTGAGTGGGGCGGTG
>DATDCV010000306.1:0-48891 GCA_036524155.1 Verrucomicrobiia bacterium
CACGGTCACTACCGAGCCCCCACCCGAAGATCCACACGAACCGGTCTTGGTAACGTTCGGCGGCGAGGGCATCGCCGGCGGCGGCCGCCGAGAAATTGAGAATGAAGATGAGTGGTGCCAGCGACAAACACGCGGCGTAGCCGCCGGCGCGAGCGGGGCTATTCGAAAGAAAAAGAAGTCGCATGACCGAACCGTGGCAAATCTGGCGGCTCTCAGCCAACCAAATCGGCATGCTTGTCGAGATCGGAAACTGAGATACTGCTCGGCAACCGGGAACGACGCTGGCAGCATAGTTCCGGAATGTAACCGAATGAAAACATCATCGCTCCTCTCAGCGACCGCTTGCTCGCTGCTTGCTACTTTCTTTGCCGCCAGCTTCCCGGCGAATATACAGCGGGCTGAGGCGGCCGAGGCGCCCGCGTCGAGTGCCAACAAGTACCGCTTCGACAAGACGATATCGCGCGACGTGCTGGAGAACTACCTGTCGAGGGCCATCACGATGGAAGGCTTGCTCAATGGTCGTGGCGATCTCGATGACAATATCCGGATGCTGAAGAGCATCGGCGCCAAGTTCATCGGCCGCAGTCTTTGCCTGTGGGGCGGAGAGGCGAACCTGCTCGCCAACCTCGAACGAGCAAGGCAGCAGAGCCCGAAACTCCATGCGGCGGATCCGGACATGATTCTGCAGGCGTGCATTTTCGAGATCGTGACGACGCAGGTGCAACAGGTGCCCGTGCCGGACTGGGTGTTCCGGGCCTTCGGTATGCCCGTCGAGAAGAGAAATTTCTGTTATGCCGATATGTTGTATCCCAATGGCCGGTTCAAGGACCACTGGCGACCCGGCCAATCCGTTCCGGATGTGAGTCAGCCGGAGACGAGACTCTGGTTTTACTTCCTTGGCGCATCATTCATCGAAACCGGCTGCGAGGCGATTCATCTCGGACAAACCGAACTGATGAACCACAACGATCGGAACCTGAACCATTACTCGCAAGTGCTCGCGCTCATCCGGTCCTACGCCGCGAAACACGCCCGTCGCCACATGGTGATCCTTGATTCGCACGTGCCCAGCGGCGGCCTCGTGCGCGACGGCCAATTGCTCATGGATTTTCATTCCTTTCCGTTGCGGATCATGGAGGTGCCGAACAAACCGCAGGAGGCGATCCTGAAAGTGGGATTTTCCGACGGCATCTACGGCCGGAGCAAAGGCGGCACGACATTCAGCGGTTGGACGTGCGAGCACCTGCCCTACCTGGTAGAGATCGACAATTGGGGCGTGAGCAGGACACCGGGTCAGTCCAGGGCGGGAAGCATCTGGATTTGGGGATACGACGAGATCACGTGGTTCGCGCAGCAGAATCAGCAGTATCGAAGCAACTGGCTGCGCTACGCCCGGGGTTGGGTGCGGCAGACGGACACGAACGGCCACCTCCAAATGCCCGGGAGCCGCACCCTGCGATCGCCACTCAACAACAAGCGTTGGTACTACGCCAACAAACCGAGCCCGGCGGTTCCCGAAGGTTTTGGGGATGAGGAAGCCATTCGCGCAATCTGGACCGAACAGTGAATTGAAACGGTTCTCCTCATTGTAGGCGACAAGGTAACGAGTCGGAGGCGCCCTCGCTTAATGGGGACCAACCAATCGACTCGTTACCTCGTCGCCTACAATCCTCCGGACGGCGGGGCGATTGATTACCTGCGGAGGGCTGCGTCTGCCGCTTGTTGGAACGCGCGGCGGACATCGCTGGCGTCGGCGTTGGGGAAATTCGAGCGCTGCACCATGAGGATGTAGGCGACACCGCGGGCAGGATCGATCCAAGCCTGCGTGCCCCAGGCGCCACCGTGCCCGAAGGTGCCGGGTGAAAGTACCGCCGCCACACCTTCATGCGGGGCGCGCAGGATGCAGGTGCCGATGCCCCAGCCATAGTTGGTTCCGTGGTTACCATACTCCGCTGATTGCATAAAGCCGGTAGGCAGGTCCCCGGTTTGAACCGTGGAGAGGAACTTCATCGCCTCGGCGCTCATGTAACGCTTGCCTCCCACGGTGCCGTTGCCCAGCAACATCTGGCAGAAGCGAGCATAGTCTGGCCCCGTCGAGAACAGGCCTCCATTCCCCATTGGCGGCCGGCCTCGGGTGCCGAAGCTGGGGGACAGGGCCGCCGGCTCAAGCGCATCGCTGGTGCGATTCTTCGCGTAGCCCATGGCGAGCCGTTTCCGCAACTTTCCCTCGGGGTAGAACGTTGTGCTCTTCATCCCCAGCGGGTCGAAGATGCGCTTCCGCACAAAGGCATCGAAAGACATCCCGCTAACCACCTCGACTACTCGAGCCGCCGCGTTAATGCCGGATTGGGTGTATTTCCACTTTTCACCGGGCTCGTATTGCATAGGAGCCGCGAGGAACAGCGGCATCATATCTGCCAACGTATGGGCCTGGCGCGCCGCGTCGGAGTTGGCCTCGCCGAGGCCGGAAGTGTGCGTGAGCATCTGCGCGATGGTCAGGTTGGCGGGTTTGCCGGAAGGCGTCTTGAGCGCGGCAAATTCCGGGATGTATTTGGCCACCGGGTCAGACACGCGAAGCTTGCCTTCGTCCTGCAACATCAGCACGGCCACCGCGGTGACTGGCTTCGTCATCGACGCAATCCAGAACAGCGAATCGGACCGCATAGGCAGCTTCTCGGCGATGTTCGCCAGACCGGTGGTTTCGAGGTGCAGGATCTTGTCCTTGGTCACGACCACCGTTACTGCGCCCGCGATCTCCCGGGCGTCCACCGCCGCCTGCATCGCGGCGCCCACTCCCGGAAGCGTGGGAGCGGCATTGGCGGCAAGGAGGCTGCAGGTCAGGAGAACCGGGAGGATGCGGAGTGTGTTGCACATGGGGCCGTCTCGTAACAGATCGGAGACACGGGCTCAATTCAAAATCCGAAATCCGAGATCTGAAATTCGGACAGGGCCTCTGATTACACCCGAAACCTACCGGGTCGGCATCGACCCGGAGAATGGAATTTCCTGGCGCAGCAGTTTGCCAGCCTGGCCGGTCAGCCACAGGTAATGGTCGGTGGGCAAGCCTTCGTAGTCGCACAACTGAACGCCCGCCGGGGGATTGTTTGAGCACTTGAAAATGGCGGTGCCCTCGTCCATTTCGTCGAACATCGCCACATAGAGCATTTTAGCTTTCGCCTGGACGGCGCCGGTGATTTGGTTCCAGTAAAAGCGTCCTTTTTGGCGTGGAATCTGGTTCAGGGGGTAGATCATGGCGTTATCGCCCCGGCCATGCCCGTGCATGTTATACCAACTGAACCCGGGAAAAACACAGGGCGCATAATCGACGCGCCGCCGGGCGCACCAGGCGAGGTCGGCCTTAACGTGTTCCTCGTAGCGGGACACATCAAACAGGTGAACGAGCGGGGTGAACCGCTGCACCATCCACGGCATCACTACGTCTGCCGATTCAATGAGTTGATGAAGATAGGGGTCCGGATTAGTGTCGACGTTCAGGTCCCGAAACCAGGTCGGCACGCCCAGCATCACAGAACAACCGCCGTATTCCGGATCGGTCTTGAGAAAGCTGATCACCTTGTCGATCCCGATGTCCCGGATGTTATAGCCACGGTCGGGAAAACCTAATCCCCAAATCGTCACCAGCGGTTTTCCCCGATGATAGAGATAATGATTGGTGGGCTGCGAGGTGACGTGCAATTCATCCACCAGTTCTTTCCAGTCCTGGATGATGGCCGAGCAGTCCTCTCCGCTGTTCCTGAGGCCCGACAGGTCGTACATGACGGCAAATGCAGGGCCGTATTCCTGGGACGACTTGATGCAGTTCTCGAGGACCGCCCGGCTCTTTTTGCGGCTGGCGGGAGAACGCAGTCCGCTGAAGAACCTCTGCACAAAGACGCCGTCGATCCCGAATTGCCGCATCCAGCGGAAATGCAGGTCGGTCGTACTCTGGTCCCGAGAACTGAACACGCGGGCGAATGAGCCATCGTGGTTCGTCAGTGAGGTCGGATAGGTTTTCTCGTATTCGGAAACATCCGGCCAGAAATCCGGGTGCAGTGTCGCGGCGGTCAGCGGGCCGCGCTCGCTGTAGTGGGTCCAGCCTTCATTGGAGCCGTCGCCCTCCGCGCGAAACCAACCCTGGTAGCCGCACATAACGCGGCCCTCGTAGGTTGGATATTGGGAGGTCGGACTGTGCTTGCTCTGCGCTTGAGCCGGGGTTGACCTACCCCCGAAAAAGATCATCAGCGACCAGAGACTCACCAGCAGAAGGTTCTTCATAGGTTGCCACGCAGTGTGAACGACTTGCGCCATGATGCAACTTTTCAAATCGGCTCGACTCAATCCGTTTGTCGCTGCACTCGTCTCCTGCTAAGGTCTTTGCCACGAAAATGAACCGGCAGCAATTGCTCGATCTCTACTTTCTTGAGGCACGCGCGAAACTGATTGATTTGGCGGCGTTTCTGGATCGGGTTGAGCGGGCTGAGGGCGAGGCCGATTTCCGACTGGCGGCGTTGATGGACGCGTTGAAAGATCTTCGCCGGGAGGATGGGTGCCGGGCGGAAAACATCCTCTTGAGGCTGAGCGATCCGACTGTCGAACCTATCCCTGCGGCAACCACTAAAGCCGCTTGCGGTGCCTGGCCCGGAAAGTAAAAGTTCGCCTCTATGCGCTACATCGAGCCGCATGCTCACATGGTCAGCCGGGTGACCGATGACTACCGCGACATGCTCGCCGCCGGATGCGTCGCGGTTTGTGAACCGGCGTTCTGGGCGGGGTTCGACCGCAGTTCGCCTGCGGGTTTCTTCGATTATTTCGCCCAACTCACCGACTATGAGCCGCGACGCGCGGCGAAATTCGGCCTGCCACACTACTGCTGGCTGTGCATCAACCCGAAAGAGTCGGAGGATGTCACTTTGGCGCGCGAGGTGGTCGCACTCATTCCGCAGTTTCTTGGCCGGGAGAACGTTCTCGGCATTGGGGAAATCGGCCTCAACAAAAATTCGCGCAACGAGCTTCGAGTGCTGGAAATGCATGTGGATCTAGCCGCCCGGCACGAGCAATTGATCCTGGTGCACACACCCCACCTCGAAGACAAACACAAAGGCACCCGCCTGATCCTGGATGTTTTGCGAAGCGACCAGAGGATTCGGCCGGAGCGCTGCATTATCGATCACGTCGAAGAGCACACGGTCAAGATAGTGCTGGACGCAGGATTTTGGGCGGGAATGACTCTCTATCCCGAATCAAAGTGCACCGCCGCCCGGGCGGTGGATATGATCGAGCATTACGGCAGCGAACGGCTTTGGATGAACAGCGCCTGCGACTGGGGTGTCAGTGTTCCCCTGGCAGTGCCATACGCCGCCCTGGAAATGCGCCGCCGCGGACACAATCCCGACGCGGTCGAACAGATGGTCTACCGCAACCCGCTGATTTTTCTGCGGCAGTGCCCGAAATTCCTGCCGTCCTACGAGGCCGATGCCAAACACGCCGTGGCCTGAGATCAGGGGTGGGTCGTGGCAGCGTTTCCGGCCGCTGCTTGAACTTGGCCGCGTATCGAATCTGCCTACGGTGTGGTCCAATTGTCTCGCCGGGTGGCTGCTCGCCGGCGGCCGCGGTTGGGATCGCTTCGTGGTCCTGTGCGGCGCGGCGACGCTTCTTTATCTCGGAGGGATGTTCCTCAACGACGCCTTCGACGTGGAGTTTGACCGGAAGTATCGGCCGGAACGTCCGATCGTGTCCGGTCGAATTCGCTCGCGGACTGTGTGGTTGCTCGGGGCGGCGTGGCTGACAATCGGGTGGCTGGCGGCCGTTGGTTTGGGTGGTTCCTCCTGGGTTCCGGGCACGGTGTTGGTGCTGGCCATTGTGACCTACGACGCCTGCCATAAGCACTTTTCACTCGCCCCATGGCCGATGGCAGGCTGCCGGTTTCTCGTTTACCTGCTCGCCGGCACGGCTGCCCGGACTGGCATCGGCCCCGCTGTTGTCCTGCCCGCACTGGCGCTCGCGGTTTACGTGCTTGGCTTAAGCTATATCGCCCGCGTGGAACGTACCTCCGGCTCACTCAGGCGCTGGCCCTGGTCGCTGTTAATAGCGCCCGCGGCGCTCTCGCTGCTGACGCACGGCGAGTCGGGCGCGCTGATCTGGGCCACGGTGGCAATGCAAACCGGGTGGCTGTGCTGGTGTTTTACCGGCAGGACTGTGCCGAGTCTCCGTTTCTTTAGGACGGGTGTTAGCGGTCTGCTCGCCGGTATCGCACTGGTAGATCTCGTCGCCGCGATACCCGCCGGAGCTCCAGCCATCCCCCCGTTTGTCGTGCTGTTCCTGCTGGCGTTAGCGCTTCAACGTTTTGCCCCGGCGACGTAGCCCGTTTATGAAACGCACCGTGGTCATCGACGTCGTTGGACTTTCGGAATCGCTGGTCGGACCCGCTACGCCTCGCATTAGCAGCTTTCGTCAGGGCGGCAATCTGGTTCGTATCAGGCCAGCCATGCCGGCAGTCACATGCACAGCCCAGTCGAATTACCTCACGGGCTCGCGCCCTTCCGAGCACGGCATCGTTGGCAACGGTTGGTACAACCGCGAGCTGGCCGAAGTTCAGTTCTGGAGGCAATCCAATCATCTCGTGGGCGCGCCCAAACTCTGGGATCGACTCCGTCAAATCGACCCGCGGTTCACGTGCGCGCAGCTCTTTTGGTGGTTCAACATGTACTCGGGCGCCGATTGGTCGATCACGCCGCGCCCCATGTACCCCGCCGACGGCCGGAAGGTTTTCGACATCTACGCGTGGCCTTACGCGCTTCGTAGCGAGATCAAGAAGGACCTGGGGGAGTTCCCGTTTCCTGCTTTCTGGGGTCCGGCCGCAGGCATCGAGTCGGCTGCCTTTTCATCGGATGCGGCCAGCAAGTGGATTGCCGCGTCCGCCAAATGGGTCGAACAAAAGCACTCGCCGACCCTGAGCCTCGTATACCTGCCTCATCTGGATTACGGTCTCCAACGGCTTGGCCGCGGGCACCCGGACATCCAATCTGACCTCCGGCGGATTGACGAAATCGTTGGCGATCTGATCGATTTTTTCTCGAAGCGTTCCGTACAGGTCGTGCTGCTTTCAGAATACGGAATCAGCGCCGTGAACCAACCGGTGCATTTGAACCGTCTTTTTCGCGAGCAGGGCTGGGTTACCGTGAAAGAGGAGTTGGGAAGGGAACTGCTCGATTGCGGCGCGAGCCGTGTCTTCGTCGTGGCGGACCATCAGGTCGCGCATATTTACTACAACGACCAGTCACTGTCCGGTTCCGTGCGAGCTTTACTGGAGCAGCACCCCGGGGTCGCGAAGATCTGGGACAGCACGGAGAAAGGTTTGCATGGCCTGGATCACGAGCGTGCGGGGGACCTGGTCGTGGTTGCCGCGGAAGGGGCGTGGTTCACTTACTATTACTGGCTCGATGACCGTCGCGCGCCCGATTTCGCGCGCACCGTTGATATTCATCGGAAGCCGGGCTACGACCCCGTTGAGCTGTTCCTCGTGCCGGGCACCCCGTTTATCAAAGCAAAAATCGCCTGGCGGCTCGTGCAGAAGCGGTTGGGCTTCCGTATGCTGATGGATATCGTCCCTCTGGACGCGGGCCTGGTTAAGGGATCGCACGGACGGGAGCCGAAAGATCGGAGGGAGTGGCCGATTCTGATTACACCGCGAGCAGATCTGTTGGCGAAGACAGAGCTGGACTCAACCGAGGTCTTTGAAGTGTTGCAGAACCACGTTTACCGAGCCGGGTTCTGAACATTGGAATACACCGGCACACCGCCGGGCGAGGTTGTGAGCGATGTGGTCTGGTCCACTTTCGCGGCAGCCGACGATTTGGGCGTGGCGGGCTGCCCAGGGGTAAAGCTGTACGGCTCGGGGTCGGGAACCCATGTGCCCGAACCTGGGCTGCTGGGAACCCACGGTGGAGTTTCGGGCGCAGGCGCGGGCTGCGGAGCCTCGTTGGCGGGAGTGGGGTTGGCCGCTGGCGTGCTCGGCGCGGCGTTCGCAGGCGGCGGGTACGCGTAGGCGTAGCTCGGGTAATAGTAACCGTAGCCGTAGGCTGGATAGTAATAGTAATCCCGCCCTCCCCAGGGATATGTCGCCAAGGCGCCCAAGCCAATTCCCAAAGCTAGACCAGGCACGAATGCGTCACCGCACCAATAGCCGCCGTGGTGGCCGTGGAATCCGAAACTGACGTGGCGGGCCGCCAGCGCGTTGAGGCTCAAACCGGCTGCCAGGCTCAACGTAACGGTCAGAACTTTCATACGACTGGATTAATATACCTCGTGTCAGGCGTTTCCGGAAGGGCCTCTTTCGTTTTGCGCGTATTGACGAGGGTCCCGGTCATGTTAGACTGCCGACGTGACGAGCCGAAGCAACCTGAGTGGTGAGTTCTAAATTCGTTCAACCTGTTATCAACCCCATGAAAAACAATCGCCTTAGCCGCCGTCAATTTCTGGAGCGTTCCGCGGTCGCCGCCGGTGCGCTGCTGTTCGCGTCGCGCGGTTCGGTAACTGCCCAGTCAAAACGCACCGCCGTCGACCAGGTGGCGCTGGGCAAGACAGGCCTCAAGCTGAGTCGTCTCGGCATGGGAACCGGCAGCAACAGCGGTAATGTCCAGTACGGCCTCGGCCAGGAGAATTTTAACCGCGTGGTCCGCTATGCCTACGATCAGGGAATCACGTATTTCGACTGCGCCCAGAGCTACCGGACGTTTGAGTGGATTGGCGCGGCCATCAAAGGGCTGCCCCGTGAAAAGCTCTTCATCCAATCCAAAATCCCGGGCAAACCGGAAGACGTTCTCAAAGCGATCGACAATCATCGCAAGGTGTTCGACACCGATTACGTGGACAGCCTGCTGATTCATTGCATGGTCAAAGACGGCTGGACGGATGACATGAAACGAATCATGGACGCGTTCGATGAGGCCAAGCAAAAGAAGTGGATTCGCGCCAAGGGCGTTTCCTGCCACAGCCTTCCGGCCCTGCGCGCCGCCGCCTCCAACCCCTGGACGGAAGTCCACCTCGTCCGCGTCAACCCCCAGGCCAAACACATCGACGGCATGGCGGAGACCTGGGACAAACCTGGGACGGATCTCTCGCCCGTGCTGGCGGAAATCAAGACGATGCACGCCAAGGGCCGAGGCGTTATCGGCATGAAGATCATCGGCAACGGCGATTTCACCAACCCGGAGGACCGCGAGAAATCGATTCGGTTCGCCATGTCCTGCCCGGAGCTGGATTCAATCGTCATTGGGTTTAAGAGCACCAGTGAGGTTGACGAGGCGATACGCCGCATGAACAACGCCCTCGCGGCGTAAGCGGACTTTGGACAGCAACGTTGGTCAACTTTTCAGCGTATTTATGCTGAGAATTGCGTGGTCGCTGGGGTTGGCTTCGTGGGCTTTAGCAGTTCCGGTGCTGGCGGCGAAGCCGCTGGCCCTGCACCCACAGAACCCGCACTACTTTCTTTTTCGAGGCAAGCCCACGGTTATCATCACTTCGGGCGAGCATTACGGGGCGGTGCTTAACCTTGATTTTGACTATACGCGATATCTCAGGACCCTCGCTCAAGACGGGCTGAATGGCACTCGGACCTGGGCCGGGGCGTATTGCGAGCCGCCGTCTGCTTTCAACATCGCTAGTAATACGCTCGCGCCGTTGCCCGGCCGGTTTATTTGTCCATGGGCACGCAGCGGCGAACCGGGCTATGCGAACGGCGGCAACAAGTTCGACCTCGATAAATGGGATGCGGCCTACTTTAAGCGGTTGAAAGATTTCATGGCGCAGGCCAGCAAGCGCGGGGTTGTGGTGGAGATGAACCTGTTCTGCCCGTTTTACGAGGAGAGCATGTGGCAACTGAGCCCCATGAACGCCGCGAACAATGTCAATCGGGTAGGGGCGGTGGCGCGGACCAACGTCTATACGCTCGATAAGCACGGCGGCCTCCTCGCAATCCAGGAGGCCATGGTTCGCAAGATCGTCACCGAGCTCAAGGACTTCGATAACCTTTATTACGAGATCTGCAACGAACCCTACTTCGGCGGGGTCACGCTCGAATGGCAGCACCATATTGCCGAGGTCATCGCCGCGGTGGAGCAGGGGACCGGTGCGCGCCACCTGATCTCGCAAAACATCGCCAACGGCAAGGCAAAAGTTGAGAATCCGCACCCGGCAATTTCGATCTTCAACTTTCACTATGCGGCGCCACCGGACACGGTCGCGATGAACTACCACCTGGGCAAGGTTATCGGTGACAACGAGACCGGGTTTCGTGGCACGAGCGACTCTGCGTACCGGATGGAGGGGTGGGACTTCATCGTTGCGGGCGGAGGATTGTTCAACAACCTCGACTACTCTTTTGTAGCTGGTCGTGAGGATGGCACGTTTGCGTATCCCGCTTCTCAGCCGGGTGGAGGAAGCGCCGAATTACGCCGCCAATACGGTTTCTTGAGCCGGTTGCTCAAGCGGTTGGATTTGGTCCTGATGCGGCCCGACGACAGAGTGGTAAAAGCCGATTTGCCCGCAGGGGTGACGATTCGCGCGCTCGCTAATCCCGGGAGGGAGTATCTTCTGTATCTCCGCTCAGGACTCGGCGGCAAGAAATCAGACCAGAAGACGAAGTTTGCGGATGGAGAGCTCAAACTGCGACTCGATCCTGCGCCTGGCCTCTACGCGGCGGAATGGCTGGATCCGAAAACCGGAGGGTCCATCGCCAAAGCGAGAATCGGCACGGCCGAGGTTGGCGTGCCGGCGTTCACAGAGGACATCGTGTTAGTGCTGCGGCGGAACTAGGCGGGCGGCCCTTTTCCCCCACCTCGACGAGTCAACCCACGCGGCCGCTACTCAACGAAACTTGAGAGCCGGCAGTGCGGCGCGCAACGCGGGCGGAAAGTCGCTTTCGTCCTGGTAGAAATAGCCGGCGCGGGAGGAACCGGCCGTCCAACTGTGGAGGAAGTACATTCTGTCCGATCGGATCCAGCGCGCCGACCCGTCAATGAACAACTGGTTGCCGCCCACGGGCCTCTTGGAAGCCGGCCCAAGGTGCTGCGGCATATTGGCGTAGGCGATGTCGCGGTCGACGCCGCCCCAGGTGCCGAGAATTTTCATGACACAATCGGCGGCCAGCACCCAGGTGGGTTTCGATGAGCCCAGCTTGGACGGGCTGCAGGAGGGGCCAGTGTAGCTGTCATTGTGCCAATTGGTGATGCCGCCGAAATACTGATAGCCGATGTTCCATTGCGGATATTCCGCTTCATATGTCGGAAACCCCGGCCGGTTCGGGCAAGTCCACACATTGTTGGTCTGGACCAGCAAACCCACGGTCGCGGCGGCGGCGGCCTCCGGCGGATTGAGGGCAATTTGCACAAAGTCCGAAGTGCCGGGGATAACGCGGGCCAGGACCACCTTATCGCCGTTGTCGCCCGCGTAGATGACCATGCCAACACCAATCTGACGCAGGTTGTTGATGCACTTGATTCGTCGGGCTTTTTCCTTGGCTTGGGCCAGGGCCGGTAACAACATGGCGGCCAGGATGGCGATTATCGCTATCACGACGAGCAGCTCGATCAGCGTGAAGGCGCGTTTACGGGAGTGTCCGCAATCAGTGCGCTGCGCTAGTGCGTTCATGACAGGCGTCATTCTACCCGAACGGAGCCATGGTGGGAACAAAGAAACTATACCGCCTGAGATTTGTCACGGGCTCTCTCCCGAATTGCCAACGGCCTCGCCATAGGTTATAGGAGCAGCATGAGGCGCGCGCAATCTTGGCGCTTTCGGGGCCTGGCCGGCCCTGGTTTTTCGCTCATCGAACTGCTGCTCGTGGTGGCCATCCTGCTCCTGTTGGTGACGTTGTACTGGAGCCCGAATTCCGGCAGCCGCCAACGCGCCTTGCAGGTGGCTTGCCAACGAAACCTCCAAAAGCTGAGCATCGGGCTCCAGATCTATGCCACCGACAACGGCGGCAGGTATCCATTTCTTAGCAACGCGGTTCGTTCCGAACAGGCGCTGGGCCTGCTGGTGCCCCGATATAACTCCGACAACTCGCTGTTCATTTGCGCCGGGAGCAAGGATCCAGCTCCGGCCGCCGGACGTTCGCTTAGCGACTCGAGAATCTCCTATGCATATTATATGGGGCGTGCCTCCACGAGTTTGGGGACCGTGGTCATGACGGACGCGCAGGTTAACACCGAGTCGAAGAGCGCCGGCGAATTGGTGTTTTCGCCCGATGGCAAGCCCCCCGCCAATAACCACGAAAAGGCCGGGGGCAACCTGCTGTTTTCTGATGGGCACACGCAAGCATTTCCTCCCCGAGCCTCACTCCCGCTGCCAGTGGGCGCGGGAGAACGGTTGCTCAACCCTTGAGAACCATGAAAGTCCAATGTTCTTGCGGCGCGAAGTATGAATTCGAGGTCACCCCGGAAATGGCGGGGCGGCCGGTAAAATTCGTGTGTGCCGTTTGCGGACTTAACGCTTCCGAATTCGTCGATGGCCTGGTGCGGCAACACTTGGGGCAGTCTTCAACCCCCAGCGGGGTTCCGCTCGCCATCAGGATGTCGCAACAAGCACCCAGCGTGGCGGCATCCGCTCCTCCGTTGGAAATACCACCCCCGCCGCAGCCGGTTCGGCGCGCTGGCCCTGTTCGACTCACTCAACCCGAAACCGTCCCGGTGGAGGATGGCGCGGAACTCGACGTCGGGGGCACGCCTTGCCTCAAGCACCCGGGCCAGGTCGCCACGCAGAAATGTTTCATCTGCTCTAAACCGATCTGCCCGAGATGTATGCAACTCTTCGGGTATGTGTGCTCGCCTTTGTGCAAAGCCAAGGCTGATTCCCACGGGATTAGGATTCCGGTTTTTGAGGGCCAGCAGTCGGTAAGGGAAGCCCGGGTTTGGCGGCGGGTCGTTTGGGCCGGCTCCAGCGCCGGGGTGATTATCGCTTTGCTGCTCGGATTCTGGTTTTGGTACGCCTGGTTCGGGCGCCTGCCAAAGACCGTGTTCTCGGCGCGTTTTCCGGCGCCTTCCTATTCCGGGCATTCGGCAATTTGCGGCCGGAACAGGGACCAAATCGTGTTTCTCCATGGGACCACGCTGGCGCGGTATGACATGAAACACAACCAGCCGATCTGGTCCGCAAACTTGCTGGATAAGGCCCAAATCGATGCCGCCGTAGCGCGGCAGCAGCAGGCCACGCAGAAGCTGATCGACAAGGCGAACAACGAAGCCTGGGACACGGTGCCGGGAATGCCTTCGGCTGAAAAACTGGAAGAAGAAATGGAACGCGATCAGGCGGCCAGCCTGCAGTTGCATGTCCGGGGGGAAAATGTCTGGGTTGGCTCTCCGGGCAAATTGGTGCGTTACGATTGGGACACCGGCAACGTGGTTAAAGAACTCGCCGTACAGGCGGCGGGTTTCGGGGGATTGATCGCGCGAGGTGACGAAGTGATGGTCGTGGACCGCGAAGGTCTTAAGCCAATGGTTACGAGGATCAACTTGGCGACGGCCGAATCCCGCACCGAAGAACTAGGTGCTCCGGAGGCCGCAGCGTTCGCCGGCAACGACACTCCGGCCGCCGCTTCGGGCGATCCCGGCACGAGCCGAAAAGCGGGTGCCGGGTTGCCCGGTGGGGTGCCTGGCAGGGATTTGCGCAAACCGATGGACCCGGCGAAAGTCGCGCAGGAGGCGCAGAATCTTTCCTACGCCGCCAAGCTGGCCTTGCCCGCGACGCTCGCCAACACGATGAACCAGGAGCGCGCCTTTGATGCGATGGACGACGGCAACAGCCGCGTTGGCCTCGACAGCGCCGGTGACGCGCCGCGCTCGCGCTTCTTGCTGGTGCCCGCGAAAAACGGTTTCGTGCAGTTTGCCGTCAAACTGGTGGAGCAACGGTTGGTGGCGCGCAGCGCCATGAAAGCGCCCACGGGCAAATCCGTGCTGCAGGGCAATGTGACGGCGGGGAAGAGCCTGGAAGCGGCAAACGAGCTTCTGAACGAGATGCAGCGGGAGCGCGGCGGCGATGTGGTTCAAGAGGACCTGAGCCGGTACGAGGTGACGGTGAGGAGGCCGGGCGTGGACCAAGCCTGGATCGGCGAGGTCATCGGGCCCCCAAGGCTTTACCCGCTGGAGACGGTCACGGTAATCGCGGCCAACGAGAGCGTGGTGGTTCTGGACAAGGACAACCGGCAGCTCTGGCAAAGCCCGCTAACCTACAACGTGCGTGGCGAGATTGAAGCGTTGGATGAGAATGAAGCGCTTTACGGACAGGGGCCCTGCGTTGAGCACAAAGGAAGCCTATATGTCATCGACGAGGGACTGCTGACCGCGTTTGATTTGGCAACCGGCAAAGTCCGGTGGCGGTATCTGTCAGTCGGCATCGCGGGTTTGTTCTTCGACGATCGCGATTGTGTTTATGTCAACAGCACCACTGCCAGCCCCGATTCGATCAAGTTTTCGCGCCAGATCGACATCAACCAAAAAGTGACGTCTGTGATTGCCAAGCTTGACCCCGCTAATGGCACCCCGATCTGGACGGGAGAGCCCGGCGGTTTGATCAATTACGTGTCCGGCAAGTATGTTTACGTCGTGCAGAGTTACACGCCGGACGAGGAGGATTCCGGCAACCCTTACCGGGTCGAAACCGGATTTGAGAAGGGCCCATTTTTGCGTGTCAAACGCCTTAATCCCAAGAACGGCCACGAGATTTGGGAGCATTTCCAGCAGCGCGCGCCGGTGAACATCGCGATCGACAAAAACACGATCCGGTTAATGTTCAAAAAGGAGGTCCAGGTCCTGAGGTCGCTCGAGTTCTAGGACTGCGGTGTGCCTTGCCGTGGGTGCGCCGGGAGAGGAGGCGGAAATTCGGGCCAGCCTGAGATCAAGTGTTGCTTCCCAGCCTCAACACACGGGTGATTGTTGGCGGGATCTCTTCTTCGCGATGAGTTACGTACACGACCACGGTCGCGCGGGCGCGAATCAGTTTATCCACCATGCGGACCAGCAAATGGCAGTGAGCGAGGTCGAGTCCCTGGCAGGGCTCATCCAGCAATAACAACGCCGGGCGTTTCACCAGCGCGCGGGCCATCAATGCCATCCGTTGGAGTCCCGCTGAGAGCATGAACAGGGGTGTGCTCGCGAATTGCCGCAGGCCAAAGCGCTCCAGCCAGGCAAGGGCCGCACGGCGGTGGCGTGGGGCAGGGGACTCAAACAAGCCGTTGCTGTCAAAGAACCCGGACGCGGCCACTTCGAAGCAGGTGGCCTCCTGGCGGAAATACGTCTGGAGCTCGGGTGAAACCCAGCCGATTCGGCGTTTTATATCCCAGATGGATTCGCCCTGGCCACGTTTCCGTCCGAATATGACGACATCGTTCACGTAAGCCTGGGGGTGGTCTCCGGCGATAAGCGCCAGGAGCGTTGACTTCCCCGACCCGTTCGGGCCCAGCAAGGCCCAACTCTCTCCCTGGCGAATCGTCCAATCCAAGTGATTCAGGATTATGTCGTCTCCATAGCGGACCGTTACGCCCCGGAGTTGTACCAGGTTGTGTGTCTGGTTCCGTAAGGAGTCGGTCGCGCCGCCCGCACGCGGCGACGTGGGGTGTCTTTTTGGAGCTTTGTCAATATCTGGAGAAAATCGCATCGAGGCAGAGAAATCCTCGCGAGATCTGGCGGATGGCAGGTTGGGGCGGGGAGGGATACGTCCGCGCGGTCCGGCCTGTAGAATCCTGCAATTGCGGACGTAGAGCAGATGCGTAACAGGGCGTGGCAAGTCCTCGGGCCGAGTGGAAATCAACAACACGCGAAGCGAGGTGGCCATCAGCCGCTCGAGCCCGCGGCTAAAATGGTCTCTGGTCGGACGGTCTAACGCCGCAAACGGTTCATCCAGGATCAGCAGCCGCAAGGGTCGGCAAAGCACGCGTGCAAGCTCTACGCGTTGTCTTTCGCCATTCGACAGGCTGAGCAGGGCTCGGTTCCAAAGCGCTGATAGCTCCAACAGCCTGGCTGCGCGCCTCAATCGTGCGGCAAAGACGGCTCGTGGGGCTCGATCGTCGCCTCGAACCTCGAAAGGGTTGATGTCCATGACTCGCTCGAAGGAAAGGTGTTCCCGCACGACCAACGCGCCTTGTTCTTCGAGGCTATTCCACCGGGATTGGACCACCGTCTCGTGCACTTCGCGGCGCCGCTCGTCGAAGGACATCAGCCCGATGGCCTCCTCCACGCCAAGACCGCGCGGTGCCCGAAAGTGATACTGCAGTTCGCCTCCCACAAGCGGCAGTTGGCCGCGCAAGCAATCTGCCAGGAGCGATTTGCCGGATCCATTCGGACCGATGACACCCCATTGTTCGCCACGCCGGAAGATCCACGAGGTATTGGGGAAGACGAGGCGGTCGCCCAGGCGAAAGGTCGCGTTGTCCAGCCTGAGAAACGGAGTTGAGCCATGAGCAGGCATCCAGCGCAAGACCGGTGATCAGCCGAAACCGTTGGCGGGGCTGAGGCGGTGTGGCCAGGAGACCTGCACGCTCGACGGCTGTAGAAAGCGGGTCGACCGATTGCCGTGCGCTGGTTTGAGGTGGCCGGTGAGCAAAAAGATACCGATGAGGCAGGCCAAACCGACCCGATACCAGCCGAAGGCAACGAAGGTATGAGTTTGGACATACCTGAGGAGCCATTTGACGGCTACAAAGGAAACCATGGCGGCAACCACGGAGCCAAGCGCCACCATGCTCCAGTCCTCCGAGGCTCCGGCGGAATGAAAACGGATCTGCTTGAAAATCTTCCAGCCCCCGGCAGCGAGCATCGTTGGGATACCAACCAGGAAAGTGAACTCGGTAGCGGCAACCCGGTTCAACCCCAGGAGGAGGGCCAGGAGGATAGTGGCCCCCGACCTTGAAGTCCCCGGGAAGACCCCCGCGACGATTTGGCCTATTCCCACCGCTACGACTATGGGCCAGGTTACGTTGCTTTTGAGGGAACGCCCTCGCAACCACCTCTCAATGGCCACGAAGCCTATGCCGCCGGCGAACAAGGCCCAGGCGACCGGTTGGAGGGTTTCCGGCAACTTGAACCCTTGTTTTTCGATTAAGAGCATCGGCACTCCGGTTATTACGAATGCCGCGGCGATTTTCGCCAGATATAGCCGGGTGTCCCGTTCCCGCCAGCGAAAGGCGAACTGGCGCAAACGGTCCGGGAAGAGGGGCAGCACGGCAATCACCGCGCCGCACTGGATGACGATGTTGAAGAGATCACTCTGATGCGCATCAAGCCACTGCTCGGCCACGAGCAGATGGCCAGTAGAGGAAATGGGCAGAAACTCCGTGATCCCCTCGATCACCGACAACGTCACAACGGCCATCCAACCGGGCATGGCGCCTTAGAAACGACAAAACGGACCGCAAGGCAAGTCGCAAAAGAAAAAGGCGCTCCCGAGCCAGGAGCGCCTTTAAGGGATTCCCCCACCCAAAAAGCTTACTTCTCTTTCTTGCTGAAGATGGTACTAAAACTGGATTTCGTATCATCGTCACGTTGGCGGGCCTTGAGTTGGCCCAAAACGGCGTGCCAGCCGATATAAATACGGTGCCATTGGTTTTCCAAGTTGCGCAACACGCCCTCGTTTGTCTCGCTGAGGTAGCGGAGTGAAGGTGCGTTGCCGACCAGGTCGTGGATATCGGTACGGCTCGGGGAGGTCACCTCGACATTGGCCAGGATCATCTAGAGTTCCTGCACCAGGACACTCTTGATTTCAAGAAACTGGTTTTCGTCTTCCTGGCTGAACTTCTTGCCCCGTGCCAGGCTGACGAACTGGTTGAACTGCTTCCAGCATTCGAGATGGTTTTCCATCTGCGAAACGAGTTGTTCGACTTTCTTGGTAGCGCTCATAAGGACTATGCTTTTTGTCTGGGGGATACGTTAAAGGAGTGTTTCGGGGTTAGAAAAATCATTGCGCCGCCGCGTAACTCGCGCGCAGTGATCTGAAGGCTGGCGAAATTCAGCGTCAACTGTGTGATGGGGATTTGGGCGTTTCGGGCTTGCCGGAAGAGTTGCAGCACGCGCGAGCCGATGTCATGAAGCACCTCCTCAGACACGGCGGAGGAAACCGTCGACGCCAGGATTTGCGCGTCGCGGTCGACAGTCAGGCTGCCCGACGGGAGCATTTGAACGTCGGGGCTGCACCTGGAGGAGAAGAGGCCTAGGAATCCCATGAGGCAACGAGTTGTTTGGTGGCGTCGATGAAGCTGGTATGCTTGGCGGCCCCCGCCGGCCAGCCGACCAGAAAGACCTTGTGCTCGTGGGGCATCATCACAAAACGGTGGTTGGCATGGCCGCCCTCAGCATGCAACAGCGGGCCGGTCTGGAGCTTTTGCGAAATATCCGCCGCCGCATCGAATGCCACCCGAATCCACTCCGCCAGTTCATCGGTGGATTCTGTGCCCCAACCTTCGGGGCGGCCGCCTGATTCCTTGTCCATGGCCACCACGTAGTCAGCACCGGCGCGCGTCAGCGAAGCCAGGCGCCAAACGGTGTTGTGCTGGTTGGGTTGGCCGGCTTGCTCTGCCGCCGGGGGTGCGGAGACTGATTCATCCAACACCTGCGCCGTCTCGAGGAGGAGAGCATTAAAAGGCTTGAAAATAGTGCGTTCCCGGCTGGGTTCCGGGGGCATATTTTCGAAGGTTCCGGACTTCCAGGACAAGATCCTTCGAAAGGCCGCCTCGCCGCGCGTGCCCTCGGTTTCGGCGTCGATCAGTTCACCGCCGATGATCCAGATCTGGCCGGTCAACCCGCCCCGACGGATCCGCAACACCGTGGAGCTTTGCGCCAGACATTCCATCTGTAGCAAATCGAGCAGCCCTTTGCTCTGCACACCCCTAAACCCGCTGTCATTGGCCATTCCCAGCAGCGCCTCGACGCACTGCAAAAACATCTGCATGTTTTGCTGGGTGTCCGGCTTCAGCCAGAACAGGTCCACTCCCAACGCGTAAGCCCGGGAGCGGAACTCTTCATTTTCGACCGCGGTCACCACCACGGTCCGGAGGTCGGGGAAAGTGCGCCGACAAATGGAGAGAACCTGCAAACCGTCCATTTTGGGCATCTTCAAGTCGCAGAGCAGCAATCGGAAGGGTTCGGCTTTGAGCAAGGCCAGCGCGCGGGGCCCGGAGGTTGCCGTGAACACCTCGGGCTGGCTGGGCAGGTGGGAAAGCAATTCCCGATATAGCTCCAGCACCGCCGGGTCATCGTCGACAATCAGCAGTTTATGGCGTGCGTGCATGTGCTGTGCATCAATTGCGGTCTCTTCACTGAGGCGATTCCGAGCCGAGAAACTAATCGGCTATTTTGCCCTTCACACAGCATCCTCTGTTCCGCAGAGAGGAGTCGGGCTCATGAATGGGCGGGTTCGGCTTGGTTTTCCACCAAAATGGCTGTTCTTAGGCCTACGGACGGGGCTCGGCGAAGTAACGAGCGAGGCAGCAACAGGACAATCAGTCCAGCGATGAGACACGTCTCAATCGCCGCGGGAACCCGGTGTCGTGATTCTGGTGGTACCTCGCCAAATCCGCCTCCCCCGATGTGGAAACCGTCGGCCCAGAGCCAGAATTGTGACCCTGGGGCACAAATCTCACTCAGCGGCCGGTTGGGCTGCCGTCTCCCTGCAAGCAGCTGTAGACACCGCCCGGGATGCTGCCTTCAGTGCCTTGGACGCCATTGGCGGCGCGGCCGCAGCAATATGCGCCGGACGGGCTTCCTCCAGCGTCGACCGGGTTTCTGGCATAGTTTCTGCGCAGGATGCCCCAGACGCAGTTCAACCGGATCAGACCTTATGTTTGGCTTTATCAAAAACTTGCTGCGCAAACCGCTGAGCTCCGCGGCGGAACGCATATACTCTCGCTTCGAGCCTGTTGAGGCCGGCCCGGAGCAGGCCGAGGCGGCCTCGCCGCAGCCGGCCAACACGCCCGGGCATTTGGCCAAGAGCCAGGGATCGGGCAACGGCCGTGGAGTTGAGGTGCCGCTGCAGAGTATCCTGAACGTGTTGCCGCTTGAACTGCAGCCCAAAGTCCGGGCGGCAGACGTGGGCGACATGAGCATTAGCATTCCGCTTGAAAAGGTGCTGGCTCAACTCTCACGCGGCGCCGTTAAGATTTCATTCGGCGAACTGCGCCAAGCGGTGCCGGAGATTTTCACGGCTGAAAACGATCGTGACCGAGTCCTGGTCAGCTTGCCTCTGAGCGAGATCCTGCCGCGAATCAACCCGGCGTTGATTACGAGGCGTCGCGTTCAGCGTCAGATCCAGGTTCCCGCCGAAGTGGCCAGTCCCTTTGATGCTGATGGCCAGGGTTTGGTGTTCTCCATCGGTCCCGCCAACGGCGGGTCCCCGGCCGCGCCGTCGACTCCGCCCGCGCGCCAGGGCGCTGCCGCGCCTGCCCACACGCACAGCCCGACTCGATCGACGCTCACTAAGGCGCCGACGCCCGCTCCTCCGACCTTGACACCGACGCCCGGCACCGCCTTCGTCAGCCTGAAGTCCAAGCCGACACCAGTCCAGGGTTTTGCCAAACCGCCGACGGCACCAGCCTCCAGGGTTCCCGCGCCACCGCCCATCGTCAAGGTGAGCCCGCCGGCTGTTCCTGCGGAGCCGCCTGCTCCCGTGGCCCCGGCCGCGCCGGCTTTGGACACGGCACCTCCAGTGCCATTCTTCAAACCTTCAGCGCCACCTGTCAGCCGCACCACTGTACCTGCGGCGAAACAGGAAGCCGCCAAGGCCCCGGAGATCTGGAAAGCGCACGAAGCGAAGCCTGCTGCGGTGGTGTCCCCAAAGGCGCCGGTTCCTCCGCCCGTTCCGGCTTCGCCCGCCGGCGAAGTGCTGCTGGTAGCGCTGAACTCGATTGCCGACGGCTGGCCGGACGCCGTCCGCCAGGACATTGTGGCGCTGAACCTGGTGGACGCCAAAGTTGGTTTGCCGGTCCACGCCGTCGAGCAGTCCCTCAAGCAGGGCAAGATTGCGTTTTCCTGGAAACTGTTGCGCTCGTGGATAAAGCCAGCGGTTTTGCCTGCGGTTTCAGCCCACGATAACACGGTTCTGGAACTGCCATTGAAGGTTGTGGCCCCGCTGTTTCTCACCCTGCAGAAGAAGACCGCCAAGCCCCAACAGAAGGTCAGCATCGACGACGAGATTCCGAACCTCTTTTTCGGATTTCCGCAACCGGAAGGCGATGTCAGTGTCGCGCAGGCGACCGCTTCGCCGGCTGACACGAACTTTTACGTGTGGGACGATACCACCGAAACGGCAAAGGTGGACGCGTCGGATGTCAGGAATGGTCCATCGATGGCCACCCGGTTCGTCCACAAATACGCGACCCCGAACGAGGTGGTATCCCGCGCCGCGGCGTTGGACGGCGTCGCGGGCGCGCTCATCGCATTGCCGGACGGACTGATGGTGGCCAACCGGCTCCCGTCCGACGTCAATGCCGACACGATTGCAGCGTTTCTGCCGCAAATCTTCGGCAAAGTCAGCCAGTGCACCAAAGAGCTCCGGATGGGCGAGCTGAACAACCTTAATTTCACGGTCGGGAACATTCCCTGGAAGATATTCAGGGTGAACGCGATTTTCTTTGCGGCCTTCGGGCGCACCGGGGAACCGCTGCCCACCGCGCAACTGGCGGCGCTCGCCGCAGAACTGGATCACAAACCGAAATAACTCGTATGGCCATTATCAACCAGGCAACCAAAGAGCTGCAGGTCAAGATCGTCTATTACGGACCCGCGATGGGCGGCAAGACGACCAATCTCGTGCAGGTCCATGATCACGTGCAGACGGCTGCGGGCAATAAGGGCAAGCTCGTCTCCCTCGCGACCAGCTCCGACCGGACGTTGTTCTTCGACTTTTTGCCAATCGAAGCGATGTCCATCAAAGGGTTCAAGACCAAGTTTCAACTCTATACCGTCCCGGGCCAGGTCATCTATAACACGACGCGCCAGCTTGTGCTGCGCGGGGTGGACGGCCTGGTTTTCGTCGCGGATTCTCAATACGAAAAAATGGCGGAGAATGTCGAGAGCTTCACCAACCTTGAGGAAAACCTTAAGTCTCTTAAGCTCAACCTGGGGGACATTCCCTACGTTCTCCAGTATAACAAGCGCGATTTACCGAACGTCGCCCCGGTGGAATACCTCGAGTTTCTGCTCAACAACCGTGAGGTCCAGGTGCCATCTTTCAGTTCAGTCGCGCACAAATGCGAGGGGGTGTTCGAGGCGCTGAACATGATCACGCGGATGCTCCTGCACAAATATGTGAGTCAAGGGACTCCGCAGTACGCATGACATGGCCAATACTCTCCCTCAACTCATCGAGGAAGACATTCAACGCCTCGAGGATCTGCTATCCGATCTGCTCGAGAAGAGCGAGGCGACGGCCGCGCTGATCATCGATCAGGGCGGATTTCTGATCTGCAGCCAGGGAGAATCCCGCCGTTTTGACCTGACGACTATTGCCGCTCTGGCTTCAGGCGCGTTTCTGGCCAACCAGACCATCGCCAATCTCATCCATGAGACCAACTTCAACAGTGTCTACCAGCAAGGTGAGAAGTTCAGCATGTTCGTTGCCTGCGTGGACGAGCACTGCCTGCTGGTGGTCATCTTCAAGGCTCAACTGAGCGTGGGGGTGGTCAAGTACTATGCGATCCCGGCCGCGCAGCAAATCGCAGCCCAAATGCAGGTGGCCCAACAACGTGATCCCGGCGCCGGCCTCGATCTTTCCGAGCTGAATCTCGCCGACACCGCCGACGTCTTTAAGCGGAGAACGTAGGCTCTGGAGCCGTTCTGCCGGCCTGCGGGAGCGGAGCAAAATGAAAACGGCAAGCGGCCCCATCCCGGCAGAGCCGTTGCCCGGGAGGCGGCGAACAAGAGCAGCCGAATTCGCGGGCGAAGGCTGAGAATTCCACGCCGCAAATCACCCCGCCAATGCGTTCGGCGAGATGCCCACGCCCGGAACGGACGATCAGGTCATGCCAGGGGCAAGTGGAGAGGGTGATGTCGATTCCGGCGGGGGTTGAGTGCAAATCGAATTCGTAGCGATCAAGTGACAGCTTCGCTGCTAGCGCGCGATTCAGGCCGGCCGGATCCAACGTGAGGTTCAACTGCTTTCGGAGTTGGCGGGCTTGGATTTTGGGTATCACCTTCCAGACGGCCTCATCGAGTGCCAGAGCCGCCTCGAAACCGTACCGCTCCTCCACCAGCACAAACCACAGGCCATCCACACGGGTGTACGTGTGGTAGAGGTAGTCTTCGACCTGCTCGGGGGTCAGCCCGCTGCGGTGAGCCATAGGCAGAGTATAAAGGATCGCGTGGTTTGACGCAAAGCCACAAAGCCGTGGGATCTTTTTGGGGGAGACTGACCCGGATTTCCTGACCGGAGGCCTGGATCAAGTCCAAGGCTAAAATCTCTACGAGTATTCTGGACACATCGGTTTGCGGAGCGCCTACCCCTGCATGAACGCGAGCCCAAAACCAGGACGTAATGATCCCTGCTATTGCGGCAGGCCGGATAGCTCCCCGGTAAGAACGATCTGCGGCGAGCGTTTCCCCAGGGGCACGGTTAGACTCCGGCGCCGCCATTTGACTAAGTCGGCCGAGGGATTAAGGTCTGGGCAAATTCAATCATCCGCTTTTGTGAGTGCTCAACAAATGAGGTTACTCTTTTCAGTCATCATCCTGTCTGTCTGGGCGAAAGGCGGAGTAAATGCGGCCACGGTATCAACTACCTACGGGATCAGCCGCCAGGTCAACGTGGACGCTGCGGGTCAGAATATCCCCGGCGATGCCGCCAATGAGCCCTCGATGTGCATCGACCCGACCAACCCGGCGCGGATAGCAGTGGGCTGGCGCCAGTTCGATACGGTCACGAACAACTTCCGGCAGTCCGGCGTCGCGTTCAGCACTAACGGCGGGCTTAATTGGACGTTCCCCGGCAACCTGGAGCCCGGCACGTTCCGGAGCGACCCGGTGTTGGCGTCGGACGCCACGGGTATGTTTTATTATCTGGGGATCTCAAACGCCAACACATTTGCGTGTGACTTGTTGCTCTCTACGAACGGGGGAGCGACCTGGCAAAGGGTGGGACCTGCCCTCGGGGGCGACAAGGAGTGGATGGCCATCGACACCACCAGTGGCCCGGGGCGGGGCAACATTTACCAGGTATGGAGCCCATTCTACAACGTGTTCAACAACGACCCTTCGAAATTGTTTACGCGCTCAACGGATAGCGGCTTGAGCTGGTCGAGTCCGATTGGGCTGCCGCACTCGCCGCTTTTTGGAACACTGGACATCGGTCCTGACGGAGAAGTGTATCTGTTTGGCACGGCAATTGACATCGAGCCGTTCGTGCTCAACCGTTCTACCAACGCGCAAAACGCCGCCGTCACTCCAACCATCGATTTGTCGACGATTGTGGATTTAGGGGGACCACCGGTGCTCGGCCTGCCCGGTATCAACCCCGCCGGCCTGCTTGGTCAAGCGTGGATTGCCGTCGACCGCTCCAGCGGCCCGACTCGAGGCAACCTTTACGTGCTCTGCTCGGTCACCAACGACCCCGGGAACCTGGTCAACGCGATGTTCAGCCGCAGTATCGACCGCGGCGCGACCTGGAGCGCACCGCTGCGCCTCAACGACGATTCACCGGTGCAGAATGCCTGCCACTGGTTTGCGACGCTGTCGGTCGCGCCTAACGGCAGAATCGATGCGTGCTGGAATGACACCCGCCACAGCCCCGACAACAGTTTTTCCGAGCTGTATTACACCTGGTCAGTCGATGGCGGACTGACCTGGGCGCCAAACCGCCCGTTGAGTCCGGCGTTCAACCACTCCCTGGGCTATCCGCAGCAAGACAAGATGGGGGACTATATCGCCATGGTATCGCTCGACGAAGGGGCATGTATTGCCTACGCCGCCACGTTCAACGGCGAGGAGGACATCTATTTCGTGCGAGCGGAGCTGCCAATCGTGGTGGGCGTCATTCCGGTGGGTGGCGGGGTGCGGGTCTCCTGGAACGCGGTGCCCGGGGTCACCTATTCCGTGCAAGCCAGCACAAATCTGGCACTCCCCTGGTCGGAAGCAACCACCGTTGGGCAGGTGACCGCATCGTCGAGCAAGTCCTCAATCGAGGACCCGCTGACGGGAGGCGCCGCGGCCAGGTTTTACAGAGTCGTGCGCGAGCCCTGACGACGGGTCCAGCGCTGGTCGCAGCTTTCTCCGGACTGTGTTGGCTTCATGGCCTGGGACGGGTCACCTTGGTGGCTAGCGCCTGCAGAATCCGCTCCGTGGCTGCCTTGTAGCATTCCTGAACAATCGCGAGAATCTGTTCCGGATGCTCGTAGCCAGCAACCATCAAAGGAGGCTCGTCAGCTATCTCGAAGGTCACGGCTCGCTCGACGAGGTAAACCAGGGTGATCTTCTCCCAGGCAACGGTGCGCGCTGGTCTCCTGGCTCTGAGCAGCACGACCTTGCCAAGGTCCAAGCGCAGGATTTGCCTCGTCAGCGCGTGAGTTTTGCCATCCACGGGCAGGATCACAAGGCCCGGGTCCGGGGTCCAACCGTCCATATGAAGAAGCTCTTTGTCGAAGCCGCGGCTCATTTGCAGACCGGCAGGCACGTCCGGCAGGTTGAGGCCGTCCTCTTCAGGGGCAACATCTTCCGCCAGCGGTTGCAGGGCCTGTTGCACTTGCTGGTGCAGCAACGCTACCGAGGTTTCAACACCCAGCCCGGCGCAAGTCTCGACAATTTTCTCCAGCCAGTCGGCAGCATGGTGCTCCCACAGGCCCAACGCCTCGGTCAGCATTAACCTCCGAGTAACGCGGGACGGTTCCGACTTGGTACTGAGGATCAGCCAATTGGCATGTGCTACCCGGCTATTCAGTTGCTCGGGTTCCCCCGGAAAAAGCGCCAGCGCTTGCGCGAAACCGGCAGGGTTCTGCAATTGGCTCTGAGCCCACCTGTAAGTGCCAGCATGCCGGCAGCTCGGGCATTCCTGGTAATACGGCTCCCAGGGCGCCGGGACAATTCTCCCCTCGCCCACCGCGTGCTCCAAATCACCAAGCCTCTCTACCAGGTCATCAGTGGTTCTCCATCCGGAGAAGTGACTCATGCGAACCGGGTTGTCGAATACTGGATGAAATCTCACTTTCATGTCATACCGCCAGACTGCTTGGCTCTGAGTTACGCTTCCGGAGGTCCGGCGCAACTCCACATCCAACAGCATGTTCACCTAGGCTCCCGCCAAGGCAGCTAAGGCCGGCACAAGGAGGAGGTCTCACAAAAGGACGCTGAAGCAGCGGGGCAAAGTTGTCAAGCCAGCCTACCGCGCGAAATGACGGAGATTCAGCCGGGTCTCTTTCGCGGCTATTTGGCGTCAGCGACGGCTTCCTCGAGTTGGCATTTGACCGGCGTCACGGTTGCCCGGTGGCGTTCGACTTCTTTGGCGATGTCGACGAGCGTGTCCGCGTGCTGGGCGGCGACGCTGAATCGTTCGGCTGGGTCATGGGCGAGGTCAAAAAGAAGAGGCGGGTCGTGCAGGGCAGGCGGTTCGGGGCCGTAACCAGGACGGGTGATGAAGTGGGCTTTGAAGGTTCCTTTGCGAAAAGCATAGAGCTGCGTGCCCCGGTAAAAGCAGAACGCTTCCCGGCGGCTGGGTCCCGTCCCGAATAGAATCGGCGCCATGTCGACGCCATCGACAATGCGATCACGGGGGCTCTCCGCTCCCGCCAGAGCGAGGCTGGTGGTGAAGAGATCCATGGTGCAGGCCAACTCGTGGCTCACCACGCCGGCCCGAACATGTCCGGGCCACCATGCAATCGCCGGCTCGCGCAACCCGCCTTCCCAGGTCGAGCCCTTGCCTTCGCGGAGCGGACCTGCCGAGCCCCCGGCTTCACCCTGGGTTAGCCACGGCCCGTTGTCGCTCGTGAAAAACACCAGCGTCTTCCCTTCCAGCTTTTCGCGACGGAGGGCTTCAACGACTTGGCCCACGCTCCAGTCGATTTCCTCCACAACATCGCCGAAAAGCCCGCGTCGGCTCTGGTTCCGGAACTGGCTTGAGGCAAATAACGGGACGTGCGGGAACGTGTGCGCCATATACAGGAAGAATGGTTTGTCCCGGTGTTCGTGAACGAATTTCACCGCCTCCTCGGTGTAGCGGCGAGTCAAAGTCGTCTGGTCCACGGGGCGCTCGATGAGCTCCTCGTTGCGGAAGAGCGGAGCGGCCCACCATTCGGCGTGTTGGTCCAGCCGGCTGGTGGCGCCCTGCGGCGCGGCGGGTGTGGGATTCATGTCGTTGGAATGCGGCAACCCGAAGTAAGAATCGAACCCATGTCGGCGCGGATGATGCGCCGGGTTGTTCATATAATTGCCCAGATGCCACTTTCCGAGGCATCCGGTGCTGTAACCCTGTTTCTTGAGGGCCTGGGCGATAGTGATTTCTCCGTCGGGCAGTCCGCCGGCGGAGACGCGCCGCAGCACGCGGTATTTGTCATCGCACATGCCGCTCCGGATGGGGTACCGGCCTGTCAACAGCGCGGCTCGACTGGGTGTGCACACCTCGGCGGCCGAATAGAAATCGGTGAAGCGCATCCCTTGCCCGGCCAAGCGGTCAAGGTTCGGCGTTTGGATGCTCGGATGGCCGTAGCAGCTCAGGTCGCCCCAACCCAGGTCGTCGGCCAGGATGATAACGATGTTCGGCCGGGTCGGAGTCACGGACGGTTGTAGTTCCGCGCCCTGAAGACCAACAACCGTGAGAGCGACCCAGACTGGCACGGGAAAATACCGCCAGGTGTTCATGAGTTTGTGAACGGCTTCCGAGGTTCGTCGCATTGAAACAACGCCAGCTCGCAGGCTATTCGTGGACGACATCTTGTTCCTTCTTTAAGCCAGAACGCGTTCTTGCCGCTGAACCGTGGCTGCCGGCTCAGGCGCCGGTTGGGGCGGGACGGCCATTTGCTGCAGTCTCTGGCGATACCGGGGAACCGCAGCGGCCAGGGCCAGGAACGGCAAGGTCACCAAAAGAGAAATCAGGCAGCAGCAGCCGATGGCTCCGGAAATGCCGTACAGCGCTTCGCGGTTGCCCACCAAACTCAGGCTTACAGGCGGAACGGCTAACGCCAGCCAGACGACCAGCGACCAGAGAACAAGCCACCCCAGCAAACGCGGGATGGTGAAACGCCGCGAGGCGGAGCGACCGGCAAGACTCAGCGCTGCGGCAAGCCCGAAGACCATGAACTGGAGTGCGAGGGCGCAGACGACGTCCACGAACGTCTCCTCCTTCCAATCGTAACCCAGCGCCAGTTCCAACAGCGAGAATACGGTCAGTCCCAGCAGCAAGAACGGAAAGCGGGCCGGCTTAGTGGGCCGGAGCGCCAAGGGAACCAGCAATAGGCTCGCCGTCCATCCAAAGGCCAAAGCTGTTGGGAGCAACTGGACGAAAAGCCGAAACCCGGGATCGTCAATCTTCAGCCAGTGGTGGATGCCTGCGCCGATGCCCGTGACGGCCAGGAGGGGCAGCCAGACCAGCCATGCCTGGAGGCAGCGGTTCGGCCGCAAGAGACACAGCCCCAGAATCGCCAGCCACGGCAAGATGCGTGGGGACAACCCTATATGCCAACTGCTCCAGGCGTAGGAGACAGCAGGGCTTTCGTTGGCTCCCAAATCGTGCAAGTCCGCGCTGGCAACGATCTTAAGTTCACCTTTCGTCCGGGGGGTACTCGCCATGAGTACGAGCAGACGTTGCCTCAGCCATAGGCGAACTTGCCCGAGGCAAGTTCCTTATCGTTTGCCAGAATCCGCCAACTTGGCGGATTCGTGCGGTCCTCGCTCGTCATCCG
Organism: Verrucomicrobiia bacterium; assembly: GCA_036524155.1. Taxonomy (GTDB): domain Bacteria; phylum Verrucomicrobiota; class Verrucomicrobiia; order Limisphaerales; family UBA8199; genus DATDCV01. The sequence continues at coordinate 28,859 of DATDCV010000306.1, forward strand.
GTAATCGAGCCCGCGTTGACCCGTCAAACGGTAGGTGAGAGCCAGTTCCACGCCGCGCCCCTGGGCCGTGACGGTGTTTGTCAGCGGTCCACCAGCCACGAGCGAGACTGATTCATTGGCCCTGACGATTAGCGACAACGGGCCGATATAAAATGCCTCGGCGGTGCCGTGACGGAGCCAGACCTCCGCCGTCCGATAATTCCCGGCGGGGAGTGACCCCTCTTCGACCGGGGAGTCCAGGATCGCCGAGTAGCCCACAGGGTCCTGCAGGACGAGGCGATAGAGGAACTGGCCGCTGGCGCGCAACTGACCCAGCGGCGGTTGGGTTGGCGTCAGCGTCAGCAAATATCGAGGAACGCCGGCTTCGTTCTTATAGTTGGCGGCTACCGAGAACGCCTGCCGCGCAATGAATATTTTCGGCGACCAGGAGACCAGGTGCGGCGTGCCGGGATTGAGCCGGATCGGCTCGTTACGCGCATCCCAGGGCCTAAACAAAAAGTAGTGTGCTTCACCGGCAGCGGTCGTTGCCAGTGGGTTCTCGGCCAAACCGACTTGGTAGGCACGCCCACCGAGTTCGAGGCGCCCCTGCCAGATCGAGCGCATTGCGCACGTCCCCTGGAGCTGGCCGGGGTTGCTGCCGCCCAACCGCAGGTCGACCAGATAGGAGTGTCGGCCCGAAGGGCTCTCCAGGCTCAGCTTGAGACGGGGGAACAATTGAAGGTAGCCGTCATATTCGCCTGGAAACGGAGCCTCAGGGTCATCGGTCAGATCCTGATTGTCGTTCAAATCCAGGTAAAGTCGGTTAGCGGTTTGATCCCAGAGGAAACGGGTGAAGTTATTCGTCGGGCCACCGAACCCGAGCGCACCACGCACAATCCGGTGTCGCCCGAGATCCGGCTCTTTGGCGAAGGGCGCGGTCACAGACGAAAAGCGCAGATTGAAGGTCTCCAGCGGCTCCGCGAGTTCCTGCGATTCGAGTGGGATTTGGAGCGACGGCTCGGAGCCTGGCGTGGTTGTCACCGCCGCCTCGGCGGCGGCGGCAGTCGCACAGAGCCAAGCCAAGGCGCCCAAACTCATCAATGCGCCGGCGAGCCCACAGATTCTTGCGTTTGGTTTCATAACCTGAATACAAGTTGGCCGCTCATAGGTTGAGCTGAGGAACTACTGGATGCCGAGAAGCTCCACCTCAAAGACGAGGGTGCTGTTCGGCGGGATCTTGGGACTTGGGCTTGCCGGGCCATAGGCCAGGTTGGGAGGGATCTCGAATTTGAACTTGTCCCCGATTTTCATGAGTTGGAGACCCTCGGTCCAGCCCGGGATGACACCGTTCAGCGGGAAGCTGATAGGTTCTCCCCGCTCCACGGAGCTGTCGAAAACGGTCCCATTTAGCAGTGTGCCATGATAATGCACCTTTACGGTATCAGTGGCCTTGGGAGAAACGGTTCCCGTGCCTTGCTTCAACACCTGGTATTTGAGTCCGCTGGCCGTAGTCTTCCACTCGCCGGCGGCGGCCGGAGCCGAGGCAGGGGGAGTTTTGACGGCGGCGTTGTTCTCACCGCCGGTCTGGCCCGCTTTGTTGCAGCCGACGAGGCAAAGCGCCGCTGTCAAGATGATCGAGAGTCGAAGTATCATGGCTATTGTATGATCGGATATTTCAGAGCTGTTCCAGCTTGGATACCAACTCCTGCAAGGGCACTCAAGCACTAGTTGCGCACGCTGCAGTGGAGTCGACAGTCGCGTCCTCGATGCATATTCGGCGATCAAATCGCCAGCCAGGATCCAGACTCCGAAGGTGGCCGGGAACCGAAGGCACGCCGGGCCTGTATCCCCTTGGTCTTGGGTCGGAGCGCCGAGTTGCACTCGGCTTACATGCGGCCGTCGGCTCGCTTAAGCCGATTAGAAATCGGCGCTCCCATCGATGGCTGAGGCGGTATGGACCCGGAAACAAACCGATCGGCGTGTGCATCGAATCTTTGCGGCTCTGGCAAAACCTAACTACCATTGCGCCATGAAGCACATCACACTTGGACTGGCCGCGGCGATTCTACAGGTGTTCTTCTGCAGTGGGGTGCAGGGAGCTGAAGCCCGCGAGGGAGAAGCCGGCGCTACGGGATACTATCGGTTTCCGACTATATACCGGGAGACGATAGTATTCACGGCGGAGGGAGATTTGTGGCGGGTGGGCATTCAGGGCGGCGTGGCCCAGCGCCTGACCAGTCATTTGGGCCAGGAGTCCATGGCGGCGTTTTCGCCCGACGGCCAATGGCTGGCGTTTTCGGCGGAATACGAAGGGGCGCTGGAAATTTATATGATGCCGGCGGCTTCCGGTTTGCCCAAACGCCTGACGTTCGAAGGCGACTCAGCCTGGGTGGCGGGATGGACGCCGGATGGGAAAGTGCTCTACTCGACGCGGCATAGCTCGACGTTGCCGGACTGGCAACTGGCAACGGTCGATCCGCAGACTGGCGCGAGAGCGCTCCTCCCGTTAAGTCAGGCCAGCGACGGAGTCTTCGATCCCGCCGGGAAAACGCTGTTCTTCACGCGCCAGCACTTTCAGGGGAGCAGCACCAAACGCTACCAGGGCGGCTGGGCCCAGAACGTGTGGAAATTTACTCTTGGGACGCCTGAAGCAATCGCGTTGACTCCCGATTTCGCCGGCACCAGCAAGGGTCCAATGTGGTGGCAGACCCGGATTTATTTTTTGTCTGACCGCGACGGAACAATGAACGTGTGGTCGATGAACACCGACGGCAAGGACTTGAGCCAGCACACCCGCCACGGCGGATGGGATGTGAAATGGGCGTCGCTGTCCCAAGGGCGAATTGTTTACCAACTGGGGGCGGACCTGCGGGTACTCGAAATCGCTTCGCGGAAGGATTGGGTGGTGCCGATCCGACTCGCGTCCGATTTTGACCAGGAACGCGAGAAGTGGGTCAAGAAACCAATCGACTATCTGAGCGCAGCGCACCTTTCGCCGGACGGGGACCGGCTGGCGTTGACGGCGCGGGGGCAGGTGTTCGTCGCGCCATCAGGCCAGGGCCGCCTGGCGCAAGCGACCCGCGAACCGCGCGTGCGGTTTCGTCAGGCTCGGTTTTTCCCGGATGGCAAATCAGTGCTGGCGTTGTCGGATCGGACGGGCGAGCTGGAATTCGAGAAACTCCCCGCCAATGGCGTTGGCCCCGCGGAGGCACTGACTAAAGACGGCAAGGTGTTCCGCATGGACGCCCTGCCGTCGCCGGACGGCAAGTGGGTCGCCTACCAGGATAAGAACCTCGAGCTTTGGCTGCTGAATCTCGACGACAAAAAGAGCCAGCGCATCGCGAGCTCTAAAGTTGAGGAATTCGCCGGCCTTCGCTGGTCGCCGGACCGCCGATGGCTGGCCTATGTTGCGTCGGCGGAGAACCTCTACAGCCAGATCCAGATCTACAATGTCAAGGACGGCACCACGACCGCACTGACCAGCGACCGGGTCAACAGTTTCTCGCCGTTCTGGAGTCCGGACGGCAAATGGATGTACTTCCTTTCGGAGCGGCACATCCAATCGGCGGTGCCCAGCCCCTGGGGTCCGCGCGCTCCCGAACCGTTCTTCAACGAGGCGGTCAAGATTTACCTCGTGTCTCTCGTAAAGGATGGCCGGTCTCCGTTTGAATCCGTGGATGAACTTCACCCGGCCCAGAAGGACAAGAACAAGGACAAGGAGAAAGAGAAGGACAAGGAGAAAGAGAAGGACAAGGACAAGGAGAAGAGCAGCAGTCCTGAAGCAGACGGGAAAATCGCGGATGCCGAATCGCCCACCGGTTCCGACCAGCCCCAGGCGCGAGGCGAGTCCAATGAAAAGTCGGGCGCCAAAGCCGCGGAAACCAACAAGACGGTGGTTGTGACCATCGATTGGGACCGGATCCAGGGCCGGGTCTTCGAGGTTCCGGTGCCGCCCGGAAATTACGCTGAGCTCACCTTGAATGACAAACACCTCTATTGGCTGGAGCGAGGGCTTGGCCGCGATGCGAAAGCCAGGCTCAAGACCGTGGAAATCACCAATGACGAGCCGAAGCCCAAGACCCTCGCCGAGGAGGTTAGGAGCTACGAGTTGTCGGACGACGGCAAGAAACTGCTCATCCGCAAGGAGGACGCTTTTTACATCGTGGGCGCCGGGGCCGAGGTCAAACTCGAGAAGAGCGTGGACTTGAAAAACTGGACCTTCTCGCTGGACCCGGGCGAAGAATGGCGGCAAATGTTCGTGGAATCGTGGCGGTTGATGCGAGACTATTTCTACGACCGCAACATGCACGGTGTGGATTGGCCGGCCATCCGGGACAAATACCTGCCGCTAGCCGCCCGGGTGACCGACCGGGCGGAATTGAACGATCTGATCGCCGACATGGTCGGCGAACTGTCTGCTCTCCATATTTTCGTCCGCGGCGGCGATTTCCGGGAGGGCTCAGACCGGATCAGGCCGGGCGGGCTTGGGGCCGTGCTCGTTCGCGATGAAGCCCAGGGCGGGTTCCGGGTCGAGTATGTGTACCAATCGGATCCGGACTATCCGGAACGCAGTTCTCCATTGGCGCGGCCGACGGTGGACATAAGGGAAGGCGCGGTGATTCTCGCGATCAACGGTGTGCCGGCTTTATCGGCGCCCGACCCGTCTGCCCTGCTGCGGAACCAGGCGGGCCAGCAGGTGTTGCTGAGTGTCAAACTGCCGGCCACCAATGCGCCGAAGGATGTTGTTGTGGTGCCGATGACCCTCGAAAAAGAAAGCGACTTGCGATATGACGACTGGGAATACTCGCGCCGGCAGAAGGTAGAGGCGTGGGGACAGGGAGAGATCGGCTACGTGCACCTGCGAGCTATGGGAGCGGACGACATCGCCGCCTGGGCTAAGAACTTCTATCCCGTGTTCAACCGGAAAGGTTTGATCGTTGATGTGAGGCACAACCGAGGCGGCAACATCGACAGTTGGGTTTTGGAGAAACTGATGCGCAAAGCGTGGTTTTACTGGCAACCGCGGGTTGGAAACCCCACGTGGAATATGCAGTATGCCTTCCGCGGGCACATGGTGGCCTTGTGCGACGAACATACCGCTTCCGATGGCGAGGCGTTTAGCGAAGGCTTCAAACGGTTGGGGTTAGGCAAGGTGATCGGGACCCGCACCTGGGGTGGTGAAATCTGGCTCAGCTTTGACAATTGGCTGGTGGATCGGGGCATTGCGTCCGCGGCCGAAACCGGGGTTTACGGACCGGAAGGTAAATGGCTTATCGAAGGCCATGGCGTCGACCCCGATATCATCGTGGACAACCTTCCCCACGCCACCTTCCTTGGGGAAGACGCTCAGCTGAAGGCTGCCGTGGAATATCTGCGAGAGCAGATCCGCCTCAAGCCCGTCACGATCCCGCCCCCACCGGCACGCCCGGTGAAGGCCTTGAAATGACACGTTGGCAGGACGCGGGGCCCCGGAGTTTCGGGAACGCGCGCATTCGTACGGGTCTTTTCGAGTCGCGATGCGCTCTTGAAACAAAAAGCCGCCGGGCGTTTCGACGCGCGGCGGCACAGGGAGCGCCGTGGCGGATCAGGACGCGGGCAACTGGGAAATGGCGCGCATGTACTGAGCGCGCTCGAAGGCGCTGGGGTCGGCGCAATTCTTCTGGCTGAGACTACCCTTGAGCTGGCTGACCGATTCGTATTCGTGCTCTTCCATCCAGGCGATCATGTCGCGCTCGACGACCCCGATTTGGCGGACGCCGTGGCGGAGCAGGGCGGAGCAGAGCTGGGTGATGTCGGCGCCGGCCATCAACATCTTGAGGGCATCGGTGGCACGGTGGACGCCGCTGGTGGCGGCGAGGCTGGCCCGGAGCTTGCCGTAAAGCAGGGCGATCCAGCGCAAAGGAACGCGCATGGCCATCGGTGTGCTCAGCAGGATGTTGGGCTTGATCTCGAGGCTCTCGAGGTCGATGTCGGGCTGATAGAAACGGTTGAAAAGGACCAGCCCGTTGGCGCCGGCCTGGTCGAGCCGCTGGGCCATGTTGGCGAAGTTGGTGAAGAAGGGGCTGAGTTTGACGGCGACCGGGATACTGACGGTGGACTTGACCGACTTCAGGATGTCGAGGTAGGTCTGCTCGATTTGGGCCGACGTGAGGTCCATGTCGGTCGGGATGTAATAGATGTTGAGTTCGAGAGCATCGGCGCCGGCTTGCTGGATGCCCTTGGCGTACTGGGTCCAGCCCCCGGCTGAAGAGCCGTTGAGGCTGGCGATAATGGGGATACGGACAGCTTTCTTGGCGTTGGCGATGTGCTTGAGATATTCATCCGGACCAAGGCGGAACTCCTCGGGTTCAGGGAAATACGTCAGGGCCTCGGCAAAGCTCTCGGTGCCGTGCTGGAGATGGCTGGCCAGCTCCACACTTTCCTGGCGAAGTTGCTCTTCAAACAGGGAATACAGAACGACTGCCGAAGCGCCATTGTCTTCCATCTGTTTGATCGAATCGATTTCTTCGGAGAGCGGCGAAGCCGCCGGCACAAGCGGGGTGCGGAGTTTCAGTCCCAGGTAGGTTGTTGATAGATCCATAAAACGAGAATGTTCGAGTGTTAGCGCCTAGATTGGTTTGGATTATTTGGAACCCCTCTCCCTGGCCCTCTCCCCGCAGGCGGAGAGAGGGGATGAGCCGCGACTGGTGTCGCTGCTCAGGAGAGTCGGTTCGTTATGGTTGTTGGTCGACGGTGCTCTGGGTTTTGGCCGGGGCCGGGGCGGCGGGTTTAAGGTCGCGCGCGGCCATGTATTGGTACAGCTTCCAACGGCGGTCGGCATCGACCTGCGCCAGGGCGAAGAGCTTCTTGGCATCTTCGGGTTTACTCTTGGTGAGCATCTTGAAACGGTTTTCCGAGAGCAGGTAATCCTGAACCTTGGCCTTGGCGGCGGCGGAGTCGAGTTGCAGCGGGTTTTCGCCGCGTTCGGCCCGACGCGGGTCGAACCGGTAGAGCAGCCACTGGCCGGACTCGACGGCGAGTTTTTGCTGTTTGGCGCCGATGCCGGCGTCGAGCGCGATGCCGTGCGCGATGCAATGACTGTAGGCGATGATCAGGGACGGTCCCGGATACGACTCGGCTTCCAGGAACGCCTTGAGCGTATGCTCGTCCTTGTAGCCCATGGCGACGCTGGCGACATAGATGTGCCCGTAGGTCATCGCGATGAGGCCGAGGTCTTTCTTGCCACCCGGCTTTCCACCCGCGGCGAATTTGGCGACCGCGCCGCGTGGCGTCGATTTCGAGCACTGACCACCCGTGTTGGAATAGACTTCGGTGTCGAGCACCAGGACGTTGACGTCGCGGCCGCTGGCCAACACGTGGTCGAGCCCGCCGTAGCCGATGTCGTAGGCCCAGCCGTCGCCGCCGATGATCCAAACGCTCTTGCGAACGAGTTGATCGGCGAGGCTGAGTAGGAGCTTGGCGTCCTTGCTGTCGAGGTTTTGCAGTTTCTGTTTGAGAGTGGCAACCCGCTCGCGCTGGTCGTAAATGCCGGCCTCGTCGGTCTGGTTGGCCGTCAGGATTCCGGTCACCAGATCCTGGCCGATAGTTCCGGCGAGTCTTTGCAGCAGTTCGCCTGCGAACTCCTTCTGTTTGTCAATCGACACGCGGAAGCCCAGGCCGAACTCGGCGTTATCTTCGAAGAGCGAGTTGCACCAGGTCGGCCCACGGCCGTCGGCGTTGACCGCGTAAGGGGTGGTGGGGAGATTGCCGCCATAAATGGAGGAGCAACCCGTCGCGTTGCCCATGATGGCGCGGTCGCCGAATAACTGCGTCAAGAGCTTCAGATACGGGGTCTCGCCGCAGCCGGCGCAGGCGCCGGAGAACTCGAACAGCGGTCGCATCACCTGTTGCTGGCGCAGGGTCGAGATCTTGAGCTTGCGGCGATCGAACTCGGGCAGTTGGAGGAAGAAATCCCAGTTGTCCCGTTCCTGGAGGCGCAGCGGCGCCTGAGGGCGCATGTTGATCGCCTTGAGCTTGGTCTCGGTCTTGTTACGGGCGGGGCAGACCTCGACACACAGCGCACAGCCCGTGCAGTCTTCGGCGGCGATCTGCAGCGTCCATTTCAATCCTTTCCACTCCGGCGCCCGGGCATCCGTCGATTTGAACGTGGCCGGCGCGCTGGCGAGGTCTTTGGTCTCATACACTTTGGCGCGAATAGTGGCGTGCGGGCAAATGGCGACGCATTTCATGCACTGGATGCAGACGGCGGCGTCCCAAACGGGGATATCCAGCGCGAGGTTGCGTTTCTCGTACTGGGCCGTGGCGGTCGGGAACGAACCGTCGCAGGCGAATGCGCTAACCGGCAACTCGTCGCCGCGCCCGGCGGCGAGTTTGCCGAGCACGTTCCGCACATATTCGGGGGCGTTCGGGGCGATGGCGGGAACAAGCCCGCCCGTGCCGTTGACCTTGGTGGGGACCTGAACCTGGTAAAGGTGGGCCAGGGTATTGTCCACGGCTTTGAGGTTCATCTGGACGATCTCCTCGCCTTTTTTGCCGTAGGTGTAACGGATCGAGTCCTTGATGGCCTCGATGGCCTCGTCCTTGGGCAGCACGCCCGAAAGGGCGAAGAAGCAGACCTGCATGATGGTGTTGATGCGGCCGCCCATGCCGCTTTCCCGCGCGACCTTGGTGGCGTCGATCACATAAAATCGGGCCTTCTTATCGATGAGCGCCTGTTGGACCGGTGTGGGGAGCTGCGCCCAGATGTCGTCTTTCGAGAACGGGGTGTTGAGCAGGAAACAGCCGCCCGGCACGAGGTTGCTGACCATGTCATACCGCTCGAGGAACACGGGTTGGTGGCAGGCGACAAAGTTCGCTTTCGTGATGAGGTAGGTTGAGCGGATGGGCTCCGGTCCAAATCGCAGATGGGAGACGGTCATCGAACCGGATTTCTTCGAATCGTAAACGAAGTAACCCTGGGCAAAGTTTGGCGTTTCTTCGCCAATGATCTTGATCGAGTTCTTATTGGCGCCGACGGTGCCGTCGGCCCCCAGCCCGTAGAACATCGCGCGGATGACGCTGTCGGGCTCGGTCGAAAACTCCTGATCCCAAGGCAGGCTGGTGTGGGAAACGTCGTCGGTGATGCCGATGGTGAAGTTGTTTTTGGGTGTCGTTTGCGCGAGGTTGTCGAATACCGCTTTGACCATCGCGGGCGTGAACTCTTTCGAGGAGAGGCCGTACCGGCCGCCGAGGACTTTGGGGAGCTGGGTTAGCTTCTCTGAGCTGGAAGAAACAGCCTCGAACAGGGCCGCGACGACATCCTGGTAAAGCGGTTCGCCCATGGCGCCGGGTTCCTTGGTGCGGTCAAGCACTGCAATCGATTTGACGGAAGCCGGCAAGGCGGCGACAAAGCGTTTGCTGTCGAAAGGACGATACAGGCGCACCTTGACGATGCCGACCTTCTCGCCCCGTTTCACCAGGTAATCGACGGCTTCATGTGCGGCCTCACAGCCGGAGCCCATTAGCACCACCACGCGATCGGCGTTGGGCGCGCCGACGTACTCGAACGCGCTGTACTTGCGGCCCACCTGGGCGGCGAAATCGTCCATGACCTTCTGGGTCAGGTCCGCGCAGGCCGCGTAGTAGGGGTTGACGGTTTCCCGCGCCTGGAAATAGGCATCCGGGTTCTGCGCGGAGCCGCGCAGCACCGGGTGGTCAGGGGACATTGCGCGGGCGCGATGCGCCGCAATAAGCTGGTCATCAATCAGGGCCGCGATGTCCTCCTTCGACAGCACCTCGATCTTGGAGACCTCATGGGAGGTGCGGAAGCCGTCGAAGAAATGGACGAAGGGGATGCGGGAGCGCAGGGACGCGGCCTGGGCGATGAGCGCAAAATCCATGGTTTCCTGGACGGACCCGGCGGCGAGCATACCCCAGCCGGTGGAGCGGCAGGCCATGACGTCGCTGTGGTCGCCGAAGATGGAGAGGGCATGGGCCGCGACGGTCCGCGCCGTGACGTGGAAGACCGTGGGCAGCAGTTCGCCGGCAATCTTGAACATGTTCGGGATCATCAGCAGCAAGCCCTGGGAGGCGGTGAAGGTGGTGCTGAGGCTGCCGGTTTGGAGGGAACCGTGGACGGCCCCGACGGCGCCGCCTTCGCTCTGCATTTCGACGATCGAGGGGATGGTGCCCCAGAGGTTGCGTTTGCCTTCGGAAGCCCACTGGTCGCACCATTCGGCGATGGGCGAGGAGGGGGTGATGGGGTAGATGGCCATCACTTCGTTGACCTGGTAGGCGACGTGGGCCGCCGCCTCGTTCCCGTCCAGCGTTTTGTACTTCTTGGCTTTGGGAGCGGAGGAGGCCGCTTTGGTTTTGCCGAGAACCGGTGAGGAATTGGATGCAGTCATAATAAATAAATCAATCTGTATTCTGGCGTAGGAGAGGTGGTTTTCAAAGGTTCATTTCGATCACGCATTCCGAGTCCTGAGTGGCGCGCGTCACTTGGAACCCCAGTTTCGTGCACATTTTTTGCATTTCGTGATTTTCGAGCAACGTGTAGGCGATCAGCTTCTTCAGCTTTTCGTTCCGAGCGATGTCGATCAGGCGTTTGGTCAACTCGGTTCCGAGGCCCTTGTTCTGGTATTTGTCGGTAACCACCACCGCGAACTCGGCGGCGTCGGAGCCATGGACTTTGCTCATGCGCGCCACCCCGAGGATCTCGTACTTGCCTTTGCCGAGGTTGCGCTCGGCGATCAGCGCGACCTCGCGGTCGTAGTCGTTGAAGCAAATCCGGAGCAACCGGGAGTGAGCGACACGCTGCTGCAATTTCAGCGCGGTAAAGTAACGCAGGTAGACGCTGCGTTCCGAGAGCGTCTCGTGGAACACGACCATGGCGGGTTCGTCCTCGGGCCGGATCGGGCGGATGGTGACTTGGGGACCACTCTTTAGTTTCCAGGACTCGACGTATTGTGTGGGGTAGGGGCGGATGGCAAGCTTGGGCAGTTGGTCCTCGGTGGTGGCCGGGTCGTGCAGGATCACCCGCGCATCGAGCGCCACCAGGTCGTCGCCGGAAGCAAAGAGCGGGTTGATGTCGATCTCCTTAATCCACTTCTGCTCGGCGACCAACTGGCTGAAGCCAACCATCAGCCGTTCCAGGGCCGTCATATCGACGGGTTTGCGGCCGCGGACGCCTTTGAGGGCTTTATAGATTTTGGTGGTCTCGATCATGCGCCGCGCCAGGGTCGTATTCAGCGGCGGCAGGCCAAGCGCCTTATCTTTGAACACCTCAACCAATTGGCCGCCCATGCCGAACAGCAGCACAGGGCCGAACTGCGGGTCGATACTGCTTCCCAGGATCAACTCGTAGCCGTCGCTGAGTTTTATCATTTTTTGCACGGTCACGCCCTGGAAATGCTCGGCGCCTTTCTTTTCCGTCACCGCCTTCTTGATTTCGTTGAAGGCGGCCCGCACGTCGTCCTCGTTCTTCAGGTTGAGCTGCACACCGCCGACATCGGTCTTGTGGGTAATTGTCTCGGAGTAGAGTTTGAGCACGGTGGGGAAACCAATCTGCGTGGCCATCTTGACCGCGGCGGCCTCGGTCTTGGCAATTTTTGTCACCACCGTCGGGATGCCGTAACAGCCAAGCAGGTCCTTGGATTCGGCTTCGGTGAGGATCGTGCGGCCGGTTTTGCGGATCGTCTCGACGAGCGCCTGTGCCCGGGCGCGGCCCGACTCGATGTCCGCCGGGTCGGCCGAAGGCTCCGGCGTCTCATAAAGCGCGCGCAGGTTTTCGTTGTACTGATGCATCGCGGTGAACACCATCGCGGCGGTGTCCGGATAAGCGAACGTCGGCACGCCGGCGCGGTTGAGGATGGCTTCGCCCGCCGCAACCTCGTTGCCGCCCATCCAACTGGCGAGGACCGGCTTGCCGCTGATGTGGCCGAAGGCCTTGAGCTTTTCGGCGGTGGCGCTCGCATCGGTCATCGCCTGCGGCGTGAGGATCACCAGCAGACCGTCGCTGTTCGGGTCGCGACCGGCGGTTTCGAGCGTTTTGGCATAGAGGTCGGGGCCGGCATCGCCGATCACGTCGATCGGATTGTTATGGCTCCAAACCGCCGGCAGGAACTTGTTGAGTTCGTCCATGGTCTCTTTCGAAACCTCGGCCAGCGCGCCGCCGGTAGTCAGCAAAGCGTCGGTGGCCAGCACGCCCGGTCCACCGGCGTTGGTGATGATGGTCAGCCGGTTGCCCTGGGGGCGCGGCTGTTTGCCGAGGACCTCGGACATGTTGAACAGGTCCGAGATCTGGTTGACGCGCAAGACGCCACAGCGGCGGAAAGCAGCTTCCAGGACGTCATCGGACCCGGTTAATGAACCGGTATGGGAAGCGGCGGCTTTGGCGGCGCCCTCGGTCCGGCCGGGTTTGATGATGATGATCGGCTTCGTCAACGCGACCTCGCGGGCGGCAGAGAGAAACGACCGCGCATCCCCGATGGTCTCCATATAAATGACGATGCTCTTTGTGTTGGGATCATCGCCGAAATAACTGATGAGGTCGCCCCAGCCTACGTCCAGCATCGACCCAATGGACACAAACGCGCTGAACCCGACCTCTTCACGGATGGACCAATCGAGCACGGCCGTGCAGAGCGCGCCCGACTGGCTGATGAAAACCACATTCCCACGGCGGGCGATGCCGGCGGCGAACGTCGCGTTCACGCCCGTAATGGGGTTCATGACGCCAAGACAATTTGGCCCCACCAGCCGCATATTCCCGCGCCGCGCGTGAGCGAGCAGTTGCCGCTCGAGCTCCGCCCCGGCCGGACCGGTCTCTTTGAAACCCGCGGAAATGACCACGGCACCCGGGATCGCCAGATCGGCCGCTTCGCCGATGATCGCCGGGATCGTCGCTGCCGGAGTGGTCACCACCACCAGTTCCGGCTTTTCCGGCAACGCTGAGAGCTTCTGGTAGGCCTTGATGCCCAGCACGCTGCCGCGCGTCGGGTTCACGGGATAAATCGGCCCGCCAAACGGCGTATTCATCAGGTTCCAGAGCACCGTGCGGCCGACGCTGCCGACCTTCTCGGTGGCTCCGACAACCGCGACCGATTTCGGGGCGAAAATGGAATCCAGCGGATGGCGCACCACTTGTCGATTAACCGAACTGAACGGTTTTTGAATGGTAGAAGTAGAATTCATTTTATTATCGTCATGTCACTTCGGGTTTCACCACCGAAAGCACCGCAAACCGCAGTTTTCGGGCGTGGAGGTGTCACATAGCCGCCCGGGTATGAACTCTGCCAAAGCCGTGTTTATCCGAGCGACCACAATTTGCAGCCAAGCTGCTTATGCGACTTCACCAGCGTTGGCAAAAGTTCACCATCTTTTGTAGTGGAAGAGTTCAATATCCACTCAGGCGAAGACCGCTCGAGTAGATTGCATCCTAATGCTCTCGGGCGGTCAAGCTTTACATTATGAAGGTGCGGTTTTGTTCACGGTGTCGCGAGCCGGTAATAGCGGTGGGAATCGGCTGGGAGGACCGGGACCACAACGCCGCGGTTCGTCGTAGCAGCGGGGACATTGGTAAGTTGGGCCCAGGCCCCGAATCCGGTGGAGGACTGGACGGTATAGGTGCGGTTCGAGATCGCTTGGAATTGGAGGCTGAGGCTGCCGTGGCGATCGCTCAGGAGATCGAGACGGAACACACTGTTTGGGTCGTGGGGATCGGTACCGGCGAGGTACTCCAAAAGGTTGCTCATCCCATCGTGGTCAGGGTCGAGGTTGGCATCATTGATCTGAGGATTAAGGCCGTGGGCGATCTCCCAATAGTCTGGCATTCCGTCGCCGTCCGAATCGGGCGCGGTGACGGTGAGGGTGGCGGGAAGGCTCGTGACCGACCCGCCGGGGTTGGACACGCGGACGCTGTAACTGCCGGCCTGCTCAGGGACCAAGTAAGGCAGTAGAAGGGTGGTGTCGGTCGCACCGGCGAGTTCGGTGCCATTGAAACGCCACTGATAAGCGAGGGGCGCGGTGCCTTGAGCGACCACAGAGAAGCCCGCGGCCGAACCGGCCGAGGCTGATTGCGACTGCGGCGGAGTTGTGATGGCGGGGGCGATAAAACTGCGTGTGCCGGTGAGTTGGAGATCGAAGTTGAGACTCGGGGCGGCGGCGCTACAGAGGTGCATTTCGGCCGCGACGGCATTGGTACCGAACACGAGATAGCCGGGATCGATGGCCACGGTGTAGTACTGGTTGGTGGCATCGATACCGGTGGCATTGGTGAGGGCAAGCGTGAGATAGCCGACTGGGTCGGCGGGCATGTTGTTGCGGTAAACCGGCGAGCCGTTGACATAAACGATGACACCGTCATCACGAAGGACATTGAGATTCAACGCCTGGAAAACGGTGGGGTCAGCGATAGTAAAGGTTTGCCGGAAGTAAGTGGTGATATACTTCGCCGAAGGATTCGGACCGTAGCCGATGGGAGTGCTTTCGCCGCCGTTACCGTAGCCGAGGCGCGCGTGCCCGGTGGACCACGCCGTGTCGTTGAAGGCGATCATGGGCCAGCCGCTCCCAAGGTTTTCGCCGGTATCGCGGTAGCTCCAGAGTGAGCCCCTGTCGACCAGGGCAATGTTCGTGACGACACCAGCTACTACGCTAATCGCGACAGGTGCGGAGGTGGAACTCAGCCCGCCGTTATCAGTGGCCACGGCGGAGAGTGGATAATTGCCGGGTAGGGCATTGCTCCAGACGCAAATGTACGGGCCGGTCGTCACGGTGCCCAACTTGCTTGCGCCGGAATAGAAATCGACGCGGGCAACGGAACCGTCAGGATCGAACGCGTCGGCTCCGACATTGATCGTCGAGCCGGAGACAAAGGTGCTGCCGGGCGACGGATTGGAGAGCGTGATCGTGGGCGGCTGGTTTTGGGTCGATGGCAGGTACAGTTGTGTCGTGGGGATGATCTCCTTAGGCACGTTCGGGCCCGACCAGGAGAGCTGGGCGACGGCGCCGCCGCCGTTTTCATAGAACTCCATTTTGATGTCGTAGAAGCGGCCGGCCTGGAGGGCAATGGAGCCGGCATTTTCGGTCGGCGCGTGGTCGGTCCAGTTATTGATGACGATTTGGTTGTTCACCCAAAGGCGGATACCGTCGTCGCTGGTGGTGTAGAAGGTGAAGGTACCCGTGTAGCGTGGCTGGACTTTCCCGGTCCAGCGAACCGAGAAAGTGTCGGCCCCGATGGACGGGTCAGGCGACCCGCTGTCCCAGTTGAAATTGACGACGGGGTCGGTGCGGCGGAGCAGGGTACCGGTGAAGTCGATATTGTCGTAGTAATCGCCTTGGAGGCCGGTGCCGTTGCCGACGGGCGGCGGGTTCACAGTAATTGTGACTGCGGCGGACACGCCGACGGCGAGGCTGCTGTCGCGAGCTTTGGCAAGAAGTCGGTGCGTGCCGATACTCGCATTGGTCCACGTGAACGTATAGGGCAGGTTGGTAACCTCGGCTATTTTGACATCGCTATCGTAATACTCGATGCGAGCGATGGTGCCGTCGAGGTCCACCCCGGTGGCCCGCAAGGAGATGGCGACAGGGGCGGTGTAGACGGAACCGTCGGCCGGGGAGACCAGGGTGCAGGTCGGCGGCAGGTTGAAGGCGTTGAGGGCGCCGGTCGTAATTCCCGAGGCAAACCAATTGGTTGGCTCATTGCCATAGTCAATCGGCAGATGACGCTGCAACGAAGGACCGTCGCCGTTAGCCCCCGGAGGCCACGGAGCCTTATCATTGTAGCGAACCTCATCCACGACAATGTAGGCGACCCCGTTGGTGTCCGGGGCGTCGGGCCGTTCCAGGCGGAGCCGTTCGCCGCTGTCTTGCAGGGTGCCAGGGTAGGGTCCGAGGATTTGAACCGTTGGGGCGATATTGTACTTGGCGCGAAAGACTGCGGGGTCAATAGGGACTAACAGCATGAAGGCTCCCGGGGTTAGAGTCGTGCCCGAGGGGAAACTGTAACCGAGGCCGTTCAGGTGCCACCCGTTGGTCGGGAACGCGGGATCGTAGAGCGGCACTGACGCGCCGCTGAGGTTATAGAGTTCGAGGAATTCATCGTAGCCCGGCGCGGGATGATAAAGGATTTCGTTGATGACCACCGGGCCAATGCGGGGGCCGGCGTTGTTTGTCCCCGGCGTGAAAACGGTCTGGGCTGGCCATTGTTCCTCACCGGTGCTGATGACATACCGGCCAAAGCTGACGCCATTGGCTGCGGGCCCGTATTCGAGACCATGGTTGTAGCCTGTGAGGTCGGTCGAAGCATCGCCGCTGAAGACATAGACGGACTCGCCCCACGAGTTTAGGACGAAGCTGGGCGGCACCCCGGGCGTCGGGTTGAAATCCGCCTCGGTGAAGACGGCAAAACCGTGAGGAGGAATGATGGTGCCATCAGGGATGCGGAACTTTTTAGGAGCTGCGGCATCATCGGAAAGGAACCAGCCGCCGATCGGTGCGTTGGTGGGAGTGGGGTTATAGAGTTCAATTGTGTCGGCCTGAGGCGGGTCCGTGTGGGTGAGGATCTCGTTAATCACCACCGGTGCGATGTTCGGGGGCGGATCATCCGCACCCGGGGAACCGCCGGGGTAGGTGCTGGCGCGCCAGCTCGAGGCGAAACCAGGGTCGCCGGCAGGATCGGCGCGCACCAGGGAGAAGCCGTAACCGTCCGGCGTAACGGGCCAGGGAGGTCGCTGGTTGTAGGTGAACGAGTAGATGTTCGTACCCAGAACATGGGCCAGGGTGACCTTTTCGCCCGCATTGTCGAGTTTGCCTGTGTAGACACCGTCGACGCGAACACCCGGGTATTTCATAGCAAAAGCAGCGGGGTTGCGAACGAGCACAAAGAACTGGCCAGGTGAAAGTCGTGCTTGGTTTGTGAACGCGAAGGTGATGCCGTCCGTGAACTGGAGGCCGGAGAGATCCAGGACATTCGTGCCGGTGTTCTTGAGTTCGAGGAACTCGAACTGGTCGCCGTTGGTGCTGCCAAGATTTGGCGGATTAAACATCAGCTCGGTGATGGCAAGGGGCCTGAAGTCCTGGATAATGTAGAAAGGGGTTTCGAGCAGAGCGCTCCACTCGGTGCCGCTGCGGACACGGGCGCGGACGAACGTGGCGTTGGTGATCGTGAGCGGGCCGGTGCAGAGCCTGGCAGAGGAGGCAAGAGCACCGCCCCACAAACGCGGGTCAGAGCCGTCAGTCGTGTAGTAAATGGATCCCGACGTGTTGGGGTTGGTCAGGACGATCTGGGAGGCGGGCACCACCAGGCCCCCGAACGGGATGAGGCCCGGCGCGTTGAGCTGTGGGAACAGGCCGGCATTGCGAAGCTGCGCGATGAGAGTGGCGGTGCGCTGCGGAAACCAGGAGCGGACCTGGTCCTCGGCGGTGAGCCAGGTTTCGCGGGTATAGGTGCCACCACCCCACCGGGCCGCTTCACCGACGATGGCGCGGTCGATTTCGAGTGTTCGGGCCTCCCATCGGGCTGAAGTGACAGCCGGGCTGAGGGCACCGCCGTTGAAACAGTGCTTTTGGGCGAGATCGCCGAAGAGCCTCCGGAATTCGGGGTGGGAGCGCAGGCCGGCGTAGAGCCTTCCGGGAGCGCCGTCACCGCTGCCGATGCCGGTCCGGTCGGTGGACGGGTCGCTTCCGACCCCGAGCACCCACTCCGCATCCCAACTGAAGAAGCAGAAGCCGGCGCCGGTGACGCGGCGCCGGGCCGCCGTCCAGTTGTGGTAGGGCCAATCGACGTTGGCGACGTAGAAATTCATCAACATGTAATTGATGAAGTTCGGAACATCGAGGTAACGAGACAGATTGGTGTAAGCCGTGTCGGTGGTAATGCCGGCGTCGGCGATGGCGAGCATGGCATTCCAGGCATCGGGGGTACCGGCAATTTGCTCGTCGGCGGTAAAGGCATCGTATTCCTCTTTTTCGCCGCCCAGGTAGCTCGCCGCGAACGAGTCGTCGCTCTTCTCGCCGATGTTGTAGAGGCCCCAGTAAAGACCATTCACGTAGAGGTGGGCATAAGTGCCGTGTCCGGCATAACCGCCCGTGGCATTTTGAGTTTCGCGGCAGAACAGGTCGCGTTGGAGGGTGGCGCCGGCGCCGAGCCAGAGCCATTGATCATTGAAGCCGGCGTGGAGGCTCAGCGTGTCGAACTCCTGCACGGGTGAATCCGGGTACAGGTCGTATTTCAGTTTACCGGGGCCATACATGCTCTTGAATAGGAGTCGAAGACTGTGTTTGGCCACCATGGTGCGGCTGACGCCACCCTGGACGCGCAGCCCGCAGTTGACACTGAAGCCTTTCTTGCCGTCGGTCCGGATGTATTCGGCGGAGCAGGGGCGCTCCCACGCGACGCCCTGGCCTTGCGGGTTGGACCAGATGCCGTTGGGCCCGAAGAAATCCTCCCACGCGACGGAGATGCTGAGAGTGGGCACGCTGAGCAGGTCATTGGTGAAGGTATCACGGTAAGGAGGCGTCTGGGTTACGGCGGGACTGAGGGTGTAATCGCCCGAGGAGCCGCCCACGTAATTGACGTTGGTGCTCTGGCGCTGAACGGCGTCGAGAAACACGTAGGTGTGGGTTTCGACGATCGAAGGCTGAAACCCATCGCGATAGCCGATCACGCGCAGGGTCGTGGTAGTGTTAATGGGTATGGCACCGGTGTAAAGCTGGCCGGTGGTGGTCGTGGGCGCGCTGCCGTCTCTGGTGTAGCGGATGGTGACGCCCGGTGTAGCGCTCGTGACCGTGACTGAGATGTTCGTATTGAGGAAGAAACCGCGATCGGGCGAGAACTTGAGATCGCTGACGAAGGCGACGTAGTCGAGGCTGTTGAATGTGCCGGGGGTTGGGGTCCCAAAATAATGATTAGTCGAGATGCCCAGCAGTTTGTTTTCAAGCAATTCGGCCAGAACGACGAATTGGCTGCCGGCGACGGAATCGTTGAGACCCTGAATGGCGAGGACGTTCGCCCCAGCCTGGAGCAAACCAAGCCGGCTGGTGAGGTCGACGTCCTCATAGGTCAGGGCATTGGCCACCGACCGGGGTTGGGTGGCGACGGAATTCCATTGAGGCGTGCCGGAAAAGTTGGCGCGCGCGACCTCCGTGCCGTTCAGGTAGGCAACATAGGCGTCGTTATACTTCATCCGAAGCGTAAGCGAGGTGAAGACCGCCGGGTCGGTAAGCGTGAAGGGAATCCGGGCGTAGGCGGAACTGGATCTGCCGGCCATTTGGGCCTGAACATCGGTCGAGATGAGTGGCCTAAGGGTGGCAGTGGCGGCGGACCCGGGCAGGCATTTGACCGGCAGCCCGTCAGGGGCGCCGACCAACGCAAAGCCCGAGGTCCAGGAACCGAAGCTTCCCGGCGCGGCAAAGAACTCCACCTCCGAGCCGCCGCCGCACTCGTAGAAGACGAGGCGAACCGGGTAATCACCCGCCGGGAGATAAAATGTGGCGAAGGAGTCACCCGGAGCCCGCGGTGCTGGATAATCAAAGGTGTAACTGCCGAGGGTGACCCGGAACCCGTCGTCGCTGTTCACGCCGAAAGTCCAGTTGGTCGAGGTCGGAATTGTAATCACGCCGGTGGCTTCCGTGACATAATTGTCCTGGTCGACATTGATCGTGAGGCCGGGTAAGGTGGCATCGTTGCCGAAGTGCTCGCCACTGCCGGTATTGAGGTAATTGACAACCGCGGGGTTTGCGGTGAAGACCGCGGTCTGGCGGGCGGGATCGTCCAGCACGGCAAGGGCGGTGGTGAGATCGCAGACGCTCGAGTTGGCAATTATGTTGCGAACGGAGAACCCGGGGACGTAGGTTTCGTAGCCGACGCCGTTGGTGGCCGCCTGCCATCCGGAGTCGTTGAATGTTTTCGCGCTCCAGGTCAATCCCAGGTTTCCATTGGTCGGGATGTGGACGCGGGCGACGGCATTGCTGGTCACCAGACGCGTGACCTGCATCTCCTGCCCGAGGCCGTAGGAGGTATCGGCAAACTGCTGCGGGAACTGGGGAGCAAAGTCCGAAGCAATAGTAACTCCGTC